>CAZSDL010000094.1:0-9422 GCA_964605635.1 uncultured Woeseiaceae bacterium
CCAAGCGCGCTGGCCAGCCGTTTGACGTGCTCGGCCTGCAGGACCAGGGGCGGCAACAGGCGCAAAACATTCGGGTCGGCACTGGTGCCCGCCAGGATATCGAACTCGAGCAATGCGGATTGAACCGCGCGCGCCGGCCGATCGCATTGGAGCCCGAGTAACAGCCCCTTGCCGCGAATCGCGGTCACCGGACCGGTAACGCAAGTCTGCCGAATCTGCGCTTCGCGCTCGCGCACGTTGTCGAGCAGGCTTTCACTTCGCAGGGCGTCGATCACCGCGACAATGGCTGCCGCCGCCAGCGGTCCACCACCAAAGGTCGTACCCAGGGCGCCGGGCTGCTGCTGGACTGCAAACTTCTCGCCGGCAAGAAGTGCGCCGCAAGGAACGCCGCCACCCAGTGCTTTTGCAGTGGTGAGCAGATCGGGCTCGATATTGTAAATCTGGACGGCAAAAAACTGTCCGCAACGCCCCATACCGCACTGGACTTCGTCGGCGATGAGCAGGGCACCACACGTCTGAGTTGCCTCGCGAAGTGCAGTGACAAAATCGGCGGACAATTCGTATGCACCGGCAACGCCCTGCACCGGTTCGAAAATGACGGCGGCCACCTCGCGGTCGATCATCGCCTGTGCCGCTGACACGTCATCGCGAGGAATGAAGTCTACGTCGAATGGCTTATCCGGGAACCCGTACCAGGAGTCCGCGGCATTCCAGGTAACCGCGCCTGCCGCCGCGGTACGGCCATGGAAGCCATGCGTTATCGCGAGTATTTTCCGGCGACCGGTAGCGGTGCACGCGATACGCAGCGCATTCTCATTGGCTTCCGCGCCACTGTTGACGAAAAAGGCACGTGTGAGATTGGCCGGGGCAATCGACACCAGCGCTTCGGCGGCGCTGGCCCGTACCTCGAGTGCCACGGCGTTGCTCTGGAACAGCATGCGTTGCGCCTGTTGTACGATTGCGCTCAGCAGTCGCGGGTGCGCGTAACCGAGCGAGGCAACAGCGTGGCCCCCATAAAGATCGAGGATTCGCCGACCGTCGGCAGAGACCAGTTCGCATCCCGCTGCATGCTCCGGCACAAAGGGCAATTGGCCATAGACATTTATCGTGGCCGCCTCCTCGCGTGCCTGCACGTCGTGCACCTTGTTTGCCGCTACGTCCACGACGGTGCCGCAGCCAATAGTCCGCTCGATTCCGGCAGTGACCAGAGTCGATTCATCCACTGTATGGCGCCGCCAGCGGCACCCTTGACCAGGTTGTCGATAACGCACATCACGACGACGCTGTCGTTGGCGGTCGCGACGCCGATGTGACAGTAATTGCTGGCGACGACATCTTTCAGTCGTGGCGTACCGTCGACGATACGAACGAATTCGGCGTTCCGGTAATAGCGGGAATAGGTTTCCCGAATCTCGCCCGCGGAGAGTGACGATGCAAGTTTAGACTGCAAGGTCACATGAATGCCGCGTGCGAACGGCCCTGAATGCGGAACAAAGTTGATCGATGTGCGTGTGCCGCAGGCATTCTCGATGAGAGTCTCTATTTCCGGTACATGCCGGTGGACCAGGGGCCTGTATGCATAATAGTTGCTGTGGCGTTCGGGGTGGTGCGTGCCGTCCTGCGGACTGCGGCCAGAGCCTGTGCTGCCGGTAACTCCGGTGACGTAGAGATTGCCCTCTGCCTGGCCGGCATGCACCAGCGGCACGGCCGCAAGAAGGACTGCGGTCGCGAAGCAGCCGGGGTGACCAATGTGTGCGGCCGTTACACCGGCGGCATGCTCCGGCACGGCGCAGTGAAAATCGGCGAGCAATTGTGGCGCGCCATGTGCAGCACCGTAAACGTTGCGGTAGGCGTCGGCATCGGCGTAACGGAAATCCGCCGACGAATCCACGATGTGCAGGTCGAGGTCTCGAGCTGACGCATCATCGAGTGCGGCAGCAACAAGCGACGCCGAGGCACCGTGGGGAGCCGCCGAAAACAACGCAAGCCGGGCTCCACGATCCATTTGCGTCGCCCACTCACGCGGAGCGGCGAACGTTGTGTTGTTATAAACGCCGGCAAGGTGCGGGAACACCGTCGAGATGTGCGCTCCTGCGCGGGACTCGGACACGGCGGCAGCCAGCACGAAGTTCGGGTGCGCCTGCAACAGGCGCAGCAACTCGCCGCCGACGTAGCCGGTTGCACCGATTACCACGGCAGGAATGCGCATCAGTCTGTCCGCCTCGATTTGCCGATGATCCCGGGCAGACTTTCGACAATCCGGTCGCCCAGCGCGACGCCGTTGGTCAGTGCGTTGATGGCGGGGAGTGACAGGCGCTCGGCAATCTGCTGGATACCCACGGCGTTGTCGGTCGCGGGGCCGGTCACGACAGCCGGCTCGATCCCGTACTGCTCGCGAAGAATTTTGGCCCCACCCCAGGCGGCAACCGGATCGCTTGCGCAAAGTACGACTGCGGTGAAGGCACTGCGGATGGCCTCATCAGTAAGAATGGCTTCGACACCGTATGCACCGAGCAATCCATCGCCGAGCTCGATGACAATAACATCCGGTTGGTGTAGTGCGAGTGACGTCAGCAATGCGCGTGTCAGTGCCGGGCCGTTCATTGCGGTGGTCGTGACGATCCCGAAATCGGAGAAGATCATCGTTTCGCTGGCGCCGGCATCCTCCATGGCGAGAATGTCGCGTCGCAATGCAACGCCGGTCGCCTTGCAGGCAGCGACGTGCAGGCCGCGATGTCGCAGGCGGCTGACGATAGCGCACGCAGCTGCGGTTTTGCCCGAGTCCATGCAGGTACCCGCAAGCGCGACCACCGGCACTGAATGGGTATCCAGCACGGCATCCGCGTCCAGCGTTCGTTCGCCGACCCGTGCCGGTACGCCGATCCGTTCCCCGAGATAGGGAAAATGCAGCACCGTTCCAAGCACTTCGCAGTCGAACGGCGCACCCACGTCCGGATTTCCGGAGTCGCAGATTCCCATCACGCCACCGATGTTGAGAATCTGCACGATCGAACCGACTTCCAGAGATGCCGGCAAATGCCCCGAGTAGCCAAACAACGCTTTGCGGTGACCGAGAGCGCCGACCACGGTGTCCCCCTGGTTGACGGTCGCCATGCGGCCGCTGGTCAATTCGAGCTGGTTGTAGCGAGTCTTGTTGTTCAGCACCCTGACGGCGATGAGCACACCCTCTTCGCAGGGAATCTCGTCGGCAACCCTGAGTTCGTGACGCAGCTTGCTGTGTTGGGCGACGGAGGCGACCTTGTCGACGAATACGGTACGCATGTCAGTTCTTCCCGCCGGCGGCACGGGTTTGCAGGGTGCCGGAAAGCGCCATGATCTTCGAGTAGCCGAGCGCGTCCTGCGCTGTCCACTCGCCGGCCGCCTCACCGTAAATGCCGCGCGTGGCAGCGAGCAGTGAATACGGAGAATCCACCCCGGTGATAAACAGGTTGCCCGGTCTCAATGTAAAGCGCACTCGACCGCTGACGCGCGCTTGCGACGACAACAGCAGGGCTTCGATATCGCGACAGGCAAGGTCGAGTTGTTTGCCCTCATGAATGAGGTCACCGTAATGAGCGGCGACGGAATCCTTGATGCGCGACTGTTGTGCCGAGAGCGTGAGCTTCTCAAGTTCACGGTGCGCCGTGATGAGCACCTCGGCGGCCGGCGCCTCGAATGCGACCCTGCCTTTGGTACCGAGGACTGTGTCGCCGAGATGAATGCCGCGGCCTATTCCGTAACTGCCGCCAAGTGTTTCCAGTGCCTCGATCAGGGTGACAGGGGCCATCAGTTCATCGTCAAGGCTTACCGGTATGCCTGCGTCAAAGTCGATGCTGTGCTCCGATGCGGCACGCGGTTGGCTGAAAGCAGTCGCCGACAATACCCACGCTTCATCCGGCAAAGATCGCTCCGACGTCAGCGTTTCCTTGCCGCCGATAGTAATGCCCCATAGTCCGCGATTGATGGAATACGCTGACCCTTGTGGTGGTAACGGCATACCGTGTTGACGCAGGAAGTCCAGTTGCTCCTGTCGCGACCAGTTGTGGTCGCGCACCGGTGCGAGGATCTCGAGATCGGGAGCGAGAGTGCGCAAAGCCACTTCGAAGCGCACCTGGTCGTTGCCCGCCGCCGTGCAGCCGTGCGCGACGGTCATCGCGTTTCGCTCGATGGCCAGTCTCGCCAGGCGTGCCGCCTGCAGGCCGCGCTCGGCACCGACACACAGTGGGTACAAATGCCCACGCCGCACGTTGCCGGCGATCAGGTAACGGATTACCCGATCGAAATACTCGTTCTTGCCGTCGATCAGGACGTGCTCAATTGCGCCGAGTGCGAGCGCTCGTTCCTCGAGAGCCCCCGCCGCATCACGGTCGATGCCCCCGGTATCCACGGTCGCAGTGATGACGTCACGGCCGAAGTTTTCCTGCAACCATGGCACGCAAAACGAAGTATCGAGGCCGCCGGAAAAGGCGAGAATGATCGGCGTTTGCATCTCTTTCAACGGAAACTCCCTGTCAATTTAATCCTGCGATGCGGTTTATTTTCGCCAATACCCGGCGTTGCGACGCCGCGTTCGTCGTTGCTGCAAAAACCGTATCGTCACCCCCCACGTTGCCGACAATTTCCGGCCACGCAGAGCGATCGAGCGCCAGTGCCACGCGCTGGGCTGCCCCGATCGCGGTCTTGATGACCAGCAAATGCGGCCCGGCCGTCTGCATGCTCCGTAGAAGCCCTGTCACCTGGGCGACCTCGTCGTCGCCGCTCGCCTCATTCCTCGGCAGCTCGTAGCCCCGTGACGTCTTGATCACGCCGAGTTCGCGCAAGTCCCTGCTCACGCTGGACTGAGTGGCACCAAATCCGCGCACCGTTAATGCATCGACCAGTTGTTGCTGCGTCGTTGCCGGCTCCGACAAGAGAATCTGCCGGATGCATTCACGACGCTCTGTTTGACCCTGGACTGCTACCGGCATCGTCTTGCTCGCATAATTATGCGCATTTTTTTAACACAATGCGCATATAGTGGTCAAGCGCCCTGTGCTGGTACCATGCGCGGCTGGCAAATACGCCCTGCGGACAAGGACCGACATCGTGCAAATACCGTCAGCCGTGGAGCTGGAAACCGGCCGCGAACCCGACTGCAGTGTCATCTGGCTGCACGGTCTGGGTGCCGACGGCCACGACTTCGAACCCATCGTGCCGGAACTGCGATTGCCGGCCGATATGCAAGTGCGTTTTGTTTTTCCGCACGCCCCCGAGCGACCTGTGACCATTAACGGCGGCATGCGCATGCGCGCCTGGTACGACATCCTTACCCTGGATCGCAACGGACCGGAGGACGAAGCAGGCGTGCTGGAGAGCGGGCGCCTGCTGGAGCGAATCATCGAACGTGAACACGAGCGTGGCTCGGACTATGCACGCATCGTTGTTGCAGGATTCTCGCAAGGCGGAGCGATTGCGCTGCACACCGCGCTGCGGTTCAGCCAACGTCTGGCGGGAGTGATGGCACTATCGACTTACCTGCCGCTGTCACAGAGTTTCGCGACGGACGTCGCTGCGCGTGCCACTGCGATTGAATTGCCGATCTTTATGGCGCACGGAAGCCTCGACCCGATGTTGCCGATCGACCTCGGCCAGTCATCAAGGCGCCTTCTCGAGCAATCCGGCTACCGCGTGGAATGGCACGAGTACGCCATGGCTCATTCAGTGTGCGCCGAGGAAATCGCAGATATCCGACGCTGGCTCATCGCGGTTCTCGGCCCCGCCGGGTAATTACGCTTCAGTCGACTTCCATTCTAAAGTCGAGCGCTGACTCGCCGCTCGCCTGCCCGGCCGCATCGAAGCGGCGTTCGTGCAAGGCAATATGGCCGGACGCGTCCTGCAGCAGCACTGTCGAGCAACGCGTGCCGTAGTCGGCTGTGACGATAAACGGCGCACTGACCGCCCGTGCCGTTTCGGGGGGCAGCACGCCGTCTGTCACATCCGGCGCCTTTGCCGGTTCGCGATCGGCCAGCAGTTCGAACAGGGCCGGCACGCTGACCGCATTATCAGCGAGCAGCGTGCGCAAGCACTTTTTGCTGTGTTCGACTTTCCACCACGGCGCATCTAAAGACGCGTTGCTGAGGCCGTAGATGCCGGGCTGAAGAAGCCGCGGCACGTCGCCACGATTGGAGGCGTAAGCCAGGGCATCCGGCCCTGCCGTCAACAGATTGAATCCCCCGAAGCAGTCGCCCTCGATGGCCGACAGGTGAGCAAGTGGCGCGGTGGAAGCGCTCAGGAAATCGGTGATAAGCCTGCCGCGACTCCGGTCTCCCGCTTGCACTCGAAGGTTCTCACGGTAGTTGGTGACCGTCGCGAAGCGCCCGTTGCGGCTGACGCCCAGCCATGTGCCGCCCGCCAGCCGATCGCGTCCCCCGGCGATGTTCGGCTGGTCCGGCCACCAGTGAAGCGGGTCGGCGGGCCGCTGATGAAACTCATCGCGATTGGCGGCGACGATCAGCGGGTAGACAGGATGAACCCGCCATGCGAAAGCGATCAGGCACATCAGGGCAAGATTCGGGTGCGCGGGGCTCCCTGACGGTCGTGCTCCTCGAGCCAGTCGTCGACGAGACGTCGAGCGATGGACAGGCGGTACGGCAGTTTCGGGAAACCCGACTCCAGTTCCTTGCGCGTAAACCAGCGCGCATCCTCGAGTTCGCCGTCGTTCATCAGGATGTCCGCGGACAATGCTTCTGCGGTGAAGCCCAGCATCAACGAAGACGGGAACGGCCACGGCTGCGAACTGTGATAGCGAATGTCATGCACCGCGATATTGGTTTCCTCGAGTACTTCGCGCTGCACCGCGTCCTCCAGGCTCTCGCCCGGCTCGACGAAGCCGGCGATCGTGGAATAGCGGCCCTCCGGCCAACCCGCCTGGCGTCCAAGAAGGCAACGGTCGCGGTCCGAGACCAGCACGATAATCGCGGGATCGACCCGGGGAAAAATGCGAATGCCGCAGTCGGGACCGACACACAGCCGGGTGTTGCCGCCGGACCCGGCGCGCGACAGTGCTCCGCAGCGGCCACAATACTGTTGTGCCTGATGCCACAGGGTCAGCGCGCGCGCATGCGCCACCAGGTTGGCTTCGTCGGCAGGCAGGTAGCTGCCGAGATAACGCAAATCGTGGAACTGGCCGATGTCTGCGAAGGGCGCTTCGCTGCCACCGTCGATAGGGACCGCAAACGCCGGGCGGTCGCGGTACATGCCGAGAAAAATGCAGTCCTTACTTTGCAGGAAAGGCGCCACGTCGGTGTGCGACAGCAGAATTGCGGTCATCGGTTCACCGCTTGCCAGGCACTTGTCGCCCCATACAGGGACGAACAGGCTGTCTACGCTTTGGATCGCGGACCGGAGCCAGTCGGGATCTTCACGCCGATAGCCGGAGCGATCGACAAAGGCACCGGCGAAGATGTTGTGGCCATTCATGTCGCAGGGTGAAGCAAGCTTAGGTGGCCACGTTCGACAAGACTGGACGAGTCGTTCAACGAGAATCCCATAGAAGAAACAAAAGCAGCGCCGTACGCCACCGCTCGAATTCTACCGGATTGTTACGGCTGAAGATTTCCCGGTCAGCCGCCGTCGCCTGCCACGGGCAGCCGGAGCAGGATTCAGGCGCCGGCCACACCCGCCGTTCCGGACCGCTTTTGCCGTTGCCGGGAGATCTCACAACTCGGGCAGACCTTGTGATCGAGTGCGTAGGCGTCCTGCACATAGCGTGTCTGGCAATGATTGCAGCTCGCAAGGTACAGCTCGTCGTTGTGGGAAATCGTGTGCAGCAGGTTCCACGCCCATTCGAAGGTGAGCCGCGGCGCCGGGTGCAACAGCTGGTAGGTTTCGTAGGCGCGGCAGGCGCGGTGACCGTACTCGACATCGGGCCGCGGCCAGCAGGCATGAATGCGATTGTTGGCATCGACGCGCAACAGAAGGCTGGCGCAGTAAAGGGCAATCAGCGTCGTGGCCTCCAGCTGGTTCAGCGGGTTCTTGACGAACAGCGACACCTGGCGAGGCGACTTGCCGCGGCGGCGCTTTACCGTCAGGCGACTGCCGCCGCGGAAATAGGTGGTGTAAAGCTTACGGATGCGGTCATCGCTCAGACCCGTACAGGCCTTGATCGTCCGTGTCCTGGCCTCATGGCCAATCATGCGCAACGCCAGCTCGAATTGCTGCCGTTCGCTCGCATATCGATTGTCTGTTAATCGCATTTTTCACCTATTGTGCTAGATTTGGCCCATATACAGTGTTATAAAAGCTTATATGATCAAGACATGGGCGCGCAATCAAAAATAACGTAACTCGGGATTCCGCGAAAAAATGCGCGACTGACATGCGCGGAACCTCAACCGAGAGGGGCAAAAGCGATGGGCTATAGCGATGGACTATGAGGGGCCGAGCGCCGTCGACTACGAGAATGTGTTTTCCCTGAATGGCGCTTTTCTCGCCCTGTTGCGGCGCGAGCCGGCGGCGAGACGGTGCATGCTCGGCATGCCAGAAGCGCTCGCCAGTCGACTGGTCGCGCTAAATGCCCACCAGGCAGACCGCCTGGCACGGACGCCATTCCTGCTGTTCTCCCTGCGTGAGCGGGATGACCACTTCTGGAACGCGGTGTTCGATGCACCGGCAGACCGCGATTTATTCAGCGTGCCGCCGTCTTCCACCGATGAGCTGGGCCGGCTCATTGCCGCCGGCCTCGGCTTCGTGTGGCAGCTTGCCAAGCACAATCCTTATGCCGCGCGGTTGATCTGCGGCGCCAGCCTGCACTGGTGCGAGCAATTGACGGAGCGCACTTTTCTGCATGTCCTGGCGCTTGCCGGGATGCAGCAAGATGTGCTGGTCGCTCGCGCAGCGCCGGATACGGAGCTGTGGAGCAAGCTCCTTAAATGCGGCATCAGTCGCGAGAACGAAGTTCGTCATGCGGCCCATATCAGCGCACTGCAATGCGTGCTGACCAGCGCTGCCGTGCCGGCCAGCACGCGCTGGGCGAACGCCGCATGTGCCGTGCGCACGCCAGCACTGCGGGTCGCCGACGATACCGACGCGTGACGAATAGCCAGATGAATAGCTATAGGCTCGGCAACGACGTGCAAGCGGCGTATACAATACGCGGCGCATGCACGCCCTTTCGATCAAAAACCTGAGCAAAACCTACCCGAACGGCAACCAGGCGCTGAAAGGCATCGATTTCGACGTCGAGCCAGGTGATTTTTACGCACTGCTCGGGCCGAATGGCGCCGGTAAGACAACGGCAATCGGCATTGTCTGCTCCCTGGTCAACAAAACCGGTGGAGAGGTGCGGGTTTTCGGCCATAGCATCGACAATGAACTCGAAGCTGCGAAATCCTGCATCGGGCTGGTGCCGCAGGAGATCAACCTCAACCTGTTCGATACGGTGC
>CAZSDL010000095.1:0-9369 GCA_964605635.1 uncultured Woeseiaceae bacterium
TACTCGGCTGGAATCAGTTCCTTCCACATGTAATTATCGAACGCCAGATCGAGCAGCGTGCCATCCATGTCGAGCATCAACGTATCGCAACTGTCGAACAGGCTCCCGGTGGCCGGCAAGGACATGAACCGTTACCTCAATGAAAATTTCGCGTGCATTATACTGCGGGTCGCACGTATGGTCCTGAAACGCTTGTTGCACGGAAACACCGAATGAATCCGCAAACCCTCATCGAACCGGTCGTCACCATTGCTGTTGCCGCAGGCCACGCGATACTGGATGTCTACGAGACCGATTTCACGGTCGCCGCCAAGGATGACGACTCGCCCTTGACGAAGGCCGATCTGGCTGCCAACCGGCGCATCCTGGCCGGCTTGAAGGAGCTGTCAGCCGACATTCCTGTTATCTCCGAGGAGGTGGGCCTGCCGGAATTTGCAGAACGAAGCCGTTGGTCACACTACTGGTTGATTGATCCACTCGATGGCACCAAGGAGTTTGTGAAGCGGAACGGCGAATTCACCGTCAACATTGCGTTGATCGAAGGCAACCGCCCGATCCTCGGCGTCGTGCATGTGCCCGTCACGCAAAAGACCTACGTCGGCTGCTTAGGCTTCGGCGCAGAAGTGCGCGAGGCCGACGGAACCCGCAAGCCGCTGCGGGTGTCGCTCGAGAGCGCCAGTCCGGTGCGGGTCGTGGGCAGCCGGTCACATCGCGGCGCGAGCCTCGACGCATTCCTCGAGCTGCTGGGCGATTTCGAGATGGTCTCCATGGGCAGCTCGCTCAAGTTCTGCCTGATCGCCGAAGGCGTTGCCGACGTGTATCCGCGACTGGGCCCTACCTCGGAGTGGGATACGGCGGCCGCCCAGGCAGTGGTCGAAAACGCAGGTGGTGCGGTACTCACGCTTGACGGCAAGCCATTGAGTTATAACTCCAAAGACGACATTCTGAATGAGCATTTCCTGGTCACGGGACCGCAGGACGTTGACTGGCTCGGCCTCCTGACTCCGGCCGCATAGCTGAGCTACTATTGATCATCGGGCAGTCTGGATTGCCCGGCGGCCAAGCCTGCTGATTTCTATGACTGATGACAATATCGATACGGAATGCTTCCGGGAGCTGGCAAGGCTGCGTGAACTGCGCATCAGCCATCGCGACCTCGACTATCTTATCGACCGATTGTCACACGATCCGCTGGTTGACCAGTTACGCATCCGGCGTCTGAAAAAGAAGCGACTGTTATTGAAAGACATGATTGCGGTTCTTGAAAGCGAGATGATCCCCGACCTCGATGCATAAAGCCGCCAGCACAATCTCGCTGCTCACTGTACTGGCGTTACGCCTGTCGCACGTTTCGCTCTTCCGCAGTAGCGGGACCTTGTAACTCGATTCACGGCATCGCCGTGCCGTGCGCGGATCCGGGCGCACGCAATCTCAACGAAGAAGGCCATGACAGACAAAAAACTACCGATTTCACGACGCCGTTTCCTGCGGCACACGACGCAGTTCGCCGCTGTTGCTGCGTCACAATTGCTGCTGCCGGTGCCGCTTTGGGCAGCCACGAACAGCCGCGGCGTTGCGCCGCCGCAGTATCGCGACACGCATGAATTGCAGATTGGCCATACCGAAGTGGTTATCGACGGGCGCGGCGCGACAGCGACCGGTATCAACGGCACTGTTCCCGGACCGTTGCTGCGGCTGCGCGAAGGCCAGCGCGTTGTGCTGAATGTTCACAACGCGCTGGCCGAGGACAGCTCTATTCACTGGCACGGGCTGCTCCTGCCGTTCGACATGGACGGCGTCCCGGGCATCAGCTTTGCCGGCATTCCCCCGAACGAAAGCTACCGCTATGAGTTCGATGTCATACAAAACGGCACGTACTGGTATCACAGCCATTCCGGCTGGCAGGAGCAGACCGGGGTCTATGCCCCGATGATCATCGATCCGGCCGATGAGGACCCGGTCGCTTACGACAGGGAGTTCGTCGTGCTGCTGTCCGACTGGACGTTCGAGGATCCGGGCACCGTCCTGGCGAACCTCAAGAAGTCGGAGGGTTACTACAATCCCGCGCGGCGTACCTTTGGGGACTTCCTGAACGATGTGCGACGTGACGGATTTCGCGCAGCCAGTGCCGAGAGCCGCATGTGGGGCCGCATGCGCATGACCCCGACCGACATTGCCGATATCAGCGGCCTGACGTACACCTATCTGATGAACGGTCGCGGTCCCGATGCAAACTGGACGGGGCTGTTCGAACCGGGTGAACGTGTGCGGCTGCGGTTCATCAACGGCTCTGCCATGTCGTTCTTCAACGTGCGTATCCCGGGGCTGGAGATGCTCGTGGTCCAGGCCGACGGGCAGAACATTGCACCTGTCGCCGTCGATGAATTCCAGATTGGCGTCGCCGAAACCTACGATGTCGTTGTAACGATCCGCGACGACCGCGCCTACACCATCTTTGCTGAAGCAATGGATCGCAGCGGCTTTGCACGTGGCACGCTGGCGCCGCGCCCGGGCATGACGGCGGATGTGCCGGAATTGCGCGAACGTCCGTTGCTCACCATGACCGACATGGGGATGGCACATGGTAATGGCCACGGCCATGGCGAGAGCGAGAGCGAGAGCGAGAGCATGGATCACGCTGGCCATTCGGGCCACATGGGCCACATGGGCCACGCTGGAGCGCCCGAGCGCGAGGAACATGAAAAGGCGAATGCACCGGTAGCGATGCGCCATGCGCATACGATCGGTCCCGGCGTCGATAACGTCATCGAGGTCGCCTACGATCGACTGGATCATCCTGGCATCGGTCTCGAAAACGTGCCGCATCGCGTCCTGCGTTACCGGGACTTGCGTAGTCTCCGCGAAAATATCGACCTGCGGGAACCCGGGCGCAGCCTCGAGTTGCATCTCACCGGCAACATGGAACGCTACATGTGGTCGTTTGATGGCCTGAAGTTTTCGGAGGTGCATGCGCCGATCCTGTTTCACTACGGCGAACGATTGCGACTGATTCTCGTCAACGACACGATGATGGCTCACCCGATCCACCTGCATGGCATGTTCGTCGAACTGGTGAACGGCAACGGGACATTCAACCCGAGGAAACATACGGTCGCGTTGAAACCCGCCGAACGTCTGGCGGTCGACATCACCGCTGATGCGCCGGGTGACTGGGCATTTCACTGCCACCTGCTGTATCACATGCAGGCCGGCATGATGCGCACGGTGTCCGTGCTGCGAAAGGAGGGCTGATCGATGGTGGCGTGCCGCATCGCAAGACTTGCCTTGATGCTGGTGCTCATCGCCGGCCCGGCACTCGCACAACACGACGAAGAACCGTGGATTACGCATTTGCTGTTCGAGCGCCTGGAATATCAGGAACATAATGAGTCAATGCTCTGGGACATGCAGGGCTGGACCGGCGGCGACTTTCAAAAAATAAGCTGGAAAACCGAAGGCAATCGAGCGCGGGGCTCCACCGGCGCGGCGGAACTGCAACTCCTCTATAGCCATGCCCTGACAGCGTTCTTCGACTGGCAGGTCGGTGTCCGCCATGATTTCCTGCCGGACCCGTCACGTTCGTTCCTCGTTGCCGGCCTGCAGGGCCTGGCCCCTTACTGGTTCGAGGTCGACGCCGCGGCATTCCTGAGCGAGGATGGAGATCTGTCGGCACGCCTCGAGGTCGAATACGATTTGTTGCTAACGCAGCGGCTGGTTCTGCAACCGCGGATCGAACTCGAGGTAGCCGCAAGCGAGGTTGCCGAGCAAGGTATTGGTCGCGGGCTTGTGGGTACTGATATCGGCCTGCGGCTGCGCTATGAAATAAGCCGAAAGTTCGCGCCCTACGCCGGCATCAGCTGGGACAAGCACTGGGGTGACACGGCCGATCTGCGCCGCGCCGCAGGCAACGACAGTGAAGAGTTTACGCTGCTCGCCGGCTTGCGCTTCTGGTTCTAGCCCGGATGTCTTTCAGTCCCTTCTTGCGATTGACTGCCCCTCCAGCGGCTTAATCTACATTCTTGCCCCGCAATACGGCGCCTATATGCGCGTCGCCGCGCGCCCTGGCAAGTGCCACCTGTTGCCGCCGTTCCTCGAGTCGCTCCGCCCGCCCGGCTTCGAGATCGCCGATGCAACGGGGACAGGACACACCTTCGCGATAGTGCGCGGATTCGAGGTCCTCACTGGAAAGCGGCCGGCGGCAGGCATGACACTGGACGTAGCCACCCTCTGCCAGGTCCCGATCGACTGCGACCCGGCTGTCGAAGACGAAACATTCGCCATGCCAGCGATTGTCCTCGCCCTTCACCTGCTCCAGGTAGTTGAGGACTCCGCCCTGCAACTGGTAGACCTCGGCGAAACCGAGTTCCAGCAAGAGTGCCGACGCTTTTTCGCAGCGAATGCCGCCGGTGCAAAACATGGCGACCGGCCGGTTCATGTCGGCAGCGCCAATGCCGCGGGCAAAATCCGCAAACTGACGGAAGCTGTCCGTACCCGGATCGACCGAACCCGGGAATGTGCCGACTTCGACCTCGTAATGATTCCGCGTATCGATAACGAGGGTATCCGGCCGGTCAAGAAGCCTGTTCCAATGCTCTGGCGATACGTGCCGGCCCGTGCCGCGTTGGGGACGAATGTCCGGAAGTCCGAGCGTTACAATCTCGTCTTTGACGCGTACGCGCATACGACGAAACGGTGCCTGGGCGGCCTGCGACCAGCAACCTGCAAGCGGCGACGAAAGTTGCAGCGCACCGGAGAGATAGTCCAGGATGCTCTCAATTGCCGGGCTCTCACCGGCCAGCGTTCCGTTGACACCCTCATGTGCTACCAGGATGGTCCCTAGTAGACTCTCGCGTTCACACCGCGCCTGCAGGCCGGTTGCCAGTTCATCGGGCTTCGGGATATCGACGAAATGGTAAAAGGAAACGACCT
The DNA here is from genome assembly GCA_964605635.1 of uncultured Woeseiaceae bacterium. Taxonomy (GTDB): domain Bacteria; phylum Pseudomonadota; class Gammaproteobacteria; order Steroidobacterales; family Woeseiaceae; genus IDS-8. The sequence continues at coordinate 4,930 of CAZSDL010000095.1, forward strand.
TCATTGCCGGGCAGCCGCCGCCGAGTCGGACAGCGTTAACGAAAGAATGCTGTGCCGAACCTCTTCGCCAAGTACCAGGCGGGCATCATCGCCGATGCGATTGATATCGTCATCGAACTCCAGCATGCCCGCCTCATTCCTGCGCAACACATCCTGCTGACGCAACTTGGCGATGAAGTCCCGAAATAGCGCACGATCGAAGAAATCCGGCGAATGCAATCCATAGATCATGGTCAGTCGCTGCGCACTCTGCTGGCACAGGGTCTCCAGCTCCACACGCGTCAGCGTGCCGGACCCGTTGCGAAACAAGAGGGCGATGACGAGATAGAAGCGTTGCAGCATCGGCACCATCAACTGCCCGAGCATCAGGAGCTGGTAGGCGCGCGCAGATCCGGCCGGCGGGCGACGCAATACCTTGCGATTGCTGCCGCGCCCCAGTATCCCGAGTTCGATCAGGGCCTCTATAGCCACAATGGTCACATCATCAATATCGTCGTGATCCCATTTGAGGCACAGCTCCGTCTGCATGAACGGGTAGATGAGCCGCACCAGACGCTGTACTTCTGCGTAATCAAGCCGACGACCATGAATAAAGCAACAGGCGATCGCTGCAGGAATCGCGAAAAGATGCAAGACATTGTTGCGAAAATAGGTCATCAGGACCGCATCGCGTTCCGCCATATGCAACACGTCTCCCAACGGATGTGCAGTGCGGTCGATGACACCAATGTTCTCGCCATGCGCGATAATTTCGTCCGGTGTCCAGTCGGGGAGTGTCACGGAGTCGGAATAGCGAAAGTGGGTCAATAAATTCAGGTACAACTTCAGTTGCCGTTTAAGCTCGAGCTCGCCGATCGTTTGCTTTTGCGTCGACAGTAATATGGCTGCGAGCAGGCTGATCGGTGTCACGGCTGCGGCGGAATTGATGCCTTGCATGATGCGTTCGCCCAGCTCGTCGATCGTTCTGCCGATCCACGCCGGCCTGTCGTCCCCGTTCAGCTTCACCTGCCGCCAGTCCGGTTCGGCTTCCTGCAGTACGGATTCCAGCGAAATGGGCTCGCCGATGTTTACGTAAACTTTGCCGAAATTCTCGCGCAGCGATTTGACGGATCGAATGAGGCCGACCAGCGATTCCTTCTTCTTCTCGCCACCGCCCAACTCACGAATAAACGAGTCGCCTTCAATCAATTTCTCATAGCCGAAATACACCGGAACGAACACGATCGGACGTCGTGGCGCATGCAGGTACGAATTCACGGTCATTGCCAGCATGCCGGCTTTCGGTGTCAGCAGGCGACCGGTGCGACTTCGCCCACCCTCGACGAAGTACTCGATCGAATGGCCGCGGGTCAGGATCTGGTGCAGGTAAGCATTGAATACCGCAGCGTACAGGCGGTTGCCCTTGAAGCTCCGCCGCAGGAAAAAGGCGCCGCCGCGACGCAGGATGGAGCCGACAACCGGCATGTTGAGGTTGATTCCGGCCGCCGTATGCGGAATCGACAGGCCCTGATGGTAAACAATGTAACCGAGTAACAAATAATCGAAGTGACTGCGATGACAGGGCACGTAGACTATCTCACTGTCTTTCGCTACTTCGTGCAGCCGATCGACATGATTCAGCACGATGCCATCGTAAATGCGATTCCACAGCCACCCCAGGAAACGATCGATGACACGGATGGTCGGGTAGGAGATGTGTGCTGCAATTTCCTTCGCGTACTTGCGTGCTTTCTGATGCGTGCGCTCCAGTAAAACGCGACTATCGCCCGCTTCAGCCGCGATGGCGCGACGCACGCTTGGGTCTTCCAATACGTGATTGACGAGTGTCCTGCGATGAGACAGGTCGGGACCGACCGACGCAATGCGACGTTGACGGAAGTGCACGCGCAGAATCCTGGAAACCTTGCGAAACGCGAGCTCAGGTTCGACGCCGTCTTGAATGATTGCGCTGATAGCCAGCGGTTCACTGAAGCGCAATAAAGTGTTGCGGCCGTGGAGCATGGTAGAGAGAAGTTTCCGCGTGCGTCCCACCACTTCCCAGTTTTCCAGGAATAGCAGCTTGAACCAGGACTTTTCCTTCTCTGGCAACCGGCCCCAGTAGATTGCCACAGGCACCAGCTGCAGTTCCTGACCGCCGGCTTCTATGCTGGCTTCTACCAGCCGCCTGAGACGCAAGGAATGCTGTGCGCGCTTGCGCCGCAGTACAAAGCCCTGCAATTGCCGGAGAACAACAAAGCTCGGCTCCCTGATGTTTACAAAATTAAGGGTAGCGGACGGTGACGGCAGTCCGTAGAGCTTGCAGACACGCTCGAGCGCCAGAGTGTCAGCGAGCCCACCCGTTTCCAGCACGTAGCAAACCGGGCCGTTGCAGCGCGCAAGTAGTTCCGCGGGATCGGCCGGTTGCACGGTTGGGCGCGCCCAGGTGCCGAATACGGTGCCGGCCAACCAGTACCAGGGGCGAAAGAATAGTCTGGCTGCACTCATGGAAGGCCAATCTTACAGAAATACAGCGAGCGACAAACCGTTCTTGTTGAAATATCAGGGCCGATCGGCCGTTGATTTCGCGCGTGGCTTACGCAATGCTTGGACGCAGTCTAATGGAATCTTCATCGACAATCGCCGATCAGGCAACGGGCGCACTTCGTCCACCATCGCCGCACCTTGCTGATCATCACTGGGCATGGTTCCTCGACGTTGACGGCACACTGCTGGATATCGAGGAGCATCCGGACCTGGTGTCCGCTGATCGACGCCTGCAGGAGCTATTAAGGCGCCTGGTGGACGTTTACGATGGCGCAGTCGCGCTCATCAGCGGCCGCAGTCTCGAGCAACTCGACACGATTTTCGGCGCGCTTGGCATTGCTGCTGCTGCCTCGCATGGACTGGAATTGCGACCTGCAAGCGGGCCGATAACAAACCTTGCACAGGCAGTACCGGCGGTACAGTCGAGAAGAATTGCGGAGTTTGTTGCCTCCCACCCCGGCCTCGTAATGGAACGCAAGCCGTTTTCGATAGGTGTGCATTACCGAGCGCGCCCCGAACTCGAGCAGGAGGTTCGTGACCAGATAGGTCGTATCCAGGCGGACCTTAAAGATGCTTTCAAACTGCAGCATGGCAAGATGATGGTCGAATTGTTGCCGCTGGCCGCAAACAAGGGCAGCGCAATTCGGACTTTTATGAAAAAGTTGCCGTTTCACGGGCGCCGCCCGGTATTTCTGGGCGATGACGTCACGGACGAGCCCGGCTTTGCTGTCGTCAACGAGATGGGTGGATTGTCTGTTCGCATCGGTGAAAGCGCAGAAACCGCGGCCAAGTGGCGGCTCGCGAACGTGTCAGAGACACGAATTTGGCTGCGTTCGGCGATCAGCCTCGTCTAAAGGAACGACAGTGTGAATGACCTGAACCTCGGTGTAGTCGGCAATTGCCAGATCGCCTCCCTGGTCGATCGGAAAGGCGCCATGGTATGGACCTGCCTGCCGAAGCTCGATGCCGATCCTGTTTTCTGTCGACTGTTGCGCTCGGACCAGTCGGCCGACCAGCCCGGCTATTTCGATGTCGATCTCGAGAATTTCGACCGCGTCGAGCAGCGCTATCTCGACAACACTGCAATTCTCGAAACAGTCCTGCACGACAGCGATGGCAACGCGGTCGCCATTACCGATTTTGCGCCGCGCTACGAACACCTCGGCCGCATGTTCAAGCCCGTCATGCTGGTACGCGGGCTCGTTCCGGTTGCCGGACAACCGCGTATTCGCATACGCCTTCGTCCCACCTATGATTACGGCGCGAGCGCCTGCGACGTCACGCATGGCAGCAATCACATACGCTATCTGTCGCCTCAATTGAATCTGAGGCTCACTACCGACGCCTCACTCACGTATGTACTCGAAGAGAATTTCTTCGTATTGGACCGGGCGTTACATCTGATTCTCGGACCTGATGAGACGATTCGCGAATCCGCTTCTGAAACCTATCGTCATCATTTCAAGGAAACCGAAATGTACTGGCGCGGCTGGGTTCGCGGACTGGCCATACCTTTTGAATGGCAAGAAGCGGTCATTCGTGCCGCAATCAGCCTCAAGTTGTGCACTTTTGAGGATACCGGTGCTGTGATCGCGGCCATGACCACGTCGATACCGGAGGCAGCTTCCAGCGGACGCAACTGGGACTATCGGTATTGCTGGTTGCGCGACAGCTACTTCGTCGTGCAGGCATTGAACAGGCTCGGCGCGACCAAGACCATGGAAGCGTACATGCATTACATCGTCAATGTGTCTGCCGATGCGGGTGGCGGTCCCTTGCAGCCAGTGTATGGAATTACCGGGCGCGCAGATCTGACAGAACGCGAAATCCGCTCGCTCGACGGTTATCGCGGTATGGGACCGGTGCGCGTCGGCAACCAGGCGTACGTGCAGACACAGAACGATGTCTACGGCGCCG
>CAZSDL010000096.1:0-9284 GCA_964605635.1 uncultured Woeseiaceae bacterium
TCCTGGATTGCCGCCCGAACGATGTCGTCGACGCTCCGGTTATGACCGAGGTGTATGACTTCGGCGCCCTGGGCCTGGATCAGCCGGCGCATGATGTTGATTGCCGCGTCGTGGCCGTCGAAAAGCGACGCGGCAGTGACAAATCGGAGGGGTGCCTGTTCGGCTTTGCCGGACACCTGCGGCAAATCACTTGCGGCGGTGCTCATGGAGTCTGCTCCTGCGATGGATTGGCGCCAAAAAACCTCGCTTTCGGCGCTGGATTTCTTTTCAAATCAGCAGCTTCCGGAGTTGAAAAGATTTTAATCCTGATTAAAATAATGCAGCCGCAGCGAGAACTCAAGGGGATACAGATCAGAATGGCCAAAGCCGCCGAGGAAACCCGTTTCGAGCTGCAACGTCACCGCATCCTGCGGGCCGCGGCCACCTGTTTCAACCAGAAGGGTTTCAGCGGTACATCGTTGAAAGACGTGGCGAAGCACCTGGGGCTAACCGACGCGGCACTCTACTACTACGTGAAAAGCAAGGAAGAACTGGTTTACCAGTGCTACCTGCGCGCGGCCGAACTCGGCAGCGAAGCGATGCAACGGGCACGCGCGGACGGGCAAAGCGGATTCGAGCAGGCCGTCCTCTACATTCGATACCACGTCGAGATTATGGTCGGTGACCGTGGGCCGGTCGCCATCATGAGCGAGATTCCTTCACTGCATAAGCCGCACCGTGACCGCATTCTCGCTGTATCGAGACAGCACAGCCTGGAATTCGAACATATCCTGACAACCGGACTGAGAGACGGCAGCATTGTCTGCGGTGATGTGCGTATGACCGGCAACGCGATCATGGGCGCCATCAACTGGATTCCCAAGTGGTTTCACGGCGACGCCAGGACAGCCAGAAAGGTGCTCGCGGAGTTTCCCGGAATCCTGGGACGCAGTCTTCGCGGCGGGGCGCTACCGTCTGCTAGCGGCCGCAGCAACTGACCGCCCGCCGGCGGCAAAGCCTTGCAAAGATCCTGTTCGCTGCAGCGCTTTCGTCTTCATCAGGCGATTGCCGCAATGCGTCGCGTGCCTGCGAAAGAACCGATTCACCTCGCTCCGCGGCAAGTCGATACCAGATTAGCGCCTGTGCCGGATCTCTCACGACACCCTGACCGTTCAAATGCATGTAACCGACCATACACAGTGCGTATTTGTCGCCGATCGGCGCAAGTTCCTTCCGGTAGCCAGGAAACGCACGGGCAAAATCCCTGGATGAGTAAAGCGACTCCACCTGGTGCTGCACGCTGACGGTTCGACCGTCGAGCGCTATGCCGGGCGATTCTCGTCTATCCGTCGCCCGTTTCCGCTCAACCGGCCTGGTACCCTTTCAAGGTGATATTGCTGCATCCGCAAATTCCGGCGACCGCTTATGCAGATTGGCCATAACCGCTTCGATCTGGTTCTGCGAGCCGATGAGTTGTCCCTGCAGCACGGCTTCGCGTCGCAACGCGCCGTCAATCGAGTCGTTCCACGACTCGTTGAGCAGCGCCTTGAGGGCGCGAATGGCATCCGGAGAGCGGCCGGCAATGTCGGTTGCGAGGCTGGCGGCCGCCTCGAGGGGATCGTCATGAAGCTCGGTCGCCAATCCGAGTCGGCAGGCTTCTGTCCCATCGATGATCTGGCCGGTATAGGCCAGCCGCTTCAGCCGGTCCGGTGCGATCAGGTGACGAGCGGTGACAGTGATGCCCATGTCGGGAACGATGCCCCAATTGATCTCCATGATCGACCAGCGACTGTTCGCAGTCGCCAGGCGCAGGTCTGCGCCCAGTGCAATTTGCAAGCCGGCGCCGAAGGCGACTCCCTGCACGGCGGCGATAACCGGCACCGGAAGTTGCCGCCAGATCATGGCAGCACTCTGGTAGAGATTGGCATTTGAGCCCGCACGCGCTTGCATGTCGCCCGGATCCGGAGGTCTTGCACCCGCCGCGGTGAATATCGACACGTCGATACCGGCACAAAAGTGCTCGCCAGACCCGCTCAGAATTACCGCCCGGACAGCGCGGTTTGCAGCCAGCGTCTCACCGGCCTCGACGATCGCTTCGAACATGGCGTGATCGACAGCGTTGTGCTTGTCGGGCCGGTTCAAAGTGACCCGGGCAATGTGATCGTCGATGTCGACGTTGACACGGTTTGCCATCTTGCATACTCCGCGCATGGTTGTTGTATTCTCGCTCGCAGTAAAGTTTACCGGCTGCGCGCAGCGAGGTCATTATGACGGGAAGATTATCCTGCCGGTATGCCGGCGTTGTGTTCATCCTGCTGTCCGTCAGTGTTCATGCCGCCGAGCCGGCAAGCCGATACCGCGTTGCAACGGATGACAGCGAGTTGCGGATTCTTGTCTATCGTGCCGGGGCACTGGCGAAACTCGGCCACAATCATGTCGTATCCTCGCGTGATCTGTCCGGCGAGATCGTTCTCGGACCATCGCCTGAAGCCAGCTCTTTCAATCTCGAATTCCCCGTTGCCACGTTTGAAGTCGACGATGCCGATATGCGTGCCGAGGAAGGTTCGGAGTTTTCGACCACCGTGGATTCTCAAGACAGCGAAGGAACGCGACGCAATATGCTCGGGCCCAAACTACTCGACGCCGACTCTTACAGCCATATTCGCATTGCATCGTCCACAATCAGTGGCGAATTCCCAAACGTCGTCATAACGGCCGTCTTAACCGTGAAGGGCAGCGAACATGAATTGCTCGTGCCGGTCAGCATCAACAGCTTCGATGGCGGCTTGATCGCGATCGGCCGTGTGCGCCTGGGCCACAAAGACATCGGCCTGGTGCCGTTCCAGGCCGGGTTCGGGGCCTTGCGGGTCGCAGACGAACTGCTGGTGAAGTTTCGCATCGTCGCGAAAGCGGGCCTGCCCGGCAACAGTCCGAATTAGGCATACAGCGTGCACTTCCCGTTGTCGACGACGATGGTTTTACGGTCTTTGACCGAACAGCGGAATGACACGATATTGCGTTCCTGCCACATGTCGGTAGTCAACACGTCGCCAGGATAGGCCGGTGCTACAAAGGCCGCTTCGATTCCGGTGATCAACGTGTGGTCGTAGTCACAGATAGTCCTGAGAATTGCGCGACTGGCAATACCCAGCAGGCAACGGCCGTGCAGCAACGGCCCAGTGAAGCCGGCTGCCTGTGCGGCGTCCAGATCCGCATGCAGCGGATTACTGTCACCGCTAAGTCGAAAGAGCAACGCCTGGTCGACGCGCGTGGCGATGCTGCAGCTCAGGTCGGGACTGCGCGTGGGCAATCGATGCGGCGTCGTTGCGGCTGCGAGCGGCCGACTGTACGCACCGTCCGCCGGCGTAACGAGGGTGCTGACCAGCTTGAAAACGGCGGTCTCATCACTGGCAAGCCGAACGTCGGACTGCACCACAATGCACATGCCATATTTCGGTCCACCGTCGTCAACAGCAATAACACGCTGATTGGCAAGCAGGTTGCTCGCGGCCGGAAGTGGTCGATACATCTCGAGTCGTTGGCCGATGTGCAAAGCCTGTCGCCCATCCCAGGCGGCGTCTTTCGGAAAGTCGAGGCCCGGCAGCATGGTTGCAAGCGTCGGCAGGGTTTTCAGCAATGGCCGCTCAAAAACATACGACAGCTCCTTGCCGAGCTCGGGATCGCTGCCGAACCCGACACCAAGGGCATAGAGGATCGCATCCCGGCTGGTGTAATTGATCGGCTGGTCTTCGAGCGCGACCGCCATGAGTGGATGGTCAGCGTCAGGGGTCACTCCACTCTTTAGGACGAACGGCGACATGAGCCTCCCGTGTTCGTGCAGAAATTGCCGGGGATTCTATGGCTGCAGAACATGTACGGCAAGTCGACCGGGTATTTCGTAATTTGTCGACCAGAGACGTGTTATTTCAACCGTATTCAGCCCACGCGGCCGGCAAATTTCCAGCCAAGGTCTGCCAGAGGCGCGACGGCATTCGCAGCGTTGGCTGCATGCGCACTGGCGGCCGTACCATCGCGCACGCGCCCGGCGATACCCTGCAGAATCGCCGCCAAGCGAAAAAAATTGTATGCCGCGTAGAAGTCACGATGCGGAATGCCGTCGCGACCGGTGCGTTCGCAATACAGTCGTACGTACTCCTCTTCGCTCGGTATACCGAGCTTCTCCAGATCCTTGCCCCTGAGACCCGTTGAGCCGATGCCGATTTCCGGCATCTGCCATGCCATGAGGTGATAGGTGAAATCGCCGAGCGGATGGCCGATGGTTGACAGCTCCCAGTCGAGCACACCGATCACCCGTGGTTCTGTCGGATGCAGGACAACGTTGTCGAGTCGAAAGTCACCGTGCACGATGGAGGACGACTCATCGGCCGGGATATTGTCCGGCAACCATTCGATCAGGCTGTTCATCGCCGGCACCGATTGGGTTTCCGATGCCTGGTATTGCCGCGTCCAGCGCGAGATCTGTCGTGAAAAGTAGTTGCCAGGCTTGCCGAAGTCTTCCATGCCCAGCGCCTTGAAATCGATGCTATGCAGGCGTGCAATCGTGCGATTGAGGTCATCATAGATCGCGCTGCGTTCCTCGACATTGCTGTCCGGCATATCGAGATTCCAGAAAATGCGCCCATCGACGAAGTCCATGACATAAAACACGGTACCGACCACATCTTCTTCCGTGCACAGGAAATACGGCTTCGGTACCGGAAAGCCGACCTTGTACAGTGCGCTGATTACGCGGTACTCGCGTTCGACCGCGTGCGCGGATTGCAGCAAGGTACCCGGTGGCTTGCGTCGCAGCACATAGCGAGCGGATGGTGTATCGAGGAGATAGGTTGGATTGGACTGTCCGCCTTTGAACTGGCTGACGGTCAACGGCCCGCGAAAATCGTCGATCCGGCCATCCAGGTAGCGCTCCAGTCGGGACACATCGAAACGATGTGGCTCACGCACGTCGCGCGTACCGGAAAATTGCTCCTGGCGCGTACTCACCGGCGCCGACCCTGTCAGCGCCGTGGTTCCACAAAAAAGTCCGGCACCAGTCGTGCCGATGGATCGACCGCATAAGGCGTCAGGTCGGATACGCCCACACTTTCCAGAACCTCGTCGTCGACACAGAAGTTGCCGCTGAATTCCCGGCTGTTTCGGCACAGGATTACGTGCGCCGCATCCGCCATGATTTCAGGCTTGCGCGAACGCCGTACGATCTGCTCACCCCCCAGCAGGTTCTGTACGGCGGATGTGGCGATCGCCGTGCGCGGCCATAGCGCATTGACCGCCACGCCGTCCTTGCGGAACTCTTCGGCCATACCCAGCACGCAAAGGCTCATGCCGTACTTCGCTATGGAATACGCCACGTGCGGCGCAAACCATTTCGCTTTCATCTCCAGTGGCGGCGACAGGTTGAGTATGTGCGGGTTCGAAGCCTTCTTCAGGTGTGGCAGGCAGGTCTTGGACACCAGGAAAGTTCCGCGAGTGTTGACCTGGTGCATCAGGTCGAATCGCTTCATCGATGTTGCAAGTGTCGGTTCGAGCGATATTGCGCTCGCGTTGTTGATACAGATGTCAATGCCGCCAAATTTGTCGACTCCCCGCTGTACGGCGCTTTGGACCGCGTCCTCCGAGCGGATATCGCAAGCGACGGGCAAGGCTTTGCCGCCTGCCTGCTCGATCTCCTCCGCCGCCGTATGGATCGTGCCCGGCAATTTCGGGTGCGGTTCCGCGGTTTTGGCCGCAATGATGACGTTTGCGCCATCCTGGGCCGCGCGCAGCGCAATCGCGAGGCCGATGCCCCGGCTGCCGCCGCTGATGAAGAGAGTCTTGCCCTTTAAATCTGCCATTGCTGTGTCCCGGGGATGGCTGTTGCTGGATCGACCGTGTCTCTGCACCGATGATACCGCGAGTCGCAATCGATTTCGGCCTGATGGCATCCGGCCGGGCAGGCGACACGCTGCTACATGCGGAAAATACCGTACGGCGTTTCTTCGTTGCGCAGGCAGTTGACCGCCGCGGATATCGCCTGTCCCAGCACCCGTCGTGTATCGATCGGGTCGATGACGCCGTCGTCCCATAGTCGCGCGCTGGCGTAGTAGGGATGACCCTGTGTTTCGTACTGTTCGCGGATCTCGTCCTCGAACGCCTTGCGTTCGTCGTCAGGCCATTCTTCGCCGCGCGCTGTGATGCCGTCCTTACGCACGGTCGACAGCACGATCGACGCCTGTTCGCCGCCCATGACGGAAATTCGCGAGTTCGGCCACATCCACAGGAATCGAGGGTTGTATGCCCGGCCGCACATTGCGTAATTGCCGGCACCGAAGGAGCCGCCGATGATGACTGTGAATTTGGCAATCGAGGACGTGGCTACTGCATTGACCATCTTTGCGCCGTCCTTTGCGATGCCGCCGTGTTCGGACTTCTTTCCGACCATGAAGCCGGTGATGTTTTGCAGGAAAATCAGTGGCACGCCGCGCCGATTGCACAATTGGATGAAATGCGCACCCTTCTGCGCCGATTCGGAAAACAGGATGCCGTTGTTGGCAATGATTCCGACGGGATAGCCATACAAATGAGCGAAGCCGCACACGAGCGTCGCCCCGTACAGTGCCTTGAACTCGTTGAACTCCGAGCCGTCGACCAGGCGCGCGATCACTTCCCGTATGTCATAGGGAAAACGAAAATCGCGTGACACAATGCCATAAAGCTCGTCCGCTGGATAAGCAGGTTCGGTCACGGTCCGCATTTGCAGCGGGATCTCCTTGCGCCGGTTCAGGCTGGCGATGATGTCGCGCACCATTGCGAGGGCATCGCTGTCATTCGCCGCCAGGTAGTCAGTAACACCGGAGATACGGCTGTGCACATCGCCACCACCAAGTGTCTCGGCGTCGACCACCTCGCCGGTGGCCGCTTTCACCAGGGGGGGTCCGCCAAGGAAAATGGTGCCCTGGTTGCGAACGATAATGGCTTCGTCGCACATCGCGGGAACGTAGGCTCCGCCGGCCGTGCAGGAACCGAGCACGGCGGCTATCTGCGGGATGCCCTTCGCCGACATGCGCGCCTGGTTGTAGAAGATGCGGCCGAAGTGGTCGCGATCCGGAAACACTTCATCCTGTTTTGGCAGAAATGCGCCACCGGAATCCACGAGGTAGACACATGGCAAATGATTCTGTTCGGCCACTTCCTGTGCACGCAGGTGCTTCTTGACGGTGAGCGGGTAATAGGTGCCGCCTTTGACTGTCGCGTCGTTGGCGACGATCATGCAGTCGACATCGTTGATCTGCCCGATGCCGGTAATGATACCCGCGGCAGGCACTTCGTTGTCGTACATGCCGTAAGCGGCAAGTTGCCCGATTTCGAGAAAGGGCGCGCCGCGATCGACCAGGGTACGTACGCGATCGCGCGGCAATAGTTTTCCGCGTGCAAGGTGCTTGTCCCGTGCACGCTCATTGCCGCCTTTCGCTATAGTCTCATGAACCTGCTTCAGTTCGCTGGCAATGGTGCGGTTGGCGGTGGAGTTTTTCTTGAAATTGTCGGACGACTGGTCGACCTTGGACTTGATGACAGGCATGAGGGATCCGTTTCAACCCGTAGCATTAAACAATTCGCGGCCGATGAGCATACGACGAATCTCACTGGTGCCGGCGCCGATCTCGTAAAGTTTTGCGTCTCGCCACAAACGCCCGGCGGGATACTCGTTGATGTAGCCATTGCCGCCCAGCGCCTGAATCGTCTCTCCCGCCATCCAGGTTGCCTTTTCAGCCGCCAGCAGTATGCAGCCGGCCGCATCGAAGCGGGTCGTCAAACCCTTGTCGCAGGCCCTGGCAACCGCGTAAACGTAGGACCGGCAAGCGTTCATCGCGGTATACATGTCGGCTATCTTACCCTGCATGAGCTGAAACGTGCCGATGGGCCGATCGAATTGCTTGCGCTCGTGCACGTAGGGCATGACGATATCGAAACAGGCACGCATGATGCCCAGCGGGCCGCCGGCGAGCACGAGTCGCTCGTAGTCCAGACCGCTCATCAGGATCGCAGTACCCTGTCCTTCCTTGCCGAGCAGGTTCTTAGCCGGCACCTTGCAGTTTTCAAACACCAGCTCGCCGGTGTCCGATCCGCGCATGCCCAGTTTGTCGAGCTTCTGTGCTTTCGTGAACCCGGGCAGGCCGTTCTCGACAATGAAAGCGCTCAGACGCCTGTCGCCTTTCGTACCCGCGGTAGTCGCGTAAACAATAACGATGTCGGCATCCGGCGCGTTGGTGATCCACATTTTGCTGCCGTCGAGAACGTAGTCGTTGCCTGTCCTGCGCGCTGTGGTTCGCATCGCCATGACATCCGAACCGGCCTGGACCTCGCTCATAGCCAGTGCACCGACGTGTTCCCCGGATATCAGCCCCGGGAGATACTGCGATTTCTGCGCGTCGCTGCCCCAGCGGCGCAGTTGATTGACGCAAAGGTTGGAATGCGCTCCGTAGGACAGGCCGACGGATGCGGATGCGCGGCTGATTTCCTCCATCGCGACGACGTGCGCGAGGTAACCGAGTCCTGTCCCACCCAATTCCTCCTCGACCGTAATGCCGAGCAGCCCCATCTCGCCGAGCTGTGGCCACAAATCGCGGGGAAATTTGTTCTGCTGGTCGATGTCCGCGGCCCGCGGCGCAATGTGATCGTCAGCGAATGCACGCACCGTCTCACGCAGCATCTCGATGTCGTCACCGAGACCAAAGTCAAAATCGAACATGGATTCTGGTACCCGCGGGAAGTCACTGAATTCCCTCGATTCTGCGTGCTTTGCCGAACCAGCTGAATACCATTCAATGGGTAGGACAGGATCCCTGGCGCTGCAGCGATTGTCAGCGTCTGGCGAGCGCGTCGATCAGCATGGAGAAGAGTTCGTACTGCGAGCTGATCTTCAGTTTGGAAAACAGGTTGCGCTTGTGCACCATCACGGTGCCTGGTGCGATGTCGAGTTGTCGCGCGATCGACTTGGAAGAATGGCCACGCAGCAACAACTGGCTGATCTGGCGCTCGCGTTCCGTCAGCACGTCTTCGCCGAAACGCTCGAAGCAGTCAGTCAGCTTGTCATGCACGGCATCATTACCGGTAACCGAGCCTGCTCCTTCCTGCCAGTTTTGCCAGATGCGCTGCACGGTGGCCGACACCATGGGTTCGATAAGGTGTAGCCGCTTCAGCTCGGCGCGCGTAAAAAGGCAATCCCGCCGTCCGACCACCAGCACCACCGTCGTCTGGTCCGAAACCTCGGCCAGGAAGTCCATTTCGTCGCGAAGATGCGTTCGTTC
>CAZSDL010000097.1:0-9114 GCA_964605635.1 uncultured Woeseiaceae bacterium
CCTGACTTTTGAAACAAGGTTACGCATTTCGATTCCTGACTCGTGACGGCTATGCTCCATGCGAAAGTTATTACGGTGGATCGCGCGATTGCCATGGTTGGCTCAGCCAACCTCAACTATCGCTCGATGAACAAGGATGAGGAGTGTTGCGTCGTCCTGTTGTCTGGCGATATTGCAAAAAGTCTTAATGAACGGTTCGATGATGACTGCCGGCACAGTGACGAGCAGGATGCGCACGACTTCAGGTGCCGCAGTGCATTTCTGCGACTGCAAGAGCGTTGTGCGCGCCTGATCAAGGAGCAGCTCTGATTTTTGATAAAGGACAAGTTATTTGGCAATGGTTGAAGCGCCAGAGGTCGCAATGGTCTGCCGAACGGCAGGGATTTGACGAGCAAGGCGGCAGCAGAATCCAGCGAACTCTCGCCTGGATAGGCAGTCATGAGCCTTATGTATTGATCGCCTTCGTGGTATTTGCGGGCGCTCTTTGGGGATTTACCGAGCTGGCAGATTCGGTACTGGATGGCGACACGGAGACGATCGATGAGCGATTGTTTCTGTCCTTGCGGGAAGCCGACGACGCTACGAATCCGCTGGGACCCGGATGGTTCGAAGAGACTGCTCGCGACGTCACGGGTCTCGGTGGGATCGGGATCCTGACGCTGATAACCCTGATCGCGGCCGGCTTCCTGGCCTTGCAGCGAAAGCGACATACTGCAGTCTACCTGTTAGTAGCCACCGGCAGCGGCATCCTGATGAGCAGCCTGCTCAAGCTCGTATTTTCCCGGCCACGGCCGGATCTCGTGCCGCACGCCACGAACGTATACACGAGCAGCTTCCCGAGCGGCCATTCGATGATGTCGGCTGTGACTTTCCTGACGATCGGTGCGCTACTTGCCGGCGCCCAGACGGGCTTGCGCCTGAAGGCTTACCTGTTGGGAGTTGCCGCGTTGTTGACCTTGCTCGTTGGCGTGAGCCGCGTTTATCTCGGTGTGCACTGGCCCACGGATGTTCTGGCCGGCTGGACTGCCGGTGCGGCCTGGGCGCTCCTGTGCTGGCTGGTTGCGGAGCATCTTCGCAGCCGCGGTGCGGTCGAGTAAAAGGACCGAACCTGCGGAGCCGAATTAATCGTCGACGCTGATCCTCCTGTAGACCGATTCGAGCAGGCTGTATGCGGCGAATGCCAGCAAACCGAACGCCACAACCGCGAGCAGGAGATTGCCGAAGGGCTGCTGTTGCAGGGCTTGCAGCGCGCCGCTCAGGCCGCGCGCTTCGTTGGGGTTGTGCTGGATACCGGCGACAACAAAGAATCCGCCAATGATAAGGAATACCACGCCCCGTGCCGCCAGGCCGACACGACCGATTGGCGAAATAAAGGCACGCTCCTGTTCAGTCATATTGAAGTGCTTCTCGAAACCCGCCTTCCAGGCCTTGAAGAAATGCGCGACTCCGACCCCGGCAATTACCAGGCCCACGCCGGCAACGAGCCAGCGTCCGAACGGTTGACTCAGGAGCCACGCAGTCCATTCCTCGCGGGATCCATTTTCGGACCCGCCTGAGCTCGACCCCATTCCCCAGCCGAATGCCAGGCTGCCTGCAAAAAACGCCAGGCCGACATGGGTGATGGCACTCACTGCCATACCGCCACGTACGGCCAGGCCCTTTGCATCAGTGCCGTGGCTATCGGCATCCATGATCGCCTGTACCGCACGCCACGCGGAGTAACAGAGCAGGCCCAGCGCCATGGCCAACAGCAATGTCTTGCCGAAAGGCGCACCCAGTAACTCACCCATTGCGCCGCGACTGTCCGTTGTCCCCCCGCCACCCCCGAATGCCGCGAGTGCCGCCATGCCGCCAACGATCACATAGATAACACCACGAGCGGCGTATCCCGCACGTGCCACAAGATGTATGAGTTTGGAATTATTCTGCACCGGCATATCAGTTCCCTGCCCGGGATGACGCAAGCGCCTGCTCAATGTGACTGTATTGAACCGGCTTGACCAGATGATGATCGAAGCCGGCGTCCGCCGACCGCTGCCGATCGATGTCCTGGCCCCACCCGGTAACGGCGATTATCTTGATCTCCCCGCCCCACGGTTCTTTGCGAATGTGTCGACACACGTCGAGGCCGTTGATTTTCGGTAGTCCGATGTCCAGCAGCACCACCTGTGGCCGGAATTTAGCAGCAAGCTCGAGGGCCACCAAACCATCAAATGCTACCCGTGTTTCATGACCGTTCATACTTAGTAGCATCGACAAGGATTCCGCATTGTCGACGTTGTCGTCGACCACCAGAATCCGCCTGGCACCGTTACCGGTGTTGACGTTGCGACTATAGCTGGCGGTTTCTCTGGAGGATTCTGAAACGCCCGGGTCGGCGGCAAGCGGCAACCTCACCGTGAACTCGCTTCCTTTACCAAGGCCTTCACTACGAACGCCAACGGAGCCGCCATGCAGATCAACCAGGCGCCTGACCAGTGACAGTCCCACGCCGAGACCACGTGTCGGTCTTTCAGACGATTGACGGCCCTGCGTGAATATCTCGAAGATGGTTTCAAGGTGTTCGGGAGCGATTCCTTCTCCATCGTCGCTGACCGAAATCTGCACGTATTCATTGTCCAGCGTTGCCGTCAGTCGAATGCTGCCCCCCGGCGGCGAGAAATTGCAGGCGTTGGTCAGCAGGTTACTGACAATCTGCAGCAGCCGCACCGGGTCTGCATCGAGATAAACCGCTTCGTCCGGCACATCGCGCTGGATCGTTTGTCCGTTCTGCTCGGACAACGGGAGGCATACTTCAGTGGCCTGGCAAAGTATCTGATTCAGTTCGACACGGGACTTTCGAAGCTCGATTCGATCACGCGTTATGCGGCTGACATCGAGCAGGTCATCCACCAAGCGAACAAGATGGGAAGTCTGCCGGCCAATCGCGTCATGAGCTGTGGAGACCAGTTCAGGGTCATCGCCAGCCCGATTGAGCACTTCGAGTGATGAACTGATCGCTGCAAGCGGATTACGCAGTTCGTGTGACAGTGTGGCCAGGAACTCGTCTTTACGGCGATCGGCATCACGCAAAGCGAGCTCGAGTTCGCGTTGCTCGGTGATATCCGTATTCGTGCCAAACCAGCGAATTACCCGTCCATCTGCATCATGGATGGGAATAGCGCGGGACAGAAACCAGCGGTATTCGCCGTCTTTTCCTCGCATCGGGAAGATGGCTTCCCACGGCTCTTCGGACTCGACCCCTCGCGCCAAACTTGCCGCGACCTGATCTACATAGTCCGGATGATGTACCGCTCTCCAGCCTTCACCACGCACCTGCTCGAACGTGGTACCGGTAAAATCGTACCAGCGCTGGTTGTACCAGGTGGCGTAGCCGAGTTTGTCACAGGTCCAGGCAAACTGGTCGATGTTGTTTGCCAGTTCCCGAAAGCGCTCTTCGCTGGCCTGCAACGCCTGCTCCGTCCGCTTCTTCTCGGTGATATTGCGCGCTACCTTGGACGCAGCGACGACGCGGCCCGACGTATCCCTTACCGGCGATATGGTCAGCGAAATGAAGATCTCGCGACCGTCCTTTGCTACGCGAACGGTCTCGAAATGCTCGATACGTTCGCCCTGGCTCAATCGTGCCAGGATTGATTGCTCTTCGGCCTGGAGTCTTTCGGGTATGATCAGGTTGATGCTCTTTCCGATCATCTCGGCGGCGGAGTAGCCGAAAAGACGCTCGGCGCCGGCATTCCAGGAGAGAATCGTACCGTCGAGCGACTTACTGATAATCGCGTCGTCCGATGCGGAAACGATAGCGGCCAGCAGTTCCCTGGAACCTTCCGCCCATTGGTGGTCAACCGCGTCGCCGGACGCAACCGCTTCGTGCTTTGTGCCTTGCCCGCCTTCCGATCCCTTGCCGTCGCTCATTTGCTGCAACTCGTCACCCGCAAACCCCCGCATTGTACCCCCAATAACGGGCTGGCCTGTAGGAGCGCGCCTCGCGCGCGAATGGGAAGTGGTTTATCGTTGCCGCATTCGCCCACGAGCGCACTCCTGCAGATCGAGTCAAAACATGAAGTTTCCTGACACGAAAAACAGGCCAGTACAGGCCCGGCTACTCGGTAGTCTGTTGATGCTGGCTGTCATCAGCCTCAGCGCCTGTGCAACCTGGCCCAACCGCGATCCGCTCATGATCGATGTCGCCGGTATCGAGTCGTTGCCGGGTGAGGGCATGGAATTGCGCCTCCTGGTGAAAGTGCGTGTGCAGAACCCGAACGATGCTGCAGTCGAATACTCAGGCGTTGCTCTAACGCTGGACCTGAACGACATCCGGCTGGCGAGCGGAGTGAGCGACGACGTTGGTACGGTTCCGCGTTACGGAGAATCTATATTTGAAATACCAATGACGATCTCGGCATTTGACATGGCACGACACATGCTTGCGCTCACGAGTGTGTCTGAACGTAACGACGTCAGCTATCGAGTCGAGGGTAAACTGCAAGGCGGCCTGTTTGGAACACGTCGCTTCATCGATGAGGGCATGTTCCAGCTTAACGATCGAATACAGAGTCCAACCAACCGGTAAATCGCCCGTGATACGGGGTCCTACAGGTGGCAAAGGACGAGGGCGTCTTGTAGGAGCCTGTATCACGGGCGATTACCGAATCGCCGGATTCTGCTTTCGATTGTGCCGCCTATCCTAACCGCTGTCCCGCGCCACGATACCGTCAATGGCATGATAGGCAGACAAAATCGCTCCTTCCTGCCAGCTTTGCAGAATGCTCAGGTGCTCACCGGCAAAGAAGATCCTGTCGTCCGGCGTCAGCAAAATGCCGGGATCGGACGCGCCCCAGGCACCGAGCTGAAATGGCACCTTGGTCCACGCCACGCTAATGCCGTGACTCACCTCGGCACCGAAACCGGCGTGCAACGCCGTGGCCTGGACGATGCTTGCGTCGTTACGTTGTTGCGGCGATTGCGCGGCAAACGTATCGCCGGACGCACCTCCGAATGTGTAGGCACCAAGCATTACGCCGTCGGTCTTTCCGAATGCATTGCTCGGATACCATATCTGCGTGATGTCTTGCGTGGTCCACGAAATGCCGCCATAGATGTTGTGCTGCTGTTCCCAGAAGCGACGCGATTGAAACGCCAGCTTACCCGCGGATGCGTAGTTGAAATTGCTGATTGCCGCCGCGTGGGCGCCGGAGAAGTCATTGCTGATATTGCGCAGCACTGTCGCCGGAATTGTGCACACACAGTAATCGGCTTCGAGCTGCAGCAACGTAGCGGTGCTGTTCTCGAAGACAATCCGCACACCGCCTGCCGTCTTGCGAATTTCCTTAACCGCGGCGTCGAGGATCAGGTTCCCTGCAACCTGTGCCTCGAATGCGCGCGCAATCCGGTCCATGCCGCCGACCGGCTGTAACATCGTCGGTTGTTGCTCCAGCCCGTGCGAGTAGTCTTGCCGCAGTTGCCAGAACGTATCACTGATGAGTGTCTGCAGATCCAGCGGGTCCAACCGTTCCCCGCGCTGCCGGCTGCCGACACTCTCCTGTCCCGGGAACCCCGCTCTTTCGCTTCCCGTGTAGTCGAACGACCCATCGAGGTCGCCATATGCGCGCAGCATCTGCAGTATGTTCGCCTGGTCTCCGGCACTCAGCTCCTGGTCGAGCGCGTCCTGGTTCACTGCCATTGCCAGTAGTCGTGCGATGTTGCCGCGCGAATCTGCGAGCACTCGCCTCGCGAGCTGTGGCTGTCCGCCGAACGCCTGCGGCGAATGCAATAGTGCGGCGCGATTGTCGTTGACGAATGTCTCCATCGCCACGCCGAATTGGCGGCAATAGCCGAGCAGGAATTCGTGATGATGCGGGATGCGAGCGGGGCCGGGATTGAAGTAGAGATCGTCACTGAGGTCAAACATGCATATCTGCGTGGAATCGGTTTCCGTCACGGTGTCGCCGGACCGGATTGTGCGAGTACGCCCGCCGGCGGTGGCCGATGCCTCGAGGATCGAGCAGTCGTAGCCGAGCTTTTGCATTTCGAACGCTGTTGTCATCCCCGCGATTCCGGCGCCGAGGATAACGACCGATTTACCGTCGCCGATATTGGCGGGCCAGTCCCCAGGGCGCGGTGATGGCGCTGCCGGTTGCGGCGCGGGGCCGCCGGGATTATTCGGTGCGCCGGGTCCGGCCGACGATGAACCGCAGGCTGTTGCCGCGGCACCAAGGCCCATGGCTGTCATGGTTTTGAGCATGGCCGCGCCACCGGCCGCGCGGCCGATGACGGTCAGGAATGCCCGCCGGGCGATGCGATTTTGTCCGCGACTATCAGGCATACCCGTCCCCCGCCAGGTTACCGTGATTCGACGGCGAATCGAGGTGAGAATTCCCCGCCGTCCGCAATAAATGGTATCAGGGAGCCGCTTGCCGTCTGGCTGGCACGACGCCCGTGATTCGGGCTCCTTCGCCTGGTCACAATCGACGCACCGAGCCGAAAAGCTCCGTTGGAGCGCGCCTCGCGCGCGAATGGTGAGAATACCCTGTACCCTGTTAGAGCGCGCCCTGCGCGCGAACGGGAAAACGGTAGCAACGAACCACGTTGTCGCTACGTCGAAACGAAAGCTATCGATACGTCAGCGACAACGTGCATCTCCCACTCTCTTCCCGTTCGCGCGCAGGGCGCGCTCCAACAGCGGGTAAAGGTCCCGATTTGAGGCGCTGTGACGTATTTTATTATCCTGCTGCTGGCTGTTGCCGCAGTAACCTTGATCATCATTCTTCCGCAGCGCCTGCGCGAGTTTCGCCGTGCGAAATTTCGCGAATTGCCATTACCGAATTTCTACCGCGAGATACTCGAGCGTAATCTTCCACATTACAAAAGAATGCCGAACGAGCTGCGGGAGCAACTGGACCGCGACGTCATGGTTCTACTGAACGAAAAGCGCTTTGCCGGCTGCGCCGGCTTGCAAATGACGGATGAAATTCGCGTCACAATAGCGGGACACGCAAGCTTGCTGCTTCTGAATCGCGTGAGCGACTATTATCCGGATTTCACGACGATTCTTGTCTACCCTGACACGTATGTCGCAGACGAAATCACCTACGACGGTGAAATCGAGATTCACGAGCGCGTCGCCCGTGCCGGCGAGTCCTGGCACCGTGGGCCGGTGATACTGTCCTGGCAGGATATCCTGCGTGGCCTGTCAACAGAGGGCGACGGCATGAATGTCATCCTGCACGAGTTTGCCCACAAGCTGGACGAGCAGGACGATGATACCGAAGGACTGCCATTGCTCAGCGATGACGCCCAATATAAGGAGTGGAGCCGCGTACTGAGTCGCGAGTTTGCTTCACTGGAACATTCGTTCGAATCCGGCGCTGATAGCGTGCTCGACGAATACGCGCTTACCTCGCCCGCGGAATTTTTTGCCGTCGCAACCGAGGCCTTCTTCGAGAAGGCTGAAGACATGCAGGGAACGCTGCCCGACCTCTATGCCCAACTGCAACAATACTATCGCGTCGATCCCGCAAGCTGGACGAGATAGGCGATGAATCCGCAATCCCTCGAACAACTCCTGATCGGCCTGCTGGCATTTTCCGTGTTTGCGTTTGCCACATTCACTTCGGGGCACGCATTGCTCTACAAGCGCGATACGCGCGCCGTCATCGGCTGGGTAGGGCTAATTATTTTGCTGCCGCTGATCGGCGCAATCCTCTATTGGATGCTGGCCGTAAACCGTGTTCGGCATCGTGCTATAGCTTTACGCCAGCGTGTCGCCCCGCCAGGACGAACAAAGCCGGTCGGCGCCGTGAGCCCGCCTCCTGAATTGGCACCGCTGGCACGCGTGGGCGATCAGGTCACGCCGTTCGCGGTTTGCGGCGGCAACAGTATCGAGCCATTGGAAAACGGGGACGAAGCATTTCCACCGATGTTGCAGGCAATCAACACGTCGCAGCGCAGCGTCGCACTCTCCACTTACATATTCGATAACGACGAGATCGGAGGTCAGTTCGCGGATGCCCTGATCGCGGCGCATGCGCGCGGTGTCGCTGTGCGAATTATCATCGACGGGATTGGTCAGCACTATAGCTGGCCAAGCATGATCAAGCGACTGCGGAAGTCCGGGCTGGCAGCAGCTGCATTCATGCCGATTCTTATACCGAAGAACATGGCAGTGCTGAATCTGCGCAATCACCGCAAGCTGCTGGTTGTCGACGGGACAGAAGCCTTCACCGGAGGTATGAACATACGCGATGGCAACCTGCTCTCAAAACCGTCCAAACATCCTATTCGCGATTTGCAGTTTCGCGTTCGTGGTCCTGTCGTTGTGCAACTGATGGACGTATTCGCGAGCGACTGGACGTTCGTCACTGGTGATACGCTTGCCGGCGACGACTGGTTCCCTCCCGTCGATCAAACAGGGTCCCTGTCAGCCCGGGCAATTCCGGACGGCCCCGACGAACACTTCGAAGTCCTGAAGATGATCCTGCTGGGAGCCCTCGCACAGGCAACGAAATCGGTGCGCATCGCGACGCCCTATTTTTTACCGGACTCGTCGATGATCAGTGCGCTGAACACGACGGCGTTGCGCGGTATCGATGTCGATATCCTTTTGCCGGAAAATAACAATCTGCGGCTGGTGCAATGGGCGTCGTTCCCGCTTTACTCGCAGCTGTTGGAACGGGGTTGCCGAATCTGGCACTCACCCTCGCCATTCGATCATTCGAAAATGGTCCTGGTCGACGATGCGTGGACTCTGGTCGGGTCGACCAACTGGGACCCGCGCAGCCTGCGTCTTAATTTCGAATTGAACCTGGAATGCTATGACAAGGCGCTCAACGCGCAGCTGCAGCAATGGTTCGAGCGCCGCCGTGAAGTGGCCACGGCAATCACCCGCACCGCGGTAACGAGTCGCAGCCTGCCGTTGCGCTTGCGGGACGGGGCCGCCCGGCTGCTCTCGCCCTATCTATAATGAGTCTAATCCCGCCACTAGCCGAGATTTGTGACATAACTCCCTGAAATTCAGCTTTTTGCGTCGCAAAATCGGGGTGTGCCGCCGTTAGTCGGTGGAACCCGGTCAATTCACTGCACGCAGGGCTTACATGTTTACAGGACATTTCGGGCTGG
>CAZSDL010000098.1:0-9080 GCA_964605635.1 uncultured Woeseiaceae bacterium
CTCGAAGTAGTGCGCGGCCCCGCAACGGTTTTGTACGGAGTCACCGGCTCATTTGGCGGTGAGATGAACCAGATCCTCAAGGCTGCAAGTGACACCGGGCAGGCTGGTTTCGGTATCGAGGCGGGTGACTTCGACAGAATGCGATTCGAAGCGGATTTGGGTGGTCCGATACCGGGAACGAACGAGCGATTAAAGGCGAGATTCGTCGGTGCGTATACAGATGCCGGCCTGTTCCAGGACACGGTCGTTGACACGAACAATCTCGACAAATTGTATA
This sequence comes from uncultured Woeseiaceae bacterium, assembly GCA_964605635.1. Lineage (GTDB taxonomy): Bacteria > Pseudomonadota > Gammaproteobacteria > Steroidobacterales > Woeseiaceae > IDS-8. The sequence goes on from CAZSDL010000098.1 coordinate 278, forward strand.
TGGGGACCGCGACTTTCGATTTCTCGTCGTCGACATCCGCGAGCGTCTATATGTACAGGCAGGATCGGGATCTTGATCCCGCTGATGGTTGCACGCTGTTGCAGGATGAAAACAACGTCTTGACCATCCCGCGCTCTATACCTTTTGAGCGGTTCTATTGCGGTGACCCGAGGCAGGCGAATTCCACACTGACCAATGACTTCGTGATGGGTACCCTGAGTCATACGTTTGCAAACGACTGGCATGTTGAAGGCAAGGTTGCGGCGTCCGATACCGAGCGGTATCTGGACTATGTGTACGGTTTTGGTCCCGCAGGTGCTTTTGCCCTGGGCGCTGACGAAATTTATTTGCTGACCTACACGGAACGCGTCGAAGACGATACCGTGACGTCAAATCTCAGTCTGGGCGGAGATTTCGAATTTCTGAATCGCACGCACCAGTTCCTGACCGCGCTGGAGTACCAGTCGGGTGAATTTACCTCGACCAACTACCTCAGCACCGGTCTTGGCTATCTCAACATGCTTGAGGACGGCGGCAAGGGAATATTATCCGACGGTACACCTATACCAACTATTCCGCCTGACATTCTTGCTGGCGTTCAGGTAAGTGATCTTACGGAGATTCGTGGCAGCGTACAGCTCTTACTGCACCCCACTGACCGGCTTCAGGTGCTCGCCGGTGCGCTTGTACAACGTACTGACCTGGATACCAGAAATACACGACCTGCCGCTCCTGATACCAGCGACATGCTCGAGCAGACCGACTGGGTTGGTCGCCTGGGCCTGACGTATGAGTTGGTTAGCGGTGGAGAATTTCTGTCAATGGCTAAGGCCTACTACAGCTACTCGGAAGGTTTTGAGCCGAATGTCGGCATCTTTGATATAGATGGCAATCCACTCACTGATCCGCAGGATATGACCTCGCATGAAATTGGAATCAAAGCAGAGTGGCTGAACGGTGCGGTCGGATCATCGCTCGCTATTTACGATGCGGAACTCACTAATGTTCCCAGCACCGCCTTCGGTGAAATCGGGGAGAGTGGCACGTTTTCCAATGTACTGGATGGAAAGCGCGAATATCGGGGGATTGAATTCGAATTGGTTGGCGAAATACTTCCGGGTTGGAACGCGATTTTGGCGTATGCGTTTACGGATACGGAAATCTTTTCTCCGCTCATACCCGAACGGTTGGCGATAGCCAATGTACCGCGTCACCAGGCCAGTATATTTACGTCTTATGAATTTTTGACTGGTCCGTTCGACGGTTTGGTTGTCGGGGCTTCGGTCGTGCATAGAAACGATTCGCCGATGCTGGATAATGCGTTTACCATTTTCGATATGGGTTACGACCCGAGCGACCAGGTGCTTGACAGCACCACACGCGTCGACTTAAGGGTGTCTTACTCAGTATCTGACGGGCGCTTTGAGGGCCTGGAAATATTTGGGCGTGTTCACAACGCTTTCGACGAAAAGGAATATTACTCAATCAGTGGTCACCCAGGCTTTACCAATACGATTGGTCCGCCGCGACAGGTCACCGTCGGCATGAGGTACAATTTCGATCTCTGACTCCGGGCCAACCTCGGAAAACACGGTCGACGCCCGTCGCGCGCTGGTGACGGGTTTGACAAACGCCAGTCGCCTGCTGAAAAATGGACAGGCCGCGGCCGCAATCGCGCATTGCCATGTGTTACTGGACGCTTGGCCGGACAGCATCGACACATTACGGTACCTTGGCCTCGGCTACCTGCAAGAGCAGCGTTTTGGCGAAGCTGAACGCTACCTTGCACAAGCATTGCGCCTCGATCCCGCATCCGCGAATTTGCTCAATGACCTCGGGATTGTTCATCTGAGGCAGCGTGCTTACGATGCGGCGATAAAGCATTTCCAGGACGCGCTGCGCCTCGATCCCGACCACGGCGATGCGTTGGCCAATATTGCCGTGTTGCTGACTGAGTCGAACCGGCCGGGTCGGGCGCAGCCGTACTTGCAACACTTGCTTGAAATACGGCCATTTTCCGGCTCCGCTTATACGAAAGCGGCCCGCAACAGCCTCTCGCTCGATGCCGTAGACGAAGCGCTTCGATTCGGCCGGAAGGCTGTTCGGCTTAGTCCACAGTTAGTCGAGGCTCGGCTTGCGCTCGCGGACGCACTGGAAACCAGTGGCCGATTCCGGCAGGCGAGACACCAGTATCTGACCGTTCTGCGGCACGCGCCCCGACAAACTGGCGCACTTACAAGACTCCTCTCGATGCGACAGTCCGGGATTGACGCTGGTTTTGCGCGCGACGCGTGCGAGATGTCAGTTCACACGGAGTTGCCGGCATCCGAACGAGCGCAACTGCATCTTGCTTTGGCTCGTTACCATGATCGCCGCGGCGAGTACGACGTCGCCTTCAGGCATCTCGCAGATGGCAATTCCATAAGCTGGAAAAAGACGGAATTCGACAAGAACCTGTACAGCCAGGCGATTGATAGCATCATCGACGTATTTACAGCGGATTTTCTGCGCAATCGAACTGCGCATGAGAACCAAAGCCTGCGGCCAATATTTATCATCGGAATGCCGCGCTCGGGCACGACGCTCGTTGAGCAGATTTTAGCGAGCCACTCGACAGTAGCGGCAGGAGGCGAGCTGTCTACCATCACGAATCTGGCTGCCGAGGTGAGTCAGTGGGGCGAGCCATACCCCCGCGGCATGCGAACACTCACAAGCGCCCACCTGGCGCAGATGGCTCGGCGCTACCTGAATAAACTGGCGACCGTATCCCGGGATGCCTGTCACGTTACAGACAAAATGCCATTCAATTTCATGCATCTCGGGCTCATCACGACACTCTTTCCGGATGCGTCAATCATCCACTGCCGCCGCGATCCGCGTGATACCTGTCTATCATGCTACTTCACAAGCTTTGGTGAGAACCTTCTGTTTGCCGGCGAACTTGAAGCGTTGGGAAGCTACTATCTCGACTATCGCCGCATGATGGATCACTGGCGAGAGGTGCTGCCGAAGCCGATGATCGAAATAGAATATGAACAACTCATCCGCGATACGGAGCAAACAGTCAGGTCGATGCTGGATTCCTGCGCGCTCGACTGGGAGCCAGCCTGCCTCCAATTCCACCTGACGGACCGTGGCATACGAACGCCGAGCCGTTGGCAAGTACGTCAGCCCATCTACGGTCATGCAGTGGGCCGCTGGCGCCACTACGAGACACAATTGAAGCCGCTACTCGACGTGCTCGCTCCGGTTCTGCGCGGCGATAGCAGTGTGATTCCGCAAGGTCAGTAACGCGTGCACGACGCGCTACCAAGCCGGGAAGAGTCACTGATCCGGTCGATTGCGACCAAACCCGAGGACTTGGCAAGTTACATCGCGCTGGCATCCCTGTACAGGGAGCGCGCCGACAACCGCAAGGCCGAGTTCACGCTACGCAGGGTCATCGAAATCGACCCGCTGCACCTGCAGGCCTGGGCCGATCTCGGAACGCTGTACGGCAGTCTTGAGGATTGGCGCAATTCGGCCGAGGCCTTTGAGCGTGCATGTGCGCTCGATCCGCAAGAACCGTCAAACTGGATTCGCTACGGCGCAGCCCTGCTGGCAATAAGGGACGTCGGATCTGCAACACGCGTGCGGGATCTCATGCTTGCGCAATTTCCCGGTCGCTGGGAAGGTCCCCTGCTTGCCGGGCATCTGCATAAGGTTCACGGCGAGGCAGACGCAGCCGCAGCCGCATATCGACGTGCGCTAGACATTAATTCCCGGCAAACCGATGCCTTATACAATCTCGTGGACCTGGCTCCTCCTGAACCGTCCGATCCACTGGTACAGCAACTGGAGGCGCTTCGCTCAGATCCCGCTCTTTCGCATCGCGAATCGTCTAACGTCTTGTTCTCACTCGCGCGAATAGAGGAACGATTCGGCGAGGTAGAGCGTGCCATGCTGCTTTATCGCGAAGCAAACGCGGCGGCTGGAAAGGCGATGCGGGAATTGGGCGTTATTTACGATCCGGAACGCATGGAGGCGGAAGCCGCGCGGATTGTACAAATGTTTGATCGAAGTGTCTGCACACTGCCGCTTGAGCCGCCAGACCTCGGAATAAAATTCATTTTCATCACAGGCATGCCGCGATCCGGTACTACGCTGATCGAGCGGATTCTAAGCAGCCATTCAGAGGTTACCAGCGGTGGCGAAATGCCCTTTATGCAGGATTGTCTCAAGAGAGTCCTTGCGTCACGCGCCACTGCGGGCAGGCCGGATAGTCTCGACCTTGCGGATGACCAACAGCGGCGGTTGCTGCTGCAACTACGAGAACATTACCTGGACAGACTCTTCGAACGCGATCTGGATGGCGACTACGTTATCGACAAGCTTCCGGCGAACTTTGCCGCGATTGGCCTGATTCGCGTCCTGTTTCCAGAGGCGCTCGTCATTCACAGTACCCGGAATCCGCTGGCTACCTGCTGGTCATTGTATTCCGCGCATTTTGGTATGCACCTTCCCTATAACGCCCGCCTGACGCATCTAGCTCACTATTACCAGAAAGTTTATTCCGTGCTGATGCAGCACTGGCGAACTGTCCCCGCTGTGAACCTCATCGAGCAGAACTACGATGAACTCGTTGCCGATCCGGAATCGCAGATTCGGGCGCTGATTCAGCGGTGCGGGCTCCCCTGGGATGAAAACTGCCTCCGGTTTCATGACAACCCTGCGCCTGTGTTTACGGCCAATATGCTTCAGGTCCGGCAGCCGGTATCCTTCGCATCTGCTCAACGTTGGCAGCGGTTTGACAGGTTCCTGTCTGAGCTGAAGAGCGGTCTCACAACGGCCGGCACGAGACCCTGAGTCGAACAGAGGAGATTCGCGACCAGTGGAAATTGCTCGACCTTTCATCCGTCTGCCTTTTGCCTTTGATGCGGCACGGCTTGGTGAGGAATTGCAGGGGCTGAGCGATGGGGCCTGGATGCCCCATCCTCTTGGTCTTCGTGGAAACTTCGCGGTACCGCTTATATCGCGCGACGGAGGGGACAACGACGACTTTCACGGAAGAATGAGGGAGACAAGGCACCTGGCCGCGTGCCAATATCTTCGGCAGGTCCTCGCATCATTCGGGGAAGTACTTGGCCGCTCGCGCCTCATGAAGCTTGGGGCAGGATGCGAAGTGGCAGAGCATATCGATTTCAATTACCACTGGTACACGCGGGTGCGCATTCACATTCCAATCATCACTAATGCGGATGTGACCTTTTATTGTGCCGACGAAAGTGTACACATGAAGCCGGGCGAATGCTGGATATTCAATTCCTGGTGTCGACATCGGGTTGTTAACGCCGGCCGGGAAGAGCGAATACACCTGGTAATTGATGCAGCAGGGTCGTCGCGCTTCTGGCGCATCGTGCGCCGTATGCAGGAGACCGATCCCAAGGCCGAGACAGCGGAGCGTGACCCATTGGTAAAGTGGATTCCGTTCGAGCCAAGGGAACAGGCGCACGCTTTAACGGAGCAATTCAATATCGCGCCGGTTATGTCGCCTGGGGAAATTGACGCACTGGTTAGCGACCTTGTGCGTGATTTCGCTGCTAATCCGGCAAACGATACACAGCGTGTAACCTTCTACACCAACCTGTTATCCGATTTTTCCAAAGACTGGCGTGAAATCTGGCATCAGTTCGGGTACGGCCCGGACGGTTGGCCTCATTACCAGGCGGTGATCGCTGCGCTGACTGGCCAGCTGCATCCTGATCCGGGCGCACTGGTTACCAAGAGCAACGGAGTCGCCGTTAACAGGATCATCATGCAACGGATTCTCAAGCCGGCGTTGGCAACTGATCAGTACAATCGCTTCCTGTCAGTGTGACGGGTCGTTTAATGGTGGGACGGGGCCGGCAAACGTATATTGGAAATTCTCGATGTCCCTGGCGTAGAGCTTGCCAACATCTTCGATCAGTCGCTCGTCGTAGTAGCTTGACCAATGTGCATGCTTCGAAGCATTGCGTTTCTCAAGTTGTGTCCTCGGAATGCGGATGATCTGGAAGATGTGATCACAGGATTCCTGCAAATTTTCAAATCGGCCGACGTAATCGAGCGGCACCGCGCCTGTTTCATCAGATAAAAGGTCACTCTGCGGGTGTAACAGAATTCTCCGGCGAAAACCCGGATCGACGATCGCCCGTTTCATGAATAGTGTCGGGCTGCGTATCAGTTCCGGCTGTTTCCGTGCAAGGAAGAAGCACGTGGAGACAAACCTGTCGAACGGATTTCTCACGATCGCAAACTTGAAATAGGAGTGCCATACGTCCTGAGAAAGGTGCGGCATCAGTTGGGTCACGGAGATATGTCCGTGACGCAGTTTTGCCAACGGCTCGATCGGCAGCCGCTTTTTCTCATACAGATCCTGTTGTTCCCAGTCATCAAAACCAAGATGCTGAGCGAGGGCGCGCCGCATGGCATGTGTGCCGGTTCGAGGCACCGCAAAAAAAATGAAGCTGTGACGATGCGAGATGATCAAGGAAAGCGGCCCGTCCAATGCGTCTGGCGGGAATGATACCGTTGCCGATTGCCGGCGCGCACGACGAATTTTGCCTGTCCCTCAGGATCATGATGTGAGAGTGCGGTAGGCGCGCTGCATGAGCAGGGATATGCTGAAAAATACAAAGATTGGTCGGCTATGGGGAGAAAACGTAATGACAGGTATTTGGATGATCGCAGCGAACCGGATTACGCACCGGTGGCGGGTAATGTCGGTAATGTGCTCAGTGCTGTTCGCCTTCCTCTGCCAACTTTCGCAAGCTGCAGAGCCGCCTTCTCCACCTGAATACGGAATTTCAATGGAGGAAGTCTGGATCACTATGCCGGACGGAGTCCGGCTGGCAGCCGATTTGCACAGGCCGCATGGTGCGCCGGCGGACCTGAAATTCCCGGTCCTTCTCGAGTACCTCCCGTACCGGAAGACAGAAGCGCGTGCGAGCAGTTATTCGATGTATTCGTATTTCGTGCAACGCGGCTATGTTGTTGCACGAGTGGATATTCGTGGTACCGGCAACAGCGAAGGAAAATTGATTCCGTACGAGTACTCGGATCAGGAACATGAGGATGGCGAAGCCGTCATTGCATGGCTGGCGGACCAGGATTGGTCGAACGGCAACGTCGGCATGTTCGGCATTTCCTGGGGAGGATTCAATGCGATCCAGATGGCAGCACGAAACCCGCCGGCGTTGAAGGCGATCATAGCCGTTGACGCGACAGAAGATCTCTTCCAGGACGACGTGCACTACATGGATGGCATCATGCATCTGGATTCCTGGGAAATGAGCATGGACCTGAGTGCCGCGCGCCCCGGAGCCCCGGATTACATCATCGACGAAGAGTACTTCAGGAATCGTTTTGACGCGGAACCATGGATGATGACCTACAAGAAGCAGCAGCGGGATGGGGAATTCTGGGATCGAGCATCGGTAAGAGATCGTTACGACGCGATCAAGATCCCGAGTTTTCACATTGGCGGTTGGTACGACGGGTATCGCGACAGCCTGCCGCGCATGCTGGAGAATGTCGCGGCCCCGGTGAAGGCCCTGATTGGTCCCTGGTCTCACACCATGCCGAACAGGCCGTACCCGGAGCCTGGCATGGAATGGCGGCACGAGGCGGTACGCTGGTTCGATCAGTGGCTCAAAGGACGCGACACGGGGATCATGGACGAGCCGCAATTTGCTGTCTATGTCCGCAACTGGCATCCGCCCGGCCCCTACCTCGAGCATGCACCTGGCTTCTGGCGCTGGGAAGAAGGCTGGCCGATCGAACGAATCCGGGAGCGGGCATTCTATCCTCAGCCGAACCATACGCTCTCGACGTCGGCACCGAAGGACACGGTGCACAAGCTGCGATACGTGCCGACAATCGGCATCGAAGGCGGTGGTCCGGTGATGTGGTGGGGTGACATCGCCCACGATCAGCGACCGACCGATGCCTTCAGTCTTGTATACGACTCCGAGCCCCTCAAAGAAGATACGGAAATTCTCGGTCTTCCGAAAGCCATTCTGAAAGTTGCCGCGGATGCGCCGCACGCCAACTGGTTCGTACGACTTTCTGATGTCGCACCGGACGGCACGGTCACGCAGGTCGCAGGGGCCGGCTTCAACGGCACACATCGCAAATCGGCGCGCGAGCCCGAGGCATTGGTACCGGGTGAAGTCTTTCCACTTGAGATCGAAATGCACTTTACATCGTGGGTGTTTCCAAAAGGGCATCGCATACGCTTCGCCGTCAACAACTCGCAATGGCCGATGTTGTGGCCGACGCCCTATGCAATGACGACTTCTCTGCAACTCGGCGGGCGGAACGGCTCACACGTTCTCATCCCGATCGTGCCCGAGGGCGACCGACCGGCACCGCCGTTTCTGCCACCGGTCGAGGACCCGAAACTGGCGGGTTATGAATCTCTGGACAGTGGTACGAGTTCCGGCTATGGCGAGATTTCATCGGTGGACCGCAATCCGCAAACCGGCGAGGTCAAGGTTGTGGCGGTGAATTCGCGCAGCAGCCGGGTTCCCTGGGGAACACAAAGCTATCGCGAGACAATCGAGCACCGCACGTCGGATGATCATCCCGAGAATACATCTGCGATCGGTACTCATCGGATGGAGGTGGCGCTCGACAATGGTCGAGAACTGCTCTGGGAGGCGGAGCTGTCATTCACGAGTGACCTTGACAACTTTTATTATCAATACACCCGACGACTCACAGAAAACGGGAAAAAACTTCGTGAAAAGACCTGGACTGACACTATCCCGCGCGACCACCAGTA
>CAZSDL010000099.1:0-9050 GCA_964605635.1 uncultured Woeseiaceae bacterium
TATTTCCTGAAGTTATTCCACATCATGAGCTTGGGACTTACACTACTGGCTCCCTGCTTGTCGGACCGTTTTCTGTCAATTTATCTGCCCCTTTTCACTACTCCATTATGGCGCTGCGAATCGCACAGCCGGTCAATCGAGTGGTGGCGTGGTGTGTGGTGCAAGGCGATGCCGAGTGGCCTCCTCGAATGCATAGGCAATGCGAATCAGTACCGGCTCGCTAAACGCATTTCCCGTCAGCTGCAAACCGACCGGCAACCCGTCATGCACATAGCCCATCGGTACGGTAATCGCCGGGAAACCCGTGTGCGGTGCAATATGCTGGCTGTTGTCACCATGCGGCGTGTTGAGGTCGCCGATTAGCCGGGGCGGATTGCTCCAGGACGGGTAAGCGAGCGCATCCAGCCGCTGCTCATTGAGCAGCGCGCGGACGCTTCTGCGCAACGATTCCCTGTTGTTAACTGACGCCCGGCAATCGTTGTTCTGGGCCGGCGGTGGCTGGCGCTGGAAGTACTCCAGGTCCGCCCGAAGGTCCGGATGGAACTGGCCGGAATCGATAATCTGCTGCAGCGTCGTGACGGGCGCCGCCGCCCCAAGAGACGCGAGGTAATTTTCGAGATCGGTTTTGAAGCTCGGGCACCAAACGGTCAGCGCCTCGCCGCGAACTGGCGGCACGAGCCGGTCGAGTTCCGGAAGCAACAGCGCTTCTACCACGGTCGCGCCGGCGTTCCGCATTGCCTCGAGTGCTTCTTCGAATCGCTCCAGTACCTCTTTATCCGCACCCTTACGGTTCGACAGCTGGCGCAATATGCCGATTCGCGCGCCACGCAAACCGTCTTTCTGCAGGTATTGCCGGTAGTCTCCATGCTCCACACCGACGGCCGCCGCGGTGACTGGGTCGGCCGGGTCGTGGCCTGCGATTACGCTGAGAACGAGCGCCGCATCCTCGACAGTCCGCGCCATCGGTCCTCCAATGTCGTGATCAAGGTAGAGCGGCACGATGCCATCACGGCTCGTCAGGCCCATCGTTGAACGAATGCCGACAAGCGCGGTATGGGAAGACGGACCCCGGATCGAGTTCCCGGTGTCGGTGCCCAAGCCTATTAACGCAAAACTCGCCGCGACCGCCGCTGCCGTGCCGCCACTGGACCCGGCCGTAACCCGGTTCAGCGCATAAGGATTACGGGTGTAGCCGGGCAATGCCGAGCCGACCGTTTCGTAGGGCGAAAACGCGAATTCGTATAAGTTGGCTTTGGCGATGATGATAGCGCCTTCTTCACGCAGTCTGCGCACCTGGTAGGCATCGTCCGGCGGCAAGGATTGCTTCAGCGACAAGGAGCCCGCACTGGTAGGCATATCACCGGTGTCATAGTTGTCCTTCACAATGACCGGGATGCCGTGCAGCACACCCACAAGCCCTTCCTCGGCAAACCGGGCATCGAGTGCATCGGCCCGCTCCAGAGCACGCGGGTTGATCGTTATGATCGCGTTGAGCGCAGGACCGGCTTTGTCGAAAGCTTCGATGCGCTGCAACGACTGCAGGACCAGCTGCCGCGCACTGACCTGGCCCTCCTGGATTGCCCGATGGACGTCGGCGATGGTCGCGTCCTCTATGCGGAAATCCCCTTGCACGCCGGCGTGTCCAATGCCGGCTCCCGCCAGCCACGACACGAGCGTTACCGCAGCGACCCTTGGAGTGACTGATTTCATGAAGTGATCGAGATCGTAACCGAAGCCAACTCGGAAGCACATTTCCATCAGTGGTCACTCCGGGCTGCGAAATCTTCGCCATCTTGCCTGCCGTCCCCGTGCAACTGCAACAAACAACTTCCCGACGTGCACAGGCTGAAACGCGACGCTCACTCAGCGGAACTTCCCAAACGTCGCGGCACCACGCTGCATATGATGAACTGACAGCTTGCAGTTAATCTGCCCAAACGTATCATTCCTCGCGCTCCAAGCGGACGGGATGGGGACTTTCCGTGACCAATCTCAGAAACCAGAGGGGACGGCATGCGACTGAAGAATAAAGTAGCATTGATAACGGGTGGCACGTCTGGCATTGGCCGCGAGACGGCGCTGCTTTTCGCCGAGGAAGGCGCAAAGGTCGCGATCACCGGGCGCGACCGGCAGCGCGGCGAGGAAGTGGTTGCGAAACTCGAGGAGCTCGGGTCCAAGGGACTGTTCATTCCGGCAGATGTGCGCCTGGCAAAAGACTGCGAGCGCGCCATCGAGGAAACCGTTGCGGCTTTTGGCGGATTGGACGTGCTATTCAACAACGCGGGCGTCTATGTCGCGAACGACACGATCGGCTGCAGCGAGGAAGAGTTTGATGCGCAGGTGGATACCAGCCTCAAGGGCAGCTTTCTCATGTCCAAATACGCGCTGCCGCACATGATCAAAGGCGGCGGCGGCTCGATCGTCAACAACAGCTCGGGCTGGGGCTACACCGGTGGCGCACGCGCGATGGCCTATTGTGCCGCCAAAGGCGGCCTGATCGTGATGACCAAGGCGATGGCGATTGATCACGGCCGGCAGGGCGTGCGCGTCAACTGCATTTGTACGGGCGACACGGTGACGCCAATGGAGCGCGAAGATGCCAGGAATCAGGGCATGAGCTGGGAGGCTTATGTAGAAGCTGCATCGCACCGACCACTCGGGCGCATGGGCGAGCCGATTGAGATTGCGCGCGCCGTGCTGTTTCTCGCATCCGAGGAGGCGTCGTTCATTACCGGCGCTGCTCTGCCGGTAGACGGCGGCGGCGTTGCCGGTTGACGCAGGGTGGCTCGTAACGCAGCCAGTTTGACCGTGCATGGTAGCTAACTGCAGGAATTGCGAAAGTTATCGTTTAGTTGCTGAATTGAGGTGAGCAATGCGAGGTTTGACGGGTAAAAACGTGGTCGTAACCGGGGGCGCGAGTGGCATCGGCCAGGCGACGGCGCAGCGCTTTCTGGAGGAAGGCTGTGCTGTTTGCGTCATCGACCGCAGTGCCGAGGCACGAGCGAGAGTCGAGCGGGAACTGCCAAAACTGACCGCCGCGATTGCCGCCGACGTCTCGAGCCTCGAGCAGGTTCAGGCCGCCTTCTCCGAGGCTATCGACCGCATGGGATCCGTCGACGTGCTCATCAATAACGCCGGCATCAGCATACGGCACGATTTCCTCGACATTACGCCGGAGGAATTTGACGCTGTGTTGGGCGTGAATCTGCGGGGTGTCTTTTACATGGCACAGACGGCCGCACGCCACATGGTCGACAAGGGTTCCGGAGTTATTCTCAACACCGCCTCCACCGGTGGGTCCACCGGTTATCCCCACTATGCGGACTACAGCGCCAGCAAAGGTGGCGTGATCGGGCTAACACTCGCGATGGCACTCGAATTGGCGCCCACCGTTCGCGTCAACGCGATCTCTCCCGGTTATGTGCTGACGCCGATGCAACGTGCCGAGTACACCGACGCAATGCTCGATGCCGTCAACCGCAAAATTCCACTTGGCCGGCACGCGAAGCCGGAGGAAATTGCTGCCTTGTTCGCTTTCCTGGCCTCCGAAGACGGTGCATTCGCGAGCGGACAGGTCTATGTGATGGACGGCGCAGAAACCACAGGTGGCCTCTGCAGCCAGTGGTCTCACGAGTGACCGCGATGCGTTTGAAGTCCGCCGGTTCTGGGCATCTCTCATACTGAGGTAGCCGTCCATTTCTGTCACAGGCAGCAGCCTTCCAAGGCTGATCCCGACACTGGACGGCGCAGAATCCTGTGAAGTGCCGGGTACCGCCGGCGCTCACCAAGTGCGTCTGTTTACTTATCTGGACGGCCGCCCCTTCTCGGTCGGCGCCGCGCCCTTTCCAGAATTATTCGAAATGCAGCGTTCATACCAGCGGTAGAACGTGGTACGTGCAATACCCGACATATCAAGTGTCTGCGTACTGCGGCAGTGAATCTGAAATCTGGTGCCACTTTGCTTTCGAACCAACGAATTGATGACACTCTGGCACGATGCCACTGTCATCAATCAATGTGCCGAGACTAATATACGTTTTGCCTGGGAAATCCAGATGCGTAGTAAAGAGGTTGACACCGCAGGTAGTGCAGAATTGTGTTGTAAGCTTCTGGGTGGCGTTGTAATGGGTCAGATTCTCGACGCCTTTTGTAATCCGAAAATCCTTATCTGACACTCCAACATACGTGCCAAAGGCTGTTCCGGTAAGGCGACGGCAAATCGAACAATGACAAAAGCTAACATCCGTCGGATCGCCGGAGAACTCGTAGCGAATTTGAGTGCAGTAACATTGTCCAGCTCGCGTATTCAAATGTGTTCCTCCGATCTGGTATCGACCGCTTACTCCGCGACTTGGGCTTGCGACCTCCACCCCGGTCCGCGCACCACTTTGCCCGGCGTCTCTCCCGTATGCTCGCCATCTTTGAGCACTTGCTTACCATTGACGAATACGTGCTCCACACCGGTCGAGTACGCATGCGGCTTCTCAAAAGTCGCATGATCCTGAATGGTGTCCGGATCAAAAACCACGACATCCGCGTAATTGCCATTGGTCAGCGACCCGCGATCCGCAATACGTAAGTTGCCGGCCGGCAGGGACGTCAGCCGGCGAATCCCTTCCGCCAGCGACATTAGCCCTTCCTCGCGCACATATTTGCCCAGAAAACGCGCAAAGGTGCCATAAGCTCGCGGATGCGGATTCGATTCGAGGAACACGCCTTCCGGCGCGAGGGCTTCGGCGTCCGAACCTACACTGACCCAGTCGCGTTTGATCTTCTCGTGCACGTTTTCTTCAGACATCAGAAAGTACACTGTGCCCACACGACTGTTGTCTTCGATTACGAGATCGATTGCGGTTTCCTCGGGGGTCTTGCCGCGCGCCTCGGCAACATCAGCCAGCGTTTCTCCGGTCAAGGCTTTCAGACCGGGATTCCTGAAGCCCACCAGGATCATCTTGTCGGCGCCTGACGCAAGGTACAGGTTTTCCCACTCATCACTCGGCGTTCGCATTTCGTCGATCACTTTCGTGCGCGTCTCCGGATCTTTCAGGCGGCCGATCCATGCCGCGAGACCGCCCGCCTGCACCCACGGCGGCATCGCTGCATCAAGACCGGTTGCCCCGGCCGTATACGGGTAAATGTCGGCTGTAATTTCCAGGCCCTCCGCACGTGCCGCTTCGACTTTTTCGAAGACCTGCCCGAGCTTCGGCCAGTTGTCCCGCCCGGCAGCCTTAAGGTGATAGATTTCGGCACGGATATCCGCTTCGCGCGCGATCGTGAGCAATTCGTCCACCGCCTCGAGCAACTGGTTGCCCTCGCTGCGCACGTGCGAAATATACATGCCATCGTACTCGGCCGCCGCGCGGGCCAGCGCAATCAGCTCGTCTGTTTCGGCGTAGAACGCCGGCGCATATATTAGGGACGAGCCAACCCCGAGCGCGCCCTCCTCCATCGCCTCGCGAACCAGCGCCTGCATTTCCTCAAGCTCCACCGGCGTTGGCGCCCGATCGTCGAACCCGATGACGTGCTCGCGTACCGTCGTCGCGCCGATAAACGACGCGACGTTGACCGAAACGCCCTTGCTCTCGAGAAACTCCAGATACTCCCCCAACGTGTTCCATTCGATCTCGTACTTTATATCGCCCTGCAAACCTCGCATCGTTTCTTTCAGGCTCTCGCTCCACGGACCCCAGGACGTGCCCTCTCCAAACACTTCCAGCGTAACGCCTTGCCGGACATCGCTCTGGGCCCGGCCGTCCTCGATCAGTGATTCGACCGCCCAGCTCAGCATGTTGATGAAGCCCGGCGCGACAGCGAGACCGGCGGCGTCAATCTCCAGATGGCCGCTCGCGTCCGCCAGAGCACCGACTTCGGCGATCCTGTCGCCGTCGATGGCGACATCGGCAACGAATGGCTCACCGCCCATGCCGTCGTAGACCGTACCGCCGCGAATGACGACATCGTAGGCAGCTCCTTCTTGTTCGGCAGTCTCCGGCCCGCTTGTTGGCGGCTCTCCGCAGGCAACCAGCGAGCCCATAACTCCGGCAAGTGCACCGGCCAGGCGAGCCTGCCGGACGAGCCGGAGGACTGCCATTTTCAATTGCAGGATTTTCATCTCAGGAACCTTCCGGATTTTGCGGGATTTGATTTGTATTGTGCTGGGATTATTGTCCTGAACACGACGATCGGCAAGCGTGTACCATTTAAAAGAACGTCATCGACCTCGGCATGGGTAACCCGGATCTCCCGACGCCGGAGAACATCGTTGACAAAATTCGTGAGACCACGCAAAACACCCGCACCCACCGCTACTCCAGTTCGCGTGGCATCCCCAAGCTTCGACACGCGATCTGCGAATGGTACACACGCAACTGCCAGGTCTCACGGGATCCGGAGACCGAAGCCGTCAGCCTGATTCAGCATGCCCAAGCTGCTTGGCAACAAGTTGCCCATAGGGGAAAAGCGCGCGACGGCAGAAACAGTCGCTCAATAACTTTCGAGATTTCGTCAGGGTGCGGGTGCAACCAGGGCGCTAATAATATAGTCGAGGGATTCGCGCAGCAGGCGCCGATCCAGTCCCGGCTCGCGCACCTTGCGCAGTTTCAGTCCCTCGATCAGGCAGACCAGCATCAGCACGCGCTCTCGTGCAACGTCGACCGGCAATCCGTAGCCCCCTTTCTTCGGGCTGCGACTCATCCACTCAACCAGTTCGGCGCGCACCGTTGCGTCAAACTTCTGTAATGCTTCCGCGACTTGTGCATCACGGGTCGCCTCGGCTGTCATTTCGAGGAACAGTACCGAACTCATTGAGTCCGCGTCATCCAGATCGTGTGCATCGAAGTGCTCGACAATACTTTCAGCGAGGTCGTCGCCGGAATGCATATCGGCAATCCGCTGCCTCACAACCTCAAGCTGATGGTCGATGATGGCCAGAACAATCGCATTCTTGTTTTCAAAGTAGCGGTAAATCAATCCGGGGCTCATACCTGCTGTTTCTGCAATAGTGGCCATGCTGGCCGCGTGGAAGCCGCTCTGCACAAAGCAAGCCTGTGAAGCCGAAAGGATTCGCTCCCTCTGTGCCTGCGTTCTGATCTCCGCCTTCGTCGGTTGCATGTCCGGATTGCTGCTCATTGCCAGCCCCCGCCCAGCACCGTGAATTGCCACAGGTCTGCGCGTGCGGTTTCCAACTCAATTCTCGCCTGACTCTCTTCAAGCCTGGATGCAGCTACACCGAGCTCGGCACGATAGGTCTGGCCCTGGACGAAGGCTGCGACGACCATTGCGTCGTCATTCCCGATGTCCTGTGCAACCGCTTGTGCGGACCCGGGCGAGGTCGGCGGCAATGACCAGTTGACCGGGATGCCCGGCTCGGCTTCCGGCAATGTCGGTTCCATCACGCCGCAACCTGCCGGCATGAGGACGGCAGGCGCAATCAGGCTTGGTATTCTCTTACACACGTGCTGCACTTTCCTGCGGTGTACTGGCACTCGCGTCGTCGTCGCTGCGGCTATCCTGTGTGCGCCGCCTGCGCCCGAACATGCGTTGCACCACGACGAAAAACAGCGGGATGAAGAAGATGCCGAGAAATGCGCCGACGATCATTCCACCCAGTACGCCGGTGCCGATCGCATGCTGCGCCCCCGAGCCCGCGCCGCTCGCGAGCGCCAGAGGAAGCACACCCATGCCGAAGGCGAGCGAGGTCATGATGATCGGGCGCAGACGGTCGCGCACGGCCTGCATCGTCCCTTCGACCAGCTCCATGCCGTCCTCGATATTTTCCTTGGCAAACGCGATGATCAGGATCGCGTTCTTGCTGGTAAGGCCGATGGTCGTAAGCATCGCGACCTGGAAGTAAATGTCCCGCTCGAGACCGCGCAACGTCGCTGCCAGCGCGATGCCGAGAATGCCGAGCGGTGCCACCATCAGGACCGAAGTTGGTATGGACCAGCTTTCATAGAGGGCGGCCAGGCACAGGAATACGATCATCAATGACAGCGTATATAAGAGTGGTGTCTGCGCCCCGGCCTGCCGCTCCTGGAAGGACTGTCCGGTCCATTCCATACCGAAACCTTCTGGCAAACCTGCAACCAGTTTTTCGATTGCCGCCATCGCATCGCCCGAGCTGACGCCCGGTGCGGCTTCACCGTTGAACTCCATCGCCGGCACGCCGTTGTAACGCTCGAGGCGGGGTGAACCGAATTCCCAGTGCGAACCGGCAAATGCGGAGAACGGCACCATCTCACCTTCGTTGTTACGCACGGACCAAAGCCGGAAGTCCTCCGGAAGCATGCGGAAACCTGCCTCCGCCTGCATGTACACGCGTTTGACGCGGCCGCGGTCGATGAAGTCGTCGATGTACTGGCCGCCCCAGGCGGTCTGCAAAGTCGCATTGATGTCCGCGATCGACAGGCCCAGCGCACGTGCCCTGTTGACATCCAGATCGAGCTGGAACTGCGGCGCATCATCCTGGCCGTTGTGGCGAACATTCATCAGTAACGTGCTTTCTGCCGCTGCCTGCATCAGGCCGTTTCTTGCCTCGACCAGTGCGGCATGACCCTGGTTGGCGTTATCTTTGAGAAAGAACGCAAAGCCGGCCGATCGGCCGAGTTCCTGGACTGCCGGCGGCGCGAAGGCGAACACCATGGCGTCCTTGATCTTGCTGAATGCCCCCGAGGCGCGTTCAGCCACCGCATTCACACTCAGCGCCTCGGTGGCGCGTTCGTCCCAGTTGCGCAACTTGACGAACGCCATCGCATTGTTCTGTCCGGCGCCGGCAAAACTGAATCCCTGCACACCGAACACAGACTCAATGGTCTCGGACTCTTCTTCGAGAAAATAATCCTCGACCATGCGCACCGATTCCATGGTTCGTTCCTGGGTCGCACCAACCGGTGCGATGATCTGCGCGAACAGAATCCCTTGATCCTCATCAGGCAAAAACGACGTCGGCAAGTTGAAGAACAGGATCGCCATCAGGCCGAGCAATACAGCGAATACAGCCATGGATCGACGGCTGCGAGCGATCATGCCGCGAACTCCCTGACGGTACTTCT
>CAZSDL010000100.1:0-8805 GCA_964605635.1 uncultured Woeseiaceae bacterium
AAGCGAAGACACTTCCGTCATTGCTGCTGAATTCTGCCGCGGCGGCGAACGCCGTCATGCTTGGTGGCGGCTATTTTACCCCGCTCAAGGGCTTCATGAACCTGGCCGACGCCCTCTCAGTGGCCGAAACGATGCACACGACCGACGGCCTGTTCTGGCCGGTGCCGGTTCTCAACCTGACCGCTGATATCAGTGGGATCAAGGGAGCATCCCGGATTGCACTCCGCGACCCGAACGTCGCGGGTGAACCTGTTATAGCGGTTATGAATGTGCAGGCCATAGAACCGGTCAGTGCAGAACAGATTGAGGCAATGACACAGCAGATTTTCGGCACCCTCGACCAAGCGCATCCTGGCGCGTCAGTGTTTCGCAAGCAAGGCAACTATTGCGTATCCGGCAATATCCAGGTGCTGAATTTCAGCTACTTCGAAAAGGATTTTCCCGATACCTTCCGCACGGCGACGCAGATTCGCGCTGAAATCGCTGAGCGAGGCTGGAAAACCGTCGTCGCCTTCCAGACGCGCAACCCCATGCACCTGGCGCACGAAGAGCTTTGTCGCATGGCGATGGAACGTCTGCAGGCAGACGGCGTCGTCATTCACATGCTGCTGGGCCAGCTCAAAGCGGGAGATATTCCGGCCGATGTCCGGGATGCCTGCATCCGCAAGATGGTCGACGTGTACTTCCCCGCTAACACCGTGATCGTCAATGGCTATGGCTTCGACATGCTTTACGCGGGTCCACGGGAAGCGGTGCTACATGCCATCTTCCGGCAGAACATGGGTGCTACGCACCTGATCGTGGGTCGTGATCACGCAGGCGTTGGCGACTACTACGGTCCCTTCGACGCGCAGACGATTTTTGACGAACAGGTACCGGCAGGCGCACTGGAAATCCAGATCTTCAAGGCCGACCACACCGCCTATTCGAAGAAGCTCAAGCGGGTGGTGATGATGAACGAAGCGCCTGACCACAAGCCGGAAGACTATGTTTTCCTGTCCGGCACCAAGGTCCGGGATATGCTGAGCCAGGGCATTGCGCCGCCGGCAGAGTTTTCGCGGCCGGAAGTCGCACAGATCCTGATGGAGTACTACCAGCTCGAGAAGGCCAGCTGATCGATTGAGGATTATCGCCCGTGATACGGGCTCCTACAGGTGGCAATAGAACCGCCGCGGGAACCTGTATCACGCGCGAACTCGTTGCGCTATCCAGTGCCCCTGTAGGAGCCCATATCACGGGCGAATTCGTCGAGGTACCAATAACGATTGTAGGAGCCCGTATCACGGGCGATGTATATCGTGCACCTCAGCGCTCACTAAGCAACGGTAACAACACGCTCGCATCGCCGTCGACTGCGATTTGCGGCAATTCAAGAATCTCACGCATCATCGGATAAACATCGACTGCGCTGATTGCATCGATCTGCGCTCCCTGCGGCAACCGCGGTCCGACCGCTATAAAAATGCCGTGCATATCCGGAAACTCCGGAGACCAGCCATGGTCGCCGGGTGTCATGATGTAATGTCGGTCCGCCGTGCCGATGACGCCGTATTGCGGATCCGCCAGCACAATGATCTCGGGATAATGTGAGCCGCCGGTAACATGAAACGACTCCGGCGCTTCCTCGCGCAACCATGCGCGGCCATGCTGCCACGACTCGTTGATTGCTTCGCGGACTGCGACAAGCCGTGTCCGATCCACTGAACGAGCAAATAAAAATGCGGCCGAGCCGCCGTCGACGACCGCAAAGCCCTCGAGATCAACAACCTGGTCGAGAATCAGGGGAGCGGCATCCTCACGATACGACGCCTGTCCATGATCCGAAACAAGCACGATCGATACCTCATCGGCAATCGCGAGATTGCTGACACCACTTACAAGTCGTTCGATATGACCGTCGACGTTGGCAATCGCTGCGACGTTCTCGGGCGAGCCCGGGCCAAAGCGATGCGAGGCCTGATCAACCTCTTCGAAATAAAGAGTAATCAAGTGCGGTCGGGTTTCCGGTGACTCCGACAGCCATTCGAGCACCTGGTCGACACGCTCCTCTCCCGGTACGTCCTGGTCAAACTCAAACCAGTGCGTGGGTGAAATGCCGCCGACCGGTGCTTCCGTGCCGACAAAGAAATAGGCCGCACTGACCAGGCCATGCCGTTCCGCAGCAACCCAGATCGGTTCGCCCCCATACCAGCGTCCGTCCTGGACCGTGTCGCGCTTCCTGTAGTTGTACCAGTCATCCTGATCCATGCCGGGAAATCTATTGGCGACAATCCCGTGGTTCGCCGGATAAAGGCCAGTGGCAATCGAGTAATGATTGGGAAAGGTCAGGGTCGGGAATACAGGAACAAGCGCCTGTGCCCGGAGGCCGGACGCTGCAAGCTGCCCGATGGCCGGGGCCGGATGGAGGTCGAGGTAATCCCAGCGAAATCCATCGATGGAAACGAGAATGAGATATGGATTATCTTGCCGTAACTCGCTGTTCCTGCCGCCGGTTCCCACGACGTAAGTCGTATCGTCCCCTGTTGCGACTTCCCTGCCCGTACTGCTTTTCTCCGTATCGACACAGGCGATGAGGAAGCTGATCAGGAACAGGCAGACAGGGAGGGAGGCAATGCGGCACGTAGACATTCACCAGATCCTTTTTTAGGGTGCGCGGCAGTGAAAGCGATGCGCGACGGCGTGGGTCCGGAACTGACACCACCTGCCGAAGGACAGCGACAGCCCTTTTCAAGCCATCTTCGTTAAAATGTACTTCCCACGCAACAAGTGCATCGCCCGGGAAGTCAACGATCTACCTCGAGTTGCCGAGGATGCCGCAATTGGCTCGCTCGGCTTAGTCGGTGACACACGACCGAAATATCCATTTTTCTGGCAGTGGTCCTCGATTATTAGGTCAATCTGCAACTGTGATAGCGTATACTGATTTACATAATGTAGTTTGCGGAGCGTCATCGTATGAAAATCTGGATAACCCTTGTTGCGGCCTTATTTGTTGTTGCCCTGCAACCACAAACAGCGCTAGCCGACGCCCAGGCGGGTGAAGGGTACTTTACCGTCTTGGGTACCTACATCGACGATGATGAAAAATCACAGCTCGACGATGGCATTTCGGGCGGCCAGTTCGGTTTCGGTAAGGCGTTTGGCCCTTTCAATGTCGAGGCGTTTGTCATGGCGGCAGAGTTGGACGGGTTTCCGGGACAAAGCCAGACCGGGCTCGGCGTGGATCTGCAGCTGGTCATGAATCGCGCCGGCCGGTTTTCGCCGTACCTGTTCGCGGGTCCCGGGTACCTCACACTGAACCCCGACGGTGCACCTGACTCCGATGGTCTGATGTTTTCCGGCGGAGCGGGGCTTCTGGCCGACATCTTCGGCGACAGCAATATCGCGCTGCGTGGTGAATATCGATGGCGCTCGCACGATATCGCGGGCGTCAATACGGACGACAACCTGTTCAGTCTGGGCTTCCAGTTTCCATTCGGCGCACGGGCTGTTACCGCAGTACCGCCAGTGGTCGAAGCCGATAGCGATGGTGATGGCGTCCCCGATTCGATCGATCGCTGTCCGGGAACACCGCGCGGTGTGAGCGTGGATGCCGAAGGCTGTCCGCTGGACAGCGACGGAGACGGTGTGCCCGATTACAAGGACGAGTGTCCTGACACCGTGCGCGGCGCAGCCGTTGATGAGCGGGGCTGCGAACTCGATAGCGACAACGACGGCGTGGTCGATCGCCTCGACCGCTGCCCGGATACGGCTCCCGGCGTACAGGTCGATGTCCGGGGTTGCGAGATCAAGGAGGAGATCCGCCTGTTGGGAGTCAACTTCGAATTCGATTCTGACCAGTTGTTGCCGGGTGCCGAATCGGTGCTGGATGAAGCAGCGGCCACCTTGGTCAAGAATCCAACCATTCGAGTTGAAGTCGCCGGTCACACCGACAGTGACGGATCCGTGGAATACAATGAAGGATTGTCAGCGCGTCGTGCTGCAACCGTGCGCGATTACCTGGTCGCCAGCGGGGTCGCAGAAGATCGGATGACGACACGTGGCTACGGTGAGTCGCAACCGATTGCCGATAACAGTACTGCGGTCGGCAAAGCCGAAAATCGGCGCGTCGTCTTGCGTATCGTCGAACGCTGAGTCGTATTGCTACACCGGCCGGCAGCTGTCCGTCGCAGGCCGGTGTAGCCTTGATTGCGTTCCGGTTGCGACACGGTGCGATTGCTCATCAGGCTGATCAGCGTATGACGTGCACCTTGCGGGCATAATTCCACGAGCCAGTGAGTCGCGTTTCTGCCTTGTGTCGCCGCAGGTACTGGCGTCGCCAACCATCAAAACCGTCGCTGTCGAGATCATCCGGCAGTTGCCACTGCCGTCTATTCAGATAATGCGCAACGTACTCCGGCAGGTAGCCGGCCTCGTGAACGCGACTCAGAGAATCGAGATAGGGCTCGCTAATCCCAGGCTCAGAGTTCTGGTGTTCGACCCAGCTTTCTACCAGGTGCCGGCGTGCGGTCAGTTCGCACGCGAAGGACGATGCTCGGGCCGGATTTTCGCCGCCAATCTGCAACTGGCAGACACTACGAGTCAGGCTGTAGCTGCTCCAGCTTTGCAGAACCGGATCCGCGTCCACCAGGGCATTGTCGGCAAGATAAAACGTATCGCCATCCGTTACGCCGTCGCGCAGGTAAACCTCGCTGCTGCAACTTGCCAGCGCCAGCAACACAACCAGTCGCAATGTGAGACCTGCCATAGTGCAATTACAACACTTCAGCAACCACCGTGATACGGATTGGGTCGCACAAAAAGGCCAGCAGCTTCCTGTATCATGCGCTGTCAACAAGCCGGGATTCCCGGCGATCGCGTGCGACAGAGGCCTAGTTATTGGCGACCAGCATTATCATTCTCGCGGCCGGTCAAGGCACCCGGATGCGCTCGCGCGTGCCAAAGGTACTGCAGGCGCTTGCCGGGCGGACGCTTCTGCAACATGTCGTCGATGCCGCGAAGAGGGTGGGCGCCGAAGATATTTGCATCGTCTACGGACACGGCGGAAAGACCGTAACTGAATCCTTGCCGGACGAGACTATACGCTGGGTATTGCAGGACCAGCAGCTCGGTACCGGACATGCAGCACAGCAGGCCATGCCGGACATGCCGGATAACCATCGTGTCCTGATTCTCTTCGGCGATGTGCCGCTGATTCGCCCATCCACGCTCGAGCGCCTTCTCGCGACCGGGACGCCCGATGAGATCGCACTGCTCACCGTGGACCTGGCAGACCCGCAGGGATACGGTCGCGTTGTTCGTCGGGATGGAAAGGTACAGAAGATCGTCGAGCAAAAGGATGCAAGCAAAGTCGAGCAAAGCATCAGGGAAATCAATACCGGCGTACTTAGCGCGCCGGCAGATGCGCTGAAGAAATGGCTGGCGCGACTCGACAATGAAAACGGCCAGTGCGAATACTATCTGACAGACGTCATCGGCATGGCCGTTGCGGATGGCGTCAACGTACACGGGCTCAAGGTCGACGACTGGAAGGAAGTTATGGGTATCAATGACCGAAAGCAGCTCGCGGATGCAGAGCGCGCTCTCCAGCAGCGACTCACGGGGGAGTTGATGGAAAACGGCGTTGGCTTTGCGGATCCTGCGAGAGTAGACATACGTGGCAGGCTAACCTGTGGCAGCGATGTGTTCATCGACGTAAACACGGTTTTCGAGGGTGACGTTAACCTGGGGGATAACGTAAAAATTGAGGCACACAATGTATTGCGGGACTGCACTGTCGGTGCGGGGACTGTCATACATTCGTACTGTCATATCGTCGGCGCGCAAATGGGCGAAAATTGCGAGATCGGGCCGTTTGCGCGGTTGCGGCCGGGTGCGGAGCTCGATCAGGACGTGAAGATCGGCAATTTCGTCGAAGTCAAAAAAACCACAATCGCTGCTGGCAGCAAGGTCAATCACTTGTCCTATATCGGTGACACGACGATCGGTCGAGATGTGAATGTGGGGGCCGGAACCATCACCTGCAACTATGACGGTGCCAACAAGTACCGAACTGTGATCGGCGACGGCGCGTTCATCGGTTCCGGAGTAGAGCTTGTGGCTCCCGTGGAAGTCGGCGCAAACGCAACCATCGGGGCCGGGTCGACTATTTCGAAGCCAGCGCCGCCTGATGCGCTGACAGTGGCCAGGGCGAGGCAGGTAACCGTCGACGGCTGGAAGCGGCCCCTCAAGAAAAACTGAATAAAAACAGTTTGTTGCTGGGGTCCGACCCCGGAAAGTCAGGGCGTGCCGGGATTCGTGAAGTGCTGCACCCTGCCCGGCCCTGTTTGTTGAGACAATTGCCCGACTAAGCGGAGGAGAGCAAGTGCATGTGTGGAATCGTCGGCGCAGTCGCTGAAAGAAATGTAGTCCCGATACTTATGGAGGGTCTGCGACGCCTCGAGTATCGCGGTTACGATTCAGCCGGCATTGCCGTCATGGAAGGCGCTGCCGTGTCGCGATTGCGCAGGCTCGGCAAAGTCCAGGAACTGCAGAACGCACTCGACGACACGCCGTTGCGTGGCAGCACCGGAATCTCGCATACGCGCTGGGCCACTCATGGCGCGCCGAGCGAGAGCAACGCTCATCCGCACATGTCGCACGACGATATCACGATTGTGCACAACGGCATCATCGAAAACTACCAGGAGCTGCGTAAGGATCTCAAATCGCGAGGCTACCGATTCGAATCGGAAACCGATACGGAAGTGGTGGCGCATCGTATTCGTCACCATCTTGAAACCGCTGGCGATCTCATAGAAGCGGTCAAGGCGACGGTGGCGGAACTCGAAGGCGCCTACGCGCTCGTGGTGATGAGCGCATCGGACCCGCACAAGCTGGTGCTGGCACGAGCCGGCTGCCCGGTCGTCATCGGCCTCGGTCTCGATGAGAATTTCGTTGCCTCCGACGTTGCTGCATTGTTGCCGGTTACACGCAAATTCCAGTTTCTCGAAGAGGGCGATATCGCGATCGTCGAGCAGAAGAAGGTCACGATCTTCGATGCCAGCGGCGAGCAGGTAGAACGCCCGGTCAAGGAAAGCGAGCTGACGGCAGATGCGGCGGAACGTGGCAGCTTCCGGCATTTCATGCAAAAGGAGATTCATGAACAGGCCGCTGCGGTAGCGCGAACACTCGAGGAACGCATCGCCAACGGCAAAGTGATGGACGCGGCGTTTGGTCCCGGCGCTGTCCAGGTACTCGATGCAACGCGCGGCGTGCATATCGTCGCTTGTGGCACCAGTTATCATGCCGGGCTCGTCGCACGTTACTGGATCGAACAGTTGTGCCGGCTGCCGTGCACCGTCGAGATCGCCAGCGAATATCGCTATCGTTCGCCGGTCGTGCCGGAAAACACTCTGTTTATTGCAATCAGCCAGTCCGGTGAAACGGCCGATACGCTGGCAGCGTTGCGGGCCGCGAAAGAGCTTGGCTATGAGTCGACGCTGTGCATCTGCAACGTGCCGGAAAGCTCAATGGTACGGGAATCCGAACTGGTGATGATGACACGCGCCGGGCCGGAGATAGGCGTCGCCTCGACCAAGGCTTTTACGACCCAGCTCGCGGCGCTGGCGCTCCTGACGGTAGCACTTGCGCGGCGCAACGGCCTCGAGAAGGAGCAGGAGCGCGCCCTGGTGGCCCAGCTCGGGGAACTGCCGGGACTGATCGAGCAGGTTCTGAGTCTCGACAGCGCTATCGAAGCTTTAGCGGAGCATTTCGTGGACAAGCATCATGCATTGTTCCTCGGTCGCGGCGTGCAAAATCCGGTTGCGATGGAAGGTGCACTGAAACTCAAAGAGATTTCCTATATCCATGCCGAAGCGTACGCAGCAGGCGAACTGAAGCATGGCCCCCTGGCGCTGGTTGATGAAGACATGCCAGTCGTCGCCGTGGCGCCCGACAATGAATTGCTGGAAAAGCTGAAAAGCAACCTGCAGGAAGTGCGTGCGCGTGGCGGCGAGCTGTACGTATTCGCGGACCCGCGCGTCCAGTTCGGCGATCGCGTCGGCATCCATACCATGCGCATGCCTGCGCTGATCCAGGATTTCCAGGCACCGATTCTCTACACCATTCCCCTGCAGTTGCTCGCCTATCACGTCGCCGTTCTCAAGGGCACGGACGTCGATCAGCCGCGCAACCTGGCCAAGTCGGTTACCGTCGAGTAACTGCCCGCAGCGTGCATGTGCAGTTCGCGACGCCTTTACGCTACAAGCCGATTTCTTTTCACGACGCAGTGATGCGTCATTTGATAGGCTGAGCCACTACTGTCCCGACCGACGTGAGCGTCGACATGCCGATTGTGCGAGAAACCCGGTTCGAAGATACCTGCGAAATATCCGGCATCCGGCATGGCGCCAGGGTGGTCGGTGAGATCCTGACGTTCCGGGAAAAAGACATCATCATTGCGACCATTCAGCGTACCGCCAAGGTGACACTGCGCTGGCAGCCCCACGCGAACGCCTATGTCGGCTCGCTGGGCGGCGTGGAATTCCAGACGCCAGGCCCGAAGTCGCAGACTTTTCGCACGCGACGCTAGGATCAGATTGTCCGCCCGCCGAGTATGCTGACTCTTGATCGACACGCCGTTGCCGATGCGTTGCCATTTGATCGACTGATCGATGCCATCGATTGCGCGTTTCGTTCGAGTGCCGTCGTGCCGGACAGGACGCATCACCGTATCGAAATCCCCGGCCATGCCGACGCGACCCTGTTGTTGATGCCTGCATGGCGCCCCGGCACGTCACTGGGTGTCAAGATCGCCACCATATT
>CAZSDL010000101.1:0-8780 GCA_964605635.1 uncultured Woeseiaceae bacterium
TGCACATGACCGTGCGCGACGGCGTGCGCTGCTCCACGTCGCTTGCCTACCTCGAGCGTTCAGAGAGAGCAGGCGGCGGCGCATAGTATGTTAGATTTTCTCAAAAAACGGGCTCTAAAAAATCGCATCCTGCCTTATAGTGTGCGCGATGGCAGCCAAGTGACTGCATATACCTGCGCTTTACTCAACTATAGCTCAGAAATTCCAGCTTGCGGCCGGCTGGCAGCCGAATCTCTCTTGACCCGGCGCCCACCAGCGCTGCGGCGGATCTCCGTTCGCGTCTGTCACACTGCGGGTCGCGGGTCCTTGGGGTGATCGCAACAGGAGTGACAATGAGATCGGAGCCAGTAGTCCTGATAACCGGCGCAGCCGCCGGCATCGGTGCCGTTACAGCACGGCTATTCGCCGAGAACGGCTATCGTGTCCACATTTGCGATGTGAGCGAAGAAGCAATGGCGGCATTTCCGAATTTCGGGCCGGAGCTGTCCGGCAGCGTGGCCGATGTAGCCGACCCGGCGGCTGTCGACGAATTGTTCGAGGACCTGATTGCGCGTTGCGGGCGTCTGGACATCCTGATTAACAATGCCGGCATCGCCGGACCGACTGCGCCGGTCGAGGATATCGATCCATTGGACTGGCAGCGGACCGTTGCCGTGGACCTGAACGGTCAGTTCTACTGTGCGCGGCGCGCCGTGCCGCTGCTAAAACAGGCTGGCGGCGGATCGATCATCAATATTTCATCCAATGCCGCGTTCTTCGGTTTTCCGCTGCGTGCGCCCTACACCGCCTGCAAGTGGGCTCTGATCGGATTGACCAAAACGCTGGCGATGGAACTCGGCCCGCACCGGATCCGGGTCAACGCGCTTTGTCCGGG
This sequence comes from uncultured Woeseiaceae bacterium, assembly GCA_964605635.1. Lineage (GTDB taxonomy): Bacteria > Pseudomonadota > Gammaproteobacteria > Steroidobacterales > Woeseiaceae > IDS-8. The sequence goes on from CAZSDL010000101.1 coordinate 875, forward strand.
CAGCGTAAGCGGTGCGCGGATCGATGGCGTTATCGAGCGCGATGCACTGGCGCGAGGCATGAACTCCGCCGACATACGCGCGATCTATGCGAGGCAGAGTTCGATGCGTATCTTCGTTGGCGCCGAAGACGTAGCCGGCATGGCATTGTTCCTGGCGTCTGAGCGCGGAGCGACCATCTCCGGCCAGGCGATTGGTATCGACGGTCACACGGAATCGCTGTTGAATTGGCTGGAAGACTGAGGTAGGAGTACGACATGAAAGCTGCCTGGTTCGAAAGCTTCGGCCGTGCCACCGAAGTTCTGAAAGTCGGGGTGCAACCGGATCCGTCACCGGAGCCTGGCGAGGTGCTCGTGCGACTGCATACCAGCGGTGTGAATCCATCCGACGTGAAAAAACGAGCGGGGTCGTTTCCGAATCTGCTCGACGACGGCCTGGTGATTCCACACAGTGACGGCGCCGGCGTGATAGAAGCTGTTGGCGACGGTATCGCATCGGCACGCATCGGGGAACGCGTCTGGGTATATCAGGCTCAGTACGGGCGGCGTTTCGGTACGGCCGCGGAACGGGTCGCGATCGACGCGGCCCGCGCCGTCCATCTGCGCGACAACGTAAATTTCGAGCAAGGAGCGTGCTACGGCATACCGGTGATGACAGCGCACCGCTGCGTGTTCGCAGACGGCCCGGTCGATGGACAGTCGATTCTCGTTACCGGCGGCGCCGGGCGTGTCGGCTACTATGCAATCCAGTGGGCGACTCGCGCCGGGGCCACGGTTCTCGCGACGGCCAGCAACGATACCGATGCGCAATGCTGCCGTGAGGCTGGCGCATCCGCGGTAGTCAATCACCGCGAGCCCGATTGGTCGGCTGCGGTTCTTTCGGCCAACGGCGGGCGGCCGGTGGATCGAGTCGTGGACGTCGAGTTCGGTGCAAATCTGCTCCAGGTGCTGAAACTTGTTCGCACCGGCGGCGTAATCGCCACTTACTCGTCGACTCAGGTGCCTCAGCCACAGCTGCCTTTTTTTCAGATGATGTACCTGGATCTGACTGTGCGGCTCGTCATTGTCTACGCAATGCCCGAGCCGGCAAAGCAGGCCGCCATTGCAGCCATTGACGAAGCGGAACAGGCGGGCTGGCTGCGTCACCGCATCGCCGAAGTTCTGCCGCTGAATGGGATAGCGCGCAGCCATGAGCTCATTGAATCCGGACGCAGCCGTGGGTGCGTAATTCTGTCGCTGGCGGAGCAGGCCTGAACGTCGTGCGGTGCAATTCGGCGGTACTGGTCCTTGCACAGACCGGGTTAACAGCGTTTCTCACAGCATGTGCGCCGGCTGTTCCGGAGCGTCCCGTTGTCGAATCGGCAGGTTCGGTCTACCGCGGAATCCAGAGCGAAACACGCGGAGTCGCTGCATTTTTTGGCGTACCGTTCGCGGCAGCAGCGGGTGGCGCGCAGCGGTGGCGCGAACCGCAACCGCCGCCACCGGGACTCGACGTCGATGCCAGTCGATTCGCTGCGGCCTGCATGCAGGGAACACATATGGTCGACTGGTATCGTGACCTCGTGGCTGACTTCGGTGGTGAGCCGGACTCCTTCCCGGTTCCGGAATTCAGCGAGGACTGTCTGTATCTGAATATCTGGTCACCGTCACCTAAGCCGGACGCCGCGCTGCCCGTCATGGTTTGGATTCACGGCGGTAGCCATCGCGGCGGCTGGTCCCACGAACCGAATTACATTGGCGATGCGCTGGCGGCGAGAGGTGTCGTCGTCGTGTCGATCGCCTATCGTCTGGATATTTTCGGGTTTTTCTCTCACCCGGATCTGCCTGTTGCAAACTACGGGCTGCTGGACCAGATTGCGGCGCTTCGATGGGTGCAGAGCAATATCGATCGTTTCGGTGGCGACCCGGGCAACGTGACAGTCTTCGGCGAGTCTGCCGGCGCGAGTTCGATTTCCTATCTGCTGGCAATGCCGCTCGCGCAGGGACTCTTTAACAAGGCGATTCACCAAAGCGCGGGCTACCAGCTCACTACGCAGGACACACGTGAGAAATTCGTAGCGAAAGGTATTGAACTGGAGCGCCGGGTGCTCGGCGGTGCAAACGCCGGCGGCATCGATGCATTGCGTGAAGCAGCACCCCAGGCCCTGCTGCAAGCCGCCGCCATCGTTTTTGCCGACTATCAGCCAGACGTCGTTGCGGACGGCCTGACGTTGCCGGAGACTGTGCGCAATGCCCTCGACAAGGGAATGTTGCGTACAGTCGATACGATATTCGGAACCAATGCGGACGAATGGCTTATGTACCTGGAAGCGGACAGTGGCGATGAGGATATCGATCGGCGCATGTCGCACTACGGCATTGTCAGGCCGGACGAGGTGAAGAAAGGACTGCAAACGTCTGACGGCACCATGCGGCAGCTGGATCGATTGGTTAGCGGTCACGAATTCGTCTGCCCAACGCTGGAGCTCGCGCGTAATACGGTCGCGCAGGGTCGGTCCGCCTGGGTCTATTATTTCTCGAGGGTCAGGCCGGGTGCGCATGCTCGCTTTCTTGGGGCATACCATGGAGCGGAGATACCGTATGTGTTCGACAAGCACGATGACTGGTTGCCCGGTGACGAGCGCGAGGACGAGTTGACCGAACTGATGATGGAACTGTGGGTAGGATTCGCCAAGTACGGGCGCCCGTCTGCTTCCGGCGTGCCGGATTGGGTCGGCTACTCTGCAGACACACAATTGGCGCTGGAAATTGGCGATTCGGTGGGTACCGTAACGCACCCCGAAACCGCGCTTTGCGCGGCAATGCAAGCCGAGTGATCGCGATCATCCGTTCTAGCAGCCGGCGACGGCGCGGCGATCAACACGGCCCATCAATTCATCACTTAGCGATTCGGTATCGCATATCTGCTCTACGGCATCGCGACGCTGGCTGTGCTCCTTTACCTGCGGCGCATTCCTTGTGCGCGGTGTGCGAATTCTTCCGACCGGGCCCGAGTCGGTCGAGCTGACGATCGACTGGTTATTGCCGGGCTAGCGCTGCGTGGCGAACGATTAAGCGCCTTTGTGAAGCGACAATCCTTAGTGGTGCCGCGATCAGAAGCTTCGCGTCAGCGTGAGCAATAGCAGGGAGGGGTGGTCGTCCGCGACAATGGGACTGTCACGCAATCTGCCGGCCAGCCGCTCGGAAGTGAGCAGTCCGAACACGCTCCAGTGCGACGACAGGCGATACCGGCCGGTAAGTCCGACGAACGGCGTAGTTGATGATGGAGCGGAGTACGCGGAACGTGACGGGGTCGCTTCTGCCGCCCGCACACCGTAGTAGTAATCCGCCAGGTTCGAACTGATCCAGCGGATACCCGCGAAAGGTGTGAACGTCAGGCGCTCGCCGGTGATCTCGTAGCCGTAGCGCAGCACTGCTTCCTGGCCGGAATGCCGGTCGAGGACGTCCGTCAGCACGCTCAGCGCAAGTTCGCCGAAAGCACCGCCGGATGCTGGCGGACTATCAGTCCCGGTCTACGAATATGTCGAGCGGCAGGATGGCTGTCGCGCCGACGTTCGGTACGTCGACGAGTTGACCGATGCGGATGTCAACGGTAACGCTCGCGAGAGCCAGTTGCGCCCGACATCGAGCAGCTGCGCGTGGTCGATGCCGCCGCGTTTCCAAGCGTGACCTCCGGCAAGCTCATCGCGCCGACGCTGATGCTCGCCGACAAGGCGGCCGATGCGATCCTCGGCAGGGACTGAATCATGCGCATTGTACGGCTCGAAACCTCTCGCCGTCATGATCTTCATCCCGTTGCTCCCGAATCCTAACGGTGCTCGCAAATTAGCAGATACATCACTCGGCGCACCGGTCGCGTTTCACAGACCCGGACGTCTCCTAAAGCTGCTTGCAGGCACGCAGCTGCTGTGTCAATTCGAGCAGATCTGCAAGGTTCGCGCGGCCCTGTTCCTTGGTATAGGCGTCCTCTCGCATCTTGAGATCAATCGCGTCGATCGCATCCCGCGCTGTTTTTTCGCACGCCTCGCGGTCCTGCGAGATCGGTTCGGGCAGCGTTGTTTCGGAGGGCATTGGCGAACTTGCGGGCTCGTCATAGGGATTAACAAAGTCGAGCCCGTCATCATCGACTGCAAGTGTTCCGCTATCTTTAAGAACGTCGTCGGCTTTTGCCGCGGGTACGGAGCAGGGCGTTTCCTGGAAAGCGAACGTGCCGTCTGCCAGTAAGCAGCGATGGATCTCGGTATCGGCTGCGACGCCCGTGCCAATCAGAATTAATACCAATATGGTGACACGCATAAACCTGTTACCGCCCGCTACACATGTTGACTGGTTCGTCGACTGGCCGATCGCTTCGGCACTAAGCCACGACAATAGCATTGCTACTCACCCACCTGGCTATGTCGAATTCTGCTGTGTAGTGATTATCTTCGGAGCGAGGCGCCGGGCCACCCAGGCGCGCGACAAGATCGGCGAGCAACGCTGTGCGCTGGTCATGATCAGCGCATCAGTTCCCATCTTGTTTGATCCACAGGTGCGGGCCGCATCTACGATTTGCCGAAGGACAGGAAATACTAGCGTGTCGGCGAGGCCGTGGGAATGGAGTGCGGTCAGTAGACTTCTCGCTCCAGCACTCGTCCGTCCTCGACGCCCATGAGATAGACATCAAGTACACAACGATGAATTTCGCTTTCAATCGAGTCTGAAATCGCGCCGATGGTTTCGGCGGCCCCGCCGAGCGACATGAGCTTCGACACCTCAACGGAGTCATAAGCGGACGATGCCGCGGCCCTGGCGCATCGTGCCTCGATGCCATCGAGCTTCGCCAGGTTGAGATCTTCCATTCGGGTCGGCTCAGGCTCTCCGCCGCAGCCGATAAGGAAAAGGGCACTAACCCAAGCCAGTATTCTCATTGAACGACCCCCAATACGCTTCATTCAGTATAGCCGTCCGAGGTGGGTTAAATGGTCGTAAAGACGGCTCTGTCGCTCCCAATGTGCCTCGTCAATTTCCTGTTCTGGGATGCAGGTCCGTACTGCCGCTTTTTCCGCGTGGATACTGCTCCCATGAAAGCAGCCGGCCAGGATACGAATTCTGCAAATCACGAAGAAGCGCTTCGCACGGTGTGGCTGTCCGACGTTCACCTCGGGTCGCGAGCCTGCCGTGTAGGGCTGTTACTCGATTTCCTGCGTCATACCGATTGCGACCTGTTGTACCTCGTCGGCGACATCATCGATCTCGAAAGTCTGCGACAGCGCTTCTTCTGGCCGCCAAGCCACAGCGAAGTATTGCAAATCATACTGAAGAAAAGCCGGGAAGGGACTCGCGTGATTTATATTCCCGGCAACCACGACGACGAACTGCGCGCGCTTGCCGGCGTGAAATTCGGCAACATCGAGGTGTCCCGCCAGGCGATCCATACGACACTCACCGGGCAGCGCCTGCTGGTTCTGCACGGTGACCAGTTCGATACGATTGTCCGGGGTCGCTCGCTCGGTGTTCTGCTTGGCGGATTCGCCTGCCGGAGCCTATTGAGTGTTAACCGGTTCGTGCATTGGCTGCACGATCTCACAGGACGGCCGTACTGGTCGCTCGCGCAGCACGTAAAGTCCCGGTTTTCCTTCGCAAAGCGCTACGTCGAACGTTTTCAAAGCGCGACCCTCGAGGCTGCCCGCGAAGCCGGCGTCGATGGCGTTATCTGCGGCCACATCCACAAAGCCGATATGGTCCACCTCGACGGGCTTCTTTACTGCAATGATGGCGATTGGGTCGAGAGCTGCACTGCACTCGTAGAAAACCAGGCTGGCGGGATGTCACTGCTCAAATGGCGACCATCGGTTTCCGCTGTCACAGCTTCGGCAGCGACGCCAGAGCCGGTCTGGGGCGATGGGTCAATCGCAACGGCGAGCCGCGCGGCAGCGGAGTAGAGTCACATTTCGATGCCCAAGAGATGGACATCGAGTAAACAAAGAAGAATTCCGGGGCTGCGTGCCGTCACGAGTTGGCGCCGCGCTCGCCGGCCGTTTCCGTTGCAATCCTGGCGTCCTCCGGCTCCTGCCCGCGTGGGCCGAGCACGCGTCGGTCGATGAAGATTGACGCCACCAGGTCGCCGGCGACGTTGACCGCAGTCCGGCTCATATCGAGCAGGCGGTCGACACCGATGATCAGGGCGACACCGGCTGGCGGTACGCCAATCGTGCCGAGGATGCTTGCGAGGATCACGATGCCGACGCCCGGCGTCGCCGGTGAGCCGATCGAGGCACCGACCGCCATCGCGATAATAAGGACCATGCCGCCCGTTGAAACGTCTACCGCGAATACCTGGGCCAGGAATATGGCAGCTACGGCCTGGTACAGAGCCGTGCCATTCATGTTGATAGTCGCGCCGAGCGGAATCACGAATTGCGCTACGCTTGAGCGGACGTGGAATTTCTCGACCGCGGTCTTCATCGATAACGGCATCACCGCCGCCGAGCTCGACGTGCTGAACGCCAGGAGCAGGAGCTCGCGCGTGTCCGCAAGAAAGCGCCGCGGATTCAGGCGCGTGACCAAACGCAGGAAGGCCAGGTAAAGGGCAAGCATCAGCAGCAGGCCGAGCAGGACCGTTCCCACGTAGACGCCGAGTCCCGCCAGCGTCTGCCAGCCGGTGCGGCTCGTAAGCTGGGCCATGAGGCCGAAAACAGCGAACGGCGCAATGGTCATGGCCCAGCGCACGACCGCCATGCACACTTCCTGCAGCGAGCCGAGCAGCTCGAGCATGGGCTGCGCCGATTTCTTCGGCAGCGAAAGAAGCGCGACACCGATGATGAAGGCGAAAAGCACGATTTGCAGCATCTCGCCTTGCACCAGCGCGTTGAGCGGGTTTTCGGGAAGCAGGTCGATGACCACTTCCGGGAGTTCCCGCAGCATCGGCGGTGCTGCCGACGTCATGTCGGTGGGAGCTTCGCCCGCGATGTCCGCGCGGTCTCCGAGCTGCAGGTAACTGCCGGGCTGGATGGTGAGGGCGAGCTGGATCCCGATGGTTGCGGCGATCGCGGTCGTAATGACAAAAAAGCCGGTAACCCACAGCCCGAGCTGCTTCAGCCTCGCAGTATCTCCACCCGCCGCAAGCCCCCTGACAATCGAGGCGAACACCAGCGGCACGACGATCATCTGGATTGTCACGAGGAACAGGCGGCCGGGAAACGCCAGCCAGTTGCCCACAACGAGGCTGGTATCTGGATCCAGCAGACCGACGCCCGGGCCGATCACAATACCGACCAGCAAACCCAGCATCATTCCGATCAGTACTTGCAGCCACAGCTTGCCCCGAACCAGCCGGCTCAGGTATCCGCTGGACGCTGCCAGGGATTTGCTTTCGGGATCCATTCGTCAGTCAAAGCCTGGCTGCGCCGAGCTTTGACCGGGCTCGGCCCGGCCTTGCGAATTACTCGTTCCGAAGCCTGCCCTCAGTACCAAAACGCTAGGCTGACGCCGGCCACGCGAAATCGGGGCGCAGCCCTTCGTATACCGGACGCCCGTCCTTCGGTTTCGCAGCACCCGTCGACGCATCGAAAAATGCGTGATAGGTCGCCGGCAATTTCGCCGCGTCGAAGCCCATCAGGTTCGGCACGATGGCGCGAATCCGCTTCTGCTTGTCATCGAGCATGATGGGCGTGCCGCAGCTCTTGCAGACGCAGAGCTCCAGTGGACCGTCCGGGTTCTGGTCGTTAAACGGCTGGCGTTTCAATTCGCCGGGTTTATCCACCTTGAGGTCGCCGTGATTGAAAAAGACGACATGCGTGCTCGTCTGTGCCGTCACGCGCTTGCAGACGGAGCAGTGGCAGGTGTGGTTGTCTATTGGGTCTTTGTCGGCATGCGTATGGACGTGGTCGCAGCCCCCCGAATACTTATTGGCCATGGCAAGGTTACC
>CAZSDL010000102.1:0-8699 GCA_964605635.1 uncultured Woeseiaceae bacterium
TTTTCGACTTCACCCCGGTTGGCGGCGCGATTGCGATTGCCGGCATCCTCTTTGTCGCCTTCGCCGGGCGGCTGCTGCTGCCGACGACCGCGCGCACCGCTCGCGGTCGCTTCCGCAGCCAGCGCAGCCTGCGGGCGCGTTACAAGCTGCAGGAACAATCATTCCTGCTGCGCATCCCGGTGGATTCAGTGCTGGTCGGCAAAACCCTGGCGCAAAGCCGGATCGGCGCGGCCACCGGGCTCATCATCCTCTCGCTCATTCGCTTCGGGCGCAGCGAGACCCTGCCGAATCGGCAGACGGTTCTGCGTGCCGGAGACAGTCTCCTGGTGCAGGGCCGCCTGGACCAGTTTCGCGAGCTGCAACGCTACAGCGAACTGGTCATCGAGCGCGAAGCGCCGGTGCTGAAGTCGATGGTCGCTGCACGGATACATTACGCCGAAATAGAACTGGCTGAAGGTTCGCCGCTGGTATCAGAATTGATCCGCGATGCCGGATTCCGCAGTCGTTTCAATGTCAGCGTGGTTGGTATCCGGCGCAAGGACCGTTACCGCCTGACGAATCTCGCATTCGTACCGTTGCGCAGCGGCGACCGAGTGCTTGTGCAGGGCGAGGCAGAAGCGATTGCCGCCCTCGAGAAGTTCTCTGACTTCACCAGCAAGGAGGACAAGACAGCCGAACAATTGAGTGAGCAGTTCAAGGCCGATGAGCGCATGTTTGTCGTGCGCGTGCCAAAATACAGCGAACTCGCCGACACCACGCTCGAGAAAAGCCGGTTGGCCGATGTTTTTGATTTTCGCGTACTGGCTATCTTTCGCGACGGCAAGCTCAATTTCATGCCGCGCAGCACAGAGGTGCTGGTAGGCGGCGACCTGCTGCTGATCGAAGGCCAGCACGAAGACCTCGATGTCCTGCGCGGCTTGCAGGAACTCGAGGTCGAAACCAAGCTGGCACCGAACGTCCGTTCGTTCGATTCCGAACGTCTCACCCTGATGGACGCCACGCTCGACCCGCGCAGCAACCTGGCCGGCAAAGCCGTCGGCGAACTTAATTTTCGTGAACGCTATGGCATCGAGCTGGCGGGCATCTGGCGGCAGGGCAAGACGCTCGGCGGCAACCTCGCAGAAGAGCGCCTGCAGATCGGCGATGCATTGTTGCTGCTGGGGCCGCGCGACCGCTTGCAACTCCTCTCCAGCGATACCGATTTCCTGATACTGACGCCGCTCGGCCAGGAGCCACCGGACACGCGCCGCGCTCCGCTGGCCGCGTCAATCATGCTCGGCGTGGTGGTTGCAATAATGACCGGATTCCTGTCGACGCCGGTCGCCGCCGTGATCGGCGGCAGCGTGATGATTCTGACCGGCTGCCTGACCATGGACGGCGCTTATCGCGCGATCGACTGGCGGGCGATCTTTCTCATTGCCGGCATGCTGCCGCTCGGCACCGCGATGTACCAGTCGGGCGCTGCAGCATTTCTCGCCGGACAATTGCTTGCCGTGCTGGGTGACGCAGATCCGTGGATGGTGATCATGAGCCTCTATGTGCTGACGGCAATCGGCACCATGATGATTCCCTCAGCCGCACTCGTGGTGCTGATGTCACCGATCGTACTGTCCACAATGGCTGATCTGGGCCTCAAGCCGGAACCGGCCATGATGGCCATTGCGATTGCGGCCGGCGCGAGCTTCATCAGCCCGGTTTCGCATCCGGTCAACATCCTGGTCATGGGACCCGGCGGCTATCGCTTCGCCGACTACTTCCGGGTCGGGATCCCGCTGCTCATTGTCGTCCTGATCGTCGCGAGCCTTCTGATGCCGATCATGTGGCCCTTACAGCCGGCCTGAAATCAGGGCAGCAGGATCGTAGAGCCGGTCGTCTTTCTCGCCTCCAGGTCACGATGCGCCTCGGCCGCGTCCCGCAACGCGTAACGCTGATTGATATTGATCTTCAGTATGCCCCGGCCAACCAGGTCGAACAGTTCCTTGCTCGCCGCCAGCAAATGCTCGCGAGTGTCGACGAAATCGAACAACACCGGGCGGGTGACATAGAGAGAGTGACGTTTGGCAAGTTCGGACGGTGCAAACGGGCCGACCGGACCGGATGAATTGCCGAACGACACCATGACGCCATGCGGCCGCAGTGCATCCAGCGACGAGAAGAAAGTATCCTTGCCGACCGAATCGTACACAGCGGCGACGCCTTCACCGCCGGTCAATTGGCGCACTTTGGCGGCCGAATCCCGTGCATCGGCCATGATGATATGGTGGCAGCCCTGCGTGCGCGCCAGCGCGGCCTTTTCCTCGGTGCTGACGATGCCGATGACGGTAGCACCGAGATGATCGGCCCACTGACTGGCAAGAGAGCCTACGCCGCCGGCGGCCGCCAGCAACAGTATGGGGTCGCCCTTCTGCACGCGGTAACTGCGTCGCAAGAGGTACCAGGCTGTGAGTCCTTTAAGAAAGACAGCAGCGGCCTGCTCGTCCGATACGCCGTCCGGTATCGGTACCAGTTGGCCGGCAGGGAAGTTGCGTGCTTCGGAATACGCATCTGCCGGCCGGCCCGTATACACGACCCGGTCGCCGGGCTTCAGTTCGGTAACTCCCTGGCCTACTGCAGCAACTTCCCCGGCTGCTTCGCTGCCCAATCCGGCCGGAAGCTCCACCGGGTAGAGGCCGCTGCGATGGTAGGTATCGATGAAATTGAGGCCGATAGCAGTATGTCGTACCTGGGCTTCACCAGCCGCGGGTTCCGCGAGGTCCACGGAATCGAAGCGAAGCACCTCGGGTCCGCCATGCTCGTGAATTCTGATTGCATTGACCTTCATCGATGACCACCTTTGCTGCTAATGACCGCTAGAATAACGAAGCGCAGGGCAAAAAACGAAACATGGAGCCAGCGCTCAAGCGCACCGGTTCCATATCCTGAGGTACGTGCTCGATTTTCTGGAACGGAATATGGGACGAGTCGATAATAAAGTGTCACTGATTACGGGTGCCGCGCAAGGGTTGGGCGCCGCAACCGCCAGGATGCTGGCGCGCGAAGGTGCGAAAGTCCTTCTGAGCGATATCAACATCGTCGGCGCGCGTCGACAGGCGCAGGAAATCAATGCGGAGTTCGCGGACTGCGCCTGGGCCGTAGAGCAGGACGTTACCAGTGAGCGCGGCTGGACACGCGTCCTCGAGGAAGCGCGCAAGCGTTTCGGCGGCCTGAATATTCTCGTCAACAATGCCGGCATCGGATCGGTCGCCAGTGTCGAGGCTGAATCGTACGAAAACTGGAAACGGGTGCACGCCATCGACCTCGACAGCGTATTTCTTGGTTGCAAGTATGCTATTCCTTTGATCGCAGCAAGCGGAGGCGGATCGATCATCAACGTTTCATCGATTTCGGGAATCATCGCGGGTCACAATCTTGCTTCTTACAATTCAGCCAAGGCAGCCGTGCGTCATCTCAGCAAGTCGGTTGCCCTGCACTGCGCCCGCGAAGGCAACGGCATCCGCTGCAATTCGGTGCACCCCGTCTTCATCGATACGCCGATTCTCGATGGTATGGTGAAAGGCGACGATCGTAATGCCGCTCTGCTTAAGCTCGGTCGTCAGATACCGCTGGGCCGGGTCGGCCGACCGGACGACGTCGCGTTTGCTATTCTGTACCTGGCATCCGATGAGTCGGCTTTTGTCACCGGTGCGGAGCTGAAAATCGATGGTGGTATCAGTGCAATGTAGACCCGTCGCTACCGCATGTCACAGCGGGCGACCATGACGGTGCGAATTGTCATTGCCGGCGCAGGTCATGCTGCCGGACAACTGGTCGCATCGCTTCGCCAGAAGAAATTTTCAGGCGACATCGTGCTCATCGGCGAGGAAAGCTGGCTGCCCTACCAGCGCCCGCCCTTGTCGAAGAAATTTCTCGCCGGCGAAATGCCGGCCGAGCGCCTTTACGTCAAGCCACCGCGTTTCTACGAGGACCCGGCTGTTACCGTAACGCTTGGCACACGAATCGAGCGTATCCGGCGTGACCGTCACATGCTGGAGTTGAGTAACGGGGACTCGCAGCACTACGACAAACTCGTTCTCGCCGTCGGCGCGCGGGTGCGGCGCTTGCAACTGCCCGGCAGTGACCTGCCGGGTATTCATTATTTGCGGACGATTGATGATGTACTCGCCATCCGGCAGGACATGCAGGGCCGCCGGCGACTGGTGATCGTCGGTGCGGGATATATTGGCCTCGAGGTTGCAGCCGTCGCCAGCACACTGGGCTTGCAGGTAACAGTGGTGGAAATGCAAAGCCGGGTGATGCAACGCGTGGTATCCGCAGAGGTCTCCGATTTTTACGAACAAGTGCATCGTGAACACGGTGTCGAATTTTTGCTCAACACCGGAATCGACGGGTTTGCGGGAGATAGTCGACTCGAGGGATTGCAATTGGCCGACGGTACCAATCTGGCTGCCGATATGGTCATAGTAGGCATCGGCATCCTGCCGAATACGGACCTGGCAGCCCAGGCAGGCCTGACGGTCGACGACGGCATCGTCGTGGATGATCGATGCCGCACCTCCGACCCGGACATTTATGCGATAGGCGATTGCACATTTCACCCGAACGCATTGCTGGGACGAAACGTACGGCTCGAATCGGTGCACAATGCGCTGGAGCAGGCGCGCACTGCGGCCGGCAACCTGTGCGGTGAGGCCCTCCAGTATGCCGACATCCCGTGGTTCTGGTCTGACCAGTACGATCTCAAATTGCAGATTGCCGGACTGTCACAGGGTTACGACCAGACCGTGTTGCGCGGCAACCCGCAGCAGGGTGCATTCGCGTGTGTCTATCTGAGGGAAGGGGCAATGATTGCGATCGACGCGATCAACTCCCCGAAAGATTTCTTGCAGGCGAAGCCATTGATTGCGCGACATGCGGTGTTCGATCCGCAACGCCTGGCCGATGCCAGTGTCGAGTTGAAAAACCTGGCGGCGTAAAGACCCGCAAAAGGACTGTCAATCGGCAGTTTGTGGAGACAGGGCAATTGTAAGATTGCCGCTGACGGCGGCAGGCCCGCCGTCAGCCATCCATGCACGGGCGCTGACCGATTCGACGGCCTCTGATACGAATCCCGCAAACTGACCACTGCCGCCGGTCACACGCGCGGTCCTGAGCGCTCCCGGACCTGCCGTAGTGATTCCGAACCAGGTGCCGCGCCAGTTGTCGCTTGAACTCAGGCGAGCCGGCATTACCACGTCACGCAGGTACGGCCACAGGTTTTCGGTCTGGTCGATGAACAGTGAACCTCGATCGGGCATCCAGATATGCCAGACGCTGTCGACCATCGCCTCTGCATTCAGCAAGCGAGTTTTTTCGGAATCGGAAGAGAACTTGATGCCGATTCCGACCAAATCGCCGCGAACGTCCGCCAATGGAGCCACCAGCACGCGGGTTTTCTTGATACTGGTTTCCCACAGTTCATCGATGCCATCGGGTGATGGTCGAGCCGGCACTGCACCGCTATTGATCACGGCGATCGATTCGGCAGGCACCGGAGAGTAAGACAAGTCCATGAGCCGCTGACCGGAAATCAGAAGTGGTGATACGGTCGGATTGCCGGCAAACGGATTGTGATACAGCAGCATCAGGAACAAGACCGCGCCGACAAGAGTACCCAGCAGCAAAGCAATCAGATACTTCATGGTGTTTCTTCCAGGCGGCCCGCAAGCGCTGCGACGAGTTCAATGCGACCGGTTTCGTCCATTGCATCGACGAAGCTTTCACGGACACTCCCTTGCAAGTTGGCAAACTCGCGCGTTCCAGCCAGCATACTGCCGGCGTGAACGCCGGAGGCATCGCCTGTCGGCTGCAACATTGCGTAAATACTGCCTCTCGCGGGAAGGTGCAAGGTCCACTCGACGGCGTTGTCGTTGCCCGAGGCTGCGGTTGTTACTCGGCTGGCTACGCCAACCACGATGTCGTTGCGGTTACGTAGCTTATAGAGTCGGGTTTGCGCATCCGCCAAGCCACTTTCCTGCGGCCACCTGAGCCCGCCTGGAATCGCTTCGCCGGTATTGGAAGGACTTTGCAGGATCTGATCTTCCGGAAGATTGATGTGAAACGTTTCAGCGTTGCCGTCATTCGGCAGCACGCTGATCATCGATGCCTCACGATGCTGGTCGACGGCCGGAATCACGTACATCAGGCCCGCCGCCAGTGCGATGCCTAAGAGGATTCCAATACTGAATGTCTTGATCACACTTATGCCCTGTGCTTGCCCGTGCCCGCCGCTGCGAGGTGGTGGCCTTTAATGAGTGCAGTTTAGTTAACTCAGGGGTTTCGCACACACCGTGTCGCGTGAAATGTGATGCACAGCACAATCCGCCGGGTTCTCCATGACAGTTATCACAGTGGCCCCGGCCGGCCTTCAGGTATCGGCAAAGTAATTAGCAAGGTATTCATCCAGGCTGATCTCATCAGCCTGTTCAATTTCCCGCTGTCGCGCGAGTGAATCCCGGGCTTCATCCGCAAACTCCGCTTCACGCTCGACCGGCAGTGACGTAATCGAGCGAAAGTATTCCTTATGGCCCTGCGCCGCGAGCATGGCGAATTCAAAAAAGCCGCACCCGGCGACCCGCAATTCCTCCAGCAAGCGCGCCGATGGTGTACTTTCACCGTCCTGCAACAGCGCAGCCTGTGCCTCGATGGCTTCCGCATAATCGTGACTGCTGTCACCGCGATCAATAAGTTCTGCGACGGCGCGGGTGCCATCGAGAATCTCCCGCCCCCATGCAGCGAGAGTTACGGCACCGCCGTTGCGCGCAAGCCGCAGGTCCGGGTCGCGTCCGCGTCGCGCGGTCGCAAGCTGATTGGCCGCAGCCTCGTCCCAACCCGCATCATCGAGTTTGGGGCTATCGCTGATAAGGCAGTAAATCAGGAACGCCTCCATAAAACGCATGACATTCTGGTTGATGCCGGTCGGATCATAGATATTCAGGTCAAGCGAACGTACTTCAACATATTCGATACCACCGCGTTGCAACGCGGCCGTGGGACGCTCGCCTGAAAACGCGACCCGCTTCGGTCGGATGGGGCTGTAGAATTCATTCTCGATCTGCAACAGGTTGGCACTCAGTTGCCGATAGTCGCCAGCCACCTTGACGCCAATCTTTTCGAATGCGGGTTCTGGTGTGTTGATTGCCTGAATGAGGCCCTCTATGTATTCGTCCAGGCTGTTCAGGGAAATATTGATACGAGCTTGCGTACGATTGCTGTAGCCGATATCGCTCATGCGCAACGAAGTAGCAAAGGGCTGGTAAAGCGTTTCCGTGTCAAATTCGAGGAGGCCCTGGCGCGCCCCGCCGACGAAAGATCGGCACACAGCGGGCGATGCTCCGAACAAATAGAGAACAAGCCAGCCATAGCGCCGAAAATTGCGAATGAGTCCCAGATAGGCGTCTGAACGAAAAGCGACAGGATTGTCTGCAGACTGCTCGTTGTTCTGGTATTCCACCCAGAACGGTTCCGGCAGCGAGTAGTTGAAATGTACGCCGGCGATCGTTTGCATCATTCGCCCATAGCGGTATCCGAGCCCCTGGCGATAGATCGTCTTCATCCTGCCTACATTGGAGGTGCCGAATTGCGCGAGAGGTATGTCCTCTTCCTTCGGCAACCGACAAGGCATGCTGGTTGCCCACAGGAGTTCTTCACCGAGCCGCTGGTAGGTGAATTGGTGAATATCGCAAAGGAACCGCAGCGTCTCCCAGGTATGGGTAAATGCCGGCGTTACAAATTCAAGAAGGGACTCTGAAAAGTCAGTAGTGATGTAGCGACTGCTTAGCGCAGAACCCAGCGCCTCGGGATGCGGCTTGCCGGACAACATGCCGTCGGGCGCTACCCGCAGTGCTTCTTTCTCGACGCCTTTCAGCCCACCGCAAAGGGTCTCCGCCGGACTCGAATTAACCAGCCTGCTGATGCGCTTGTCGAATGTTGTCGTCAATCGGGGAGTACTCCGGCAATCCGGCCGGCTCGGGCCCGGCTTGAGTACCGCGGTCGATGCGCCCGGCACCCAACGCTTCCCACGTTACTCAAGGGCCGGACTATACAGACGGCCCTGATGGCTGCCAACGGGACGTTTCCCGGCTGCGGAAGGAACGACTGCCGGCCCCGGCGGGTCGAAATATGCTAGAACCTGATTCATCATGCTGCATGGCCGTCGAAACTCATGAGAAAAGCAGTTGCAAAGACTTCTGTTGCCTCGATTCTGCTGGTGGTGTGCCTGGCGGCCAGCGACCCTGCGCATGCATTGCGCTGCGGCAGCAAACTGGTGCTCGACGGCATGCTGGAACAAGAGGTCATCAAACATTGCGGCGAGCCGACCGCAATTCGCCACCTCGGCTACGTTGTACGTTCATTCAATCCCATGACGCGAAGGAACCTTTCAGGGCTGCAAATCTACCGCTACGGTCAAGGCAACTATTACCACGAGATTCCAGTCACGGTTTTTATCTACAATTTCGGTCCGCGAAAGCTCATGCGCAAGCTCAGGTTCGAAGGTGGAATGCTCACCGATATAGAAACGCTCGGCTACGGTTATCTCGAAGACAAGAACTAGCCCGGGCCAGGCCGCCGAACTGCCAATCCCTTCACACTGCAACCGCGATGAATAGGCTATCGTGAAGCACTTGCCGGCCCTTCGGCCGGCTCCAGACTGTAATTCCGGA
>CAZSDL010000103.1:0-8668 GCA_964605635.1 uncultured Woeseiaceae bacterium
TAGCGCCGGCGATCAAGGATCCCATGTCGAGCGACAGGATGCGCTTGCCGCGCAACCCCTCGGGAATTTCGTTGTTGACGATGCGCTGGGCGAGACCCTCGACAATGGCAGTCTTGCCGACACCCGGTTCACCGATCAGCACCGGGTTGTTCTTCGTGCGCCGCTGGAGAATCTGGATCGTGCGACGAATTTCCTCGTCGCGGCCGATGATCGGATCGAGCTTGCCCTGTTCGGCCCGCTCGGTCAGGTCGATCGTGTACTTCTCCAGTGCCTGACGGGTCTCCTCGGCATTCGGGTCATTCACCTGCTGGCCGCCCCGCAACTCGTCGATGGCTTTCTCGAGCGCTCCGCGCACGGCGCCGGCCTGCTCGAGAACAGTGCGCAACGGCGATTTGTCGTCCATGGCAGCGAGTACGAATAATTCACTCGATATGAACTGGTCGCCACGCTTCTGCGCAAGTTTGTCGGTGAGGTTCAGCAGCCGGCTGAGATCGTTGCCGATGTGCACATCACCTGCGGTGCCCTCGACTCTCGGCAGGCGGTCGAGGGCTTCACCCAACTGGGACCGCAGCAGATTGACGTTAACCCCGGCCTTGGTGAGCAATCCGCGCACACCACTGCCCTGTTGATCGAGTAGTGCCACCAGGGCGTGCGCCGGCTCGATGAATTGATGGTCCTGGCCCACGGCCAGCGACTGGGCCTCGGCAAGGGCCATCTGGAATTTGCTGGTCAGCTTGTCCATGCGCATAGCGGATTCTCGCAGTTGATCGTTAGAACGGCGCTGCACTCACCGGGAGTGTCGGCCACATGATTTAACCGTTATGGCGCCGAAAGCCTTGATTTCAAGCGCTGTCGTGCCGCCTGCACACGAAGGTCGCCATGCGACCGCAAACGCCGTCCCGGCGATAGGAAAAGAAAGCCGACGGTTCTCCGTAGGTACAGCGCCCCCCTCCGTAGACAGCCGTGATGCCGCAACACTGCAATCGACGCCGGGCCAGGCCATAAAGATCCGCCTGCCAGCGGCCACGGGAATTCGGCAGAAAGTGCGGCGCGGCACCGGCATCGTGGGTCACGAACCGTTCCCTGACTTCTGCGCCGACCTCGAACGCCGGTTGCGAAATCGCCGGCCCCAGCCAGGCCTGCAGGTCCTGCGCTTCGCAAGCCATCGCAGCGACCGTGGATTCCAGGATGCCGTCAGCCATACCGCGCCAGCCGGCATGTGCCACCGCGACCGATCCGCCGGATCGGCTGGCGAACACGACGGGCAGGCAATCGGCCGTCAGCACGGCGCAAACGACCTCCGGCGAATCGGTGTGTATCGCGTCTCCCTCCAGCCCGGACGATGCGGAGGCGGCATCCAGAACGGACGTTCCGTGTACCTGCGCGAGCCAGAGTGGATCCGAAGGCAACCGGCAGGTGTCGCGAAACAATTGATGATTCCGCGCGACCCGCTGCGGCTCGTCGCCGACATGCGTGGCCAGGTTCAGCGACTCGTACGGCCCACTGCTGCATCCACCCTGCCGCAACGTCGTGCCTGCGACCACGCCGGGAGGCGATGGCCAGTCGGCTTTAAGCCATGCGACGCTCACTGAGTAACGCTCTTCGCGTGCGCACGCAATACCGCAATCAAGTGCGCGAGGTCATCCGGCAATGGAGCTTCGAAGACCAGCGGTTCGCCGGTTACGGGTTGCATGAACTCGAGGCGTGACGCGTGCAGCGCCTGACGCCGGAATTCACGCAACGTCTCCTGCAGCACGGCATCGGCGCGCGCGGGAATCGCGAGTCGTCCACCGTAGACAGGATCGCCGAGCAAGGCGTGCTTGATATAGGCAAGATGCACACGAATCTGGTGCGTGCGACCGCTTTCGAGTTGCACACTTATATAAGTGTGCGCTGCAAAGCGCTCCAGTACCCGATAGTGCGTAACTGCTGGCTTGCCGCCGTCCCGTACACTCATGCGCAAGCGATCGACCGGGTGGCGGGCAATCGGCGCATCAACTTTGCCACCGGCCGTCAGCACACCATTGCACACGGCGACGTAATGGCGCGAGATCTCGCGTTGCGACATCTGTCGCACGAGTTGCGTGTGCGACTCCAGCGTCTTGCCGACCACGAGCAAGCCACTCGTGTCCTTGTCGAGGCGATGGACGATGCCCGCGCGCGGCAGTGTGTTCAACTGCGGTACGCGATGCAGAAGTCCGTTCATCAGAGTGCCGCGCAGATTACCGGCTCCCGGATGCACGACCAGCCCCGGCGGCTTGTTCAGGACCAGCAGATCACTGTCTTCGTAAACGATGTCGAGCTCTATAGCCTCCGGTTCACTGGTCACGCTCACCGAGGACTGCGTGCGAAGCACCACGAGCTCGCCGCCGGCAACCAGGTCCCGGGGTCGCAAGTCGCGGCCATCGACGGTCACCAGGCCCTGCGATATCCAGTCTTTCAGTCGGGTGCGGGAAAATTCCGGAAACATCCGGGCCAGTGCGAGGTCCAAACGCTGTCCGGCAAGCTGCGGGGGCACCGTCAGTTCGTGGGTTTTATCGCTCATATTCGATCTTTACCTGGCACGTTCCGGCTTTCGGGCAGGTACGGAGTTTACGGTATACTCGCGCATTTGGCCGGGGTCGGCGGCTTCGACGTCGCCTTTATCGGGCCGGGCATTCAGGATAAGCAAAGAACTTAAGTCATGCGATTAACTCGATTAACGGTCGATCAAACTGCTTCAGACAAAGGCTGCTGGCACAGGCTGGCGCGTGTGAGTTTGGCAGTGCTCATTGCCGTTATTGCGTCGACCATGCTTGCCGGATGCGCCGGCAATGACGAAGAAGAAAATCGTGTGCTGCAAGACGTTACCAAGGCGTACGAGACGGCGCAAAAGTCGATGCAAAACCAGAACTATCGGCGCGCAATCCAGATTTACGAAATCCTGCAAGCGCGTTTTCCGTTCAGCGATCTCAGCAAACAAATTCAGCTCGAGCTGATGTACGCGTACTACAAGAGCGGACGGCAGGATCAGGCCATCGACGCCGCCGATCAATTCATACGCGAGAATCCCACGCATGCGCGGGTCGATTACGCTCTATACATCAAGGGACTCGCGTATTTCGAACGCGACCCCGGCTTGCTCGAGCGCTGGTTCAACAAAGATGTCGACAGCCGTCCGCCGCAGGACGGCACATTGTCTTTCTCACTGCTGAAGCGCCTGGTGGAACGGTATCCCGCCAGTCCGTATGCGGAGGATGCCCGGCAACGCATGGTGTTTCTGAAGAACCGGCTGGCCGCCTACGAGAACACGGTCGCCCGCTTCTACCTGGACCGCGGCGCCTACGTCGCTGCGCTCAATCGTGCCAAGGGCGCACTCGAAGAGTACAACGGCGCCACCAGCGGCCGGGAGTCTCTTGAGATCATGATCGAAGCCTACCAACAACTGGGCATGCACGATCTGGCCGACGATGCCCGGCGAGTGCTGGCAAGTAACTTCCCCGACGGGCGGGTAGCTGCCAATCCGTAAGAGGGCTGGGTGAAGTGCATTTCGCCCTAAGGAATTTCGCCCGTGATACGGGCTCCTACAACACCTGCGACGATTCGATCACCCCGTAGGAGCGCGCCCTGCGCGCGAATGGAAAAGGTCGCGTCGTTGCCGAATTCGCGCGCAAGGCGCGCTCCTACAAGGGCAGTTGAGACGCCTGTCACCCGTGATACGCGCGAAACTCCTTGCCTCACTCCGGAAAGGTATAGCGCGACGTTATCGGGTAACGCCAGTCTCGCCCGAACGCGCGGCTGCTTATACGGATCCCCGGCGGTGCCTGGCGGCGTTTGTATTCATTCCGCTTGACCATCTCCAACACGCGTGTAACGACCTCCCGGTCGAAGCCGAGCGCCGCAATGTCGTTCACCGACAGGTCTTCCTCAATGAATGCGGCGAGGATCGGGTCCAGCACGTCGTAGGGCGGCAGAGTGTCACTGTCGCGCTGATTCGGCTTCAACTCGGCCGAAGGCGGCCGCGTCAGTACGCGGTTTGGAATTACATGGGCGATCGAATTCCGGTAGCGGGCCAGGCGATACACGAGAGTCTTGCTGCAATCCTTGATCGGCGAGAAGCCGCCGGCCATGTCGCCGTATAACGTCGCGTAGCCGACAGCCATTTCGCTCTTGTTGCCGGTGGTGATGAGCATGCTTCCGGTCTTGTTCGAAATCGCCATCAGCAGAATGCCGCGACAACGTGCCTGGATATTTTCTTCGGTCGCGTCTTCGTCGCGCCCTTCGAATACATCTTTCAGTTGCCGCACGGTTGCGTCGTACATCGGTTCGATCGGTAGCACGTCGTATCGAACACCGAGCGTTTGCGCCTGCTTATGCGCATCTTCCTGGCTCATTGCGCTGGTGTAACGAAATGGCATCATGACTGCCTGCACATGATCGGCCCCGAGGGCATCGCAGGCAATCGCGAGGATGAGCGCCGAGTCAATGCCGCCCGACAAACCCAGGACGACACCAGGGAAACCGTTCTTGGTGACATAGTCACGCGTACCGGTGACCAGCGCCCCGTAGACGCTTTCTTCGGTGTCCTGCAGCGGCACTATCCCCAGACGCTCCGGGCGGACGCCCGATGCATCGGCGACTAATTCAAGGCGCACCAACTCCTCACGGAAAGGCTCCGCCCGAAAGGTAATTTCGCCGTCACGATCCATCGCAAACGAACCACCATCGAAGACGAGTTCGTCCTGGCCGCCGACCATGTTGACGTAAACGGCGGGAATGCCGACCTCTTTGACGCGTTTTCGTACGACGTCTTCCCGAATCTTCTGACTTTGCAGTTCATAGGGCGACCCGTTGATGGCGATAATTACTTCTGCGCCCGCCGCGCGTGCAGCGGCCGCTGGCGCCGATCGCCATACATCCTCACAAATGTTCAGTCCGATGCGGATACCGTTGATGCGAAACACCGCTGCATCCTTGCCCGCCGCAAAATAGCGTTCTTCATCGAAGACGCTGTAATTCGGGAGCATGTGCTTGCGGTAGTGCGCCAGCACCTTGCCGTTGTGATAGACGACGCAGGCGTTATAGATATCATCGCCGTCGTACTCCGGAAATCCGACGACGACTGCAATGTCCCGAACACTCGTGCGGATGGTTTCGAGGGCGTTTCCCACTCGCTTGCGCAGACCGAAGTGGAAGAGCAAATCTTCAGGCGGATAACCGCAGAGGCTCAGCTCAGGAAATACCACGAGGTCCGCGCGCAACTCGTCACGCGCGCGGTCCGCGTACTGGAGAATCTTGGTCGTGTTGCCGGCCACATCGCCGACGATCATGTCTAGCTGGGCCAGGCCCAGCGTAACGGTGTTTTTCATTGGTGCTTAGTGAGGCCCGAGTTTATGAGCGTATGTGGCTTCGCCAACGCTTTTCCCGTTCGCGCGCGGGGCGCGCTCCAACAGGCGGCGTAAGGGATTCAGTTGTAGGAGCGCGCCCCGCGCGCGAATGGGACCAGGCTGGTCACTGCCGTTTTCGGTTTTCATTCACCGAGCAGTTTCAGAATCGCGCTGCCGAGCTCAGCAGGCGAACGCACGGTGGCTACGCCGGCTGCATCCAGTGCCCGGAACTTGTCCTCCGCCGTTCCTTTGCCGCCCGCAATGATTGCGCCCGCGTGGCCCATACGCTTGCCGGGCGGTGCCGTTACCCCTGCAATATAGGCCACGACCGGCTTGCTAACCTCCGAGCGGATGAAATCCGCGGCCGCCTCTTCGTCGCTGCCGCCGATTTCGCCCACCATGACGATGCCATCGGTGTCCGCATCCTGCTCGAACAGCGCGAGGCAGTCGATGAAATTCATGCCGCGAACCGGATCGCCACCGATGCCGATGCAGGTGCTCTGGCCCAGGCCGTTTTGCGTGGTCTGGTAAACCGCTTCATAGGTGAGCGTGCCGGAGCGCGACACCACGCCAATTCTTCCCTTGCGGTGTATGAAGCCCGGCATGATGCCGATCTTGCACTCGTCGGGCGTTATGATTCCCGGGCAGTTGGGTCCGATCAACAGGCAGTCGAAATCGGAGAGTGCAGACTTGACCCGCACCATATCCAGTACCGGAATACCCTCCGTGATGCACACGATCAGCCCGATGCCGGCATCCGCGGCTTCCAGTATGGCATCGGCAGCAAATGGCGCCGGCACATAGATCATGCTGACATCGGCATCGGTTGCGGCCACTGCGTCGCGCATAGTGTTGAAAACCGGCAGTCCGAGATGTTCCGTTCCGCCACGACCGGGTGTCACGCCGGCCACTACCTGCGTGCCATAAGCCAGGCACTGTTCAGCATGAAACGAACCCTGGTTGCCGGTGATGCCCTGGCAAATGACTTTGCTGTTCTTGTCGACGAGTATGCTCATGATGCAGCCCCTGCGGATGCATCCGCCGCTGCAGCGACCGCCTTCCTGGCAGCATCGGTCAGGTCTTTCGCGGTAATGATATCGAAGCCGCTCGAGGCAAGAAGCTCACGCCCCTTATCGACGTTGGTGCCTTCGAGGCGGACGACAACCGGAACGCTGACGCCGACTTCCTTGACGGCATCGACGATGCCCTGTGCGATCAGGTCGCAACGCACGATGCCACCGAAGATATTCACCAGGATGGCCTTGACCCGATCGTTCGACAAGATGAGCTTGAACGCTTCTGTTACCCGCTCACTGGTCGCGCCGCCGCCGACATCAAGAAAGTTCGCCGGTTCGCCGCCGTGCAGTTTAATGAGATCCATGGTTGCCATTGCGAGACCGGCACCGTTCACCATGCAGGCGATATCGCCATCGAGTGAAACGTAATTGAGGTCGTGCTCGGCCGCCTCGCGCTCCTTCTCGTCTTCCTGGGTCGCATCCCGCAAGTCCGCCAGTCGGGACTGCCGGAACAGCGCGTTGTCCTCGATGTTGATTTTTGCGTCCAGCGCCATGACGTCGCCGCCCTTGGTGACAATCAGCGGATTGACTTCGACGAGGCTGGCGTCACATTCCAGGAAGAGTCGATAGAGACGTTTGAGGAGATCGCCGAACTGCTTGATCTGGGCCTTTTCAAGACCGAGTCCGAACGCGAGTTGCCGGGCCTGGTAATCCTGCAAGCCGGCACCCGGTGAGATTGCCACCGACAGAATCTTCTCGGGTGTTTCAGCGGCTACCTTCTCGATATCCATGCCGCCGGCGGCCGATGCAATAAATGCCACCTTGCTGACATCCCGATCGACCAGCAGACTCAGGTAGAGTTCGCGGTCGATTTCGGAGCCACACTCGACGTAGACAGTATTCACCGGCAAGCCTTCTGGCCCGGACTGGTGGGTCACAAGCCGCTTGCCCAGCATTTCGCCGGCAAACTGTCGCACCTCGTCGGCCGAGCGTGCGAGTTTCACACCGCCAGCCTTGCCGCGTCCGCCGGCATGAACCTGCGCCTTGACAACCCAAAGCTTGCCGCCGAGTATCTCGACGGCTTTTTCGGCCTCGTCCGCGCTGCTGGCGGCAATGCCCTTGGGAACGGGAATGCCGTATTCGGCAAAAAGTTCTTTCGACTGGTATTCGTGCAGATTCATGAATGACGGTTCTTTGTATGGCGTCTCGCCGACGCCGCAGATGCCGCCAGAGGGACCGGTAAAAATTCGCCGTATTTTGGAGCAAAGGACCGGCAGACGCAAAGCAACGAACGGGAAAAGGTTCAATCGTTGGCGCATTCGCCCGCGAGGCGGGCTCCTACAGGGGTTGGAATCTGCGTATCATGGCCAAGGCCAAGGTATCGAACTGCGCAGCAGCCAATGTTTCAGACGACGACGCTAAAAACCGGCGCTACCGCGAACGACACCGTAACGCAGCGCGCGCTCGAAGATTCCGATCTGACCTGGCGTGCGCTGGTCACGCTCAACGCATTTCGCCTGCTGGTTGCAGCAACCCTGCTGACCCTGTTCTTCGCAGGGGGCGACGAACCCATTTTCGGCGAGCGTTACCCCACGCTTTTTTCCGCAACGGTCGCGGGCTACCTGGTAGTAGCCATCGTCTCCTGGTTCTCCATCCGGCAGCGCTGGGTTTCCGCCGGCCCGCAAGCGGTCGCCCAGATCACGGTCGACATTGTCGCAATCGTGATCCTGATGCACGCCAGCGGCGGCATCAGCAGCGGTCTCGGCGGACTGCTGGTCGTGTTCGTCGGCGCGGGCAGCATCATCCTGCCATTGCAGGCCCCGGCCTTTTTTGCCGCGCTGGCGACCCTCGCCGTTCTTGGCGAGCAGGTCTTTTCGCAAATCGGCGGAGCGAGCGACACCAGCAACTACTCGGCCGCTGGCATTCTGGGCGCGATCATCTTTGCCATCTCGCTGGCTGCGCGACCGTTGGCACGGCGCGTACAGGTCAGTGAGGCGCTCGCACTGCAGCGCGGCGTCGATCTTGCAAACCTGTCGGAGCTGAACGAGTACATCGTGCAGCACCTGCGCGAGAGCATTGTCGTGCTCGACGCAGACGACCGGATAAGGCTGATCAATACATCGGCGGCCCAGTTGCTGGGCGCGCCGGATGACTGTCACGGCATGTCATTGCGCGATTTCTCGCGGGACCTCGCCGCTTACATTGCGGACTGGCGCGGAGACCTGAATTTCAAGTCACACGTCGAATTCACGATGATTGCCAGCGACGACAGCGCACGCATCACAG
>CAZSDL010000104.1:0-8596 GCA_964605635.1 uncultured Woeseiaceae bacterium
GGCGTTTGTTGGAGCGCGCCTTGCGCGCGAATGGGAAACCGTCGAGCACTGGCGCATTCGCCCGCAGGGCGGGCTCCTACGGGGGGCGTTTGTTGGAGCGCGCCTTGCGCGCGAATGGGAAACCGTCGAGCACTGGCGCATTCGCCCGCAGGGCGGGCTCCTACGGGGGGCGTTTGTTGGAGCGCGCCTTGCGCGCGAATGGGATGCCGTTAAACGCTTACGCATTCGCCCGCAGGCGGGCTCCTACGGGGGTTGCTTTTTGCCCGCTAGCGACGAACGTGTTTCATGAGGCGCTTGCGCTTGAGTTGCTGGCGCGGGGTCAGCTTGTTGCGGCGACCCTTGAACGGATTGTCGCTGGTCTTGAATACCAGTCGCACCGGGGTGCCCTTCAGCTTGAAAGCCTTGCGAAATCGATTCACCAGGTAGCGACGGTACGTGTCCGGCAGGCGCTCGGTCTGGTTGCCGTGAATTACGATGACCGGCGGGTTGCGTCCACCCTGATGCGCGTAGCGCAGACGGATGCGGCGACCGCGGACGAGCGGCGGTTCATGTGCTCGAACCGCATCCTCCAGTTCCTCGGTAAGCTCACGGGTCGTGAGATCACGCGTGGCCGCCCGGTAGGCGCGTTCCGCAGCGGGCAAAAGGTCGCCGACCGCGGTGCCGTGCAATGCAGAAATTGTCAGTTTCTGTGCGAAGTCCACGAATGGCGTGCGTCGCTCAAGTTGCTCCTGGATATGACGACGACGATCCGCGTCCAATCCGTCCCACTTGTTGACAGCAATGACGAGTGCGCGGCCACGCTCAACGATCAGTCCGAGCAGGCTTACGTCCTGTTCGGTGACATCGTCCTGGGCATCCAGCACACTGATTACCACGTGCGCTTCTTCCATGGCCTGCAGCGCCTTGATGACGCTGAACTTCTCAATGCCCTCGTCGACACGTGCGCGGCGACGGATGCCGGCGGTATCGACAAGGATGTAGTTGCGTCCGTCGCGTTCGAAGGGCACCGCCACACTGTCCCGTGTCGTACCGGGCTGGTCGAACACGACCAGTCTCTCTTCGCCGAGCAGTCGATTGATCAGCGTCGATTTGCCCACGTTGGGGCGCCCCAGAACTGCAATTCGCAGCGTGCGATCCTGCGGCGCCTCGCGCCCGGCATCACCGTCGACCGGTTCGTCCTGCGGCGCCTCCACAAAAGGTGCCAGGATGTGATCCATCAACGCACTGACACGATCGCCGTGGGCCGCTGATATGGCGACGGGCTCGCCGAGCCCCAGCGCATGAAATTCAGCGGTTGCGATATCCGGGTCAAGACCTTCCGCCTTGTTGGCCACCAGGTATACAGACCTGGCATGCTGCCGCGCGAGCGCCGCCACGTGCTGGTCTGCAGCAGTAAGCCCGCTGCGTCCATCCACCATTACGATCGCAACGTCGGCGTCTTTCAAAGCGCGCACAGACTGCTGCACCATCAGCTCACTGATACCGGTTTCGCCGCCGGCGACGCCGCCGGTATCGACCACCAGGTATGGCAGCGGTCCGAGTTTGCCGAAGCCGTATTGACGATCGCGGGTAAGCCCCGGGTAATCCGCTACCAGGGCGTCACGGCTGCGAGTCAGCCGGTTGAACAGGGTCGACTTGCCGACATTCGGCCGTCCGACGAGTGCGATTACTGGCAGCATTGGCTGGCGTCACGAGTGCTCAGGTGTCGTCCGATCGTTCCGGCCGATCGACAACGAAGACTTCCAGTCGCCCGGATTCGCTCTGTACGTAAAGCCTGTCACCGATTACCACGGGTGGTCCCGAAAGCATCCCTTTACCGATTCGAACCCGTGCCACTGTCGAGCCGTCGGCCTTGCTGAAGAAATGCACGTAGCCGTCGAAGTCACCGATGACGACGCTGTCATCGTATGGCACAACGGCGGTCGGTCCGCGCCGCAACAACGCGTCATTGCGCCAGCGTTCACTGCCATTGGCCCGTGACAATGCCAGCACTTCGCCGGTATCGGACGCCACGTAAACATTCTGCGAATCCGCGCCCACACCGACATAGGTCGAAATTTCACGAGTCCAGAGCGCCTGACCCGATTCCGCCGCCAGCGCGGCCAGGCGTCCCTGGTAGGCGCTCGCGTAAATGTCCTGCCCGACGACCGCGACAGGCCCGTCGACATCGGCGAGACGCTCGAGGTCCGAGCGACCGGTCGGTGGCGACAGCACAACCTCCCAAATCGGCGTCCCATCGTCCATGTTTGTTGCCACGAGTCGGCCGTTGTCGAATCCGGCAATCACCGTTCGGCCGACTATGGCCGGTGACGAGGTGCCGCGCAGTGTCAGGGGCGGCAAGGTCTGCTCGATCGACCAGCGCTCATTGCCGTTGAAGCGATTAAGGACTCGCAGCGTGCCGTCAATACTGTAAATAACGACCTCGCTGCCGATGATGAGCGGCTTGGCGAGCGTTTCACGCCCGATGTTCGTCCGCCATATCTCCGAGCCGTCCTCGGTCCGCAGCGCCACGACATCGCCACTGCTGCCGGCAACGACCACGGTGTCTGCACCGACGCCGGGACCTGCAGACAACGGGAGCTTGAGTTCGGTGCGCCACAGGCGCCGGCCGGTTGCCGGCTCGAAAGCACTGATGACGCCGTCGCGGCTGGCCGCGTAAATCCGCTCCTCGTTGCCGTCCGGTGACAGCGCCAGTCGCAAAAATTCCGAGCCATCGCCAAGCTTCGCGGACCAGGCGCGTTTAACCGGCAGGGTTTGCTGGAAATCCCGCAACTCCTGGGGCTGCAGTGACTCGTCCTTGTCGCCACCGAAAATGCCGCAGCCCGCCAGCGCGACCGGCAACAGTCCGAGCCACAACCTGGACACTGTGTGCGATCGGTTCACTCGCGATCCCCGTTCTGTGCTGCGTCGTCGACCGGCGCAGATTCCGGTGCGTCGGCTTCCATCGCAGCGCTCGCCGCAACGTCAGGCAAATCGTAAATCTTCATCTGCACGAGGGTTCGATCCACTGTCGGGATGTTCGGGTTGTCGGCAAGTGCTGCCGTGTACGCGACGGAGGCATCCTCGATACGGCCGAGTGCCACAAAGGCGTCGCCGAGCGTGTCGTTGTAGCGGGCAGCGAAAGCGGAGTCGGCATACCCCTGCAACAGATCGATCACTTCTTGCGGCTTATCCTGGTAAAGAAGAATCTTGGCGAGACGCAGCCGGGCAACGTGCGCCATCTCCGCATCGCTTTTCTTCGCCAGCAAAGAACGTAATTCTTCGGCCGCGTTTTCGTCACGTCCGGCATCCATATAGAGTCGCGCCATCGCAAGATGACTTTGCAATGCGTAGTGGGTTCTGCCGTATTCATCGTACAACCGCGCCGCGGTGGACTCGGCCGCTGCCACTGCATTGTTGTTAACCGAGACCAGCAATGTCTCAAAAAGTGCAGACGCCTCGAACTGCGCTTGCCGTTGCTGCGCGTTCCAGTAATTCCAGCCGACCAACAGGGCTATGCCGATAACAATGCCGCTGATTATGTAACGCCCATTGACCTGCCACCACGTCCGGATCGCCTCAATCTGTTCCTTTTCTGAAAGATCATCCACGCTTGTTGCCCTTGTTTGCCTTTATATATGTAACTGCCATGTTGCTGTGATGCCGCTAGTCCGCCGTTCGTGCCAGGCGCTCACTGAGAACAGCTGCCAGCCGATCGAAAGCCACGCTCTCTTGGTCCTCCCCCTGCCGCAAAGGTTTCAAACCTGCGCGGCGCTCGCTGACCTCGCTGTCGCCGAGGATCACTGCATACTGAGCGCCGCTGCGGTCTGCACGCTTCAGTTGTGCCTTGAAGCTGCCGCCACCGAGATTGAGTTCGGCGAGTATAGCTGGCCGGGCGTCACGCAATTGTTCCGCTATGCTCATGCCGCTTTCGAGCGCCGCCTGGCCCACGGCCACCACGAACACATCGGGCGGTCGCGGCGTTGCGCTACCGCCGCTGGCCTCGAACAGCGCGACCAGGCGCTCGACACCCATAGCCCAGCCGATTGCCGGCGTCGCGCGCCCGCCCAGTTTCTCGACCAGGCCGTCGTAGCGTCCCCCGGAACAGACGGCCCCTTGCGCGCCCAGCGCGTCGGTCACCCACTCGAAAACTGTCCGGTTGTAATAGTCCAGGCCACGTACCAGGCGCGGATTGACCTGGTAGGGTATACCCGCAGCATCGAGCATGGACTTGAGTTGGTCAAAATGTTCGGCGGATTCGCTGTCCAGATAGTCGAGCATTACGGGCGCGGCCGCAACAAGGTCCGCCATGTCGGGATTCTTGCTGTCGAGAATGCGCAGCGGATTGGTCGCGAGACGGCGCAGGCTGTCTTCATCCAGTTGAGAGTTTTTACTCGAGAACCAGTCGACCAGTTCCTCGCGATAGCGCCGGCGCGCCTCCGGATTGCCGAGTGAATTGATCTGCAGTGTCAGGCGCGTGAGTTTCAGTCGCGACCAGATTCGGGCGCACATGAGAATCAGCTCAGCGTCGACATCCGGGCCGGCATAGCCGAGCGCTTCGACGTCGATCTGGTGAAACTGGCGATAGCGACCTTTTTGCGGCTTCTCATAACGGAACATGGGACCCGCAGTCCAGAGTTTCTGCCGCTGGTTGTGCAACAGCCCGTTGGTGATGCCGGCGCGAACGACCCCCGCCGTCGCCTCCGGACGCAACGTCAGGCTCTCGTCGTTGCGGTCGGCAAAGGAATACATTTCCTTTTCGACGATGTCGGTCACCTCGCCGATCGAACGTTTGAAAAGGTCCGTGTATTCGACAATCGGCAAGCGGATTTCGCT
Organism: uncultured Woeseiaceae bacterium; assembly: GCA_964605635.1. GTDB lineage: Bacteria > Pseudomonadota > Gammaproteobacteria > Steroidobacterales > Woeseiaceae > IDS-8. Next base: position 4,816 of record CAZSDL010000104.1, read on the forward strand.
GTAACCGTAGGACTCGACGATATCGCGCACCTCGGTTTCCAGGTAACGCCAGACGGCCGCGGCCTCCGGCAGTATGTCGTTCATACCTCTGATTGCTTTGAGAGTCACCGTGCGAAATCAGCGGTCGGTCAGTGTCAGTCTGGCTGTGTCACCGCGACGCGCCGACGCGGGGATCGGATAGCTGCTTCCATTGACAAATACCGACACGTTGTTGCTGTTTCCAAGCAAGACACGCAAAGGCGCGTCGCCGGCAACGGTGATTTCATTGCCTGCCGCGCCCAGCCCGAAATACAGTCGACGGCCCGCCGCGTCTGTGACTTCGGTCCAGCAGTCACCGCTGAACGCAAGCCGCAATTGCAGCCCATCGGCGTCCGCTGCTGTAGCGGGCGTGGTAGGGGTGCTCGCCGGGCCAAGGGTGGCCGGGGCGCGTTGGTCCTGCGCGGGCGGCGCTTGTACATCGGGTACAACCGCTTGAGGTTCCGTGCGCTGGACAGGTTGTTCGTCGCCAGGGGCCTCGAGCTGCGGTTGCTGCCGCATCGGTAATTCGACCGTTGATTGCGTACTGCGGCCCGGTAAACGCATTCCGTCCGTTGCGACCGTTTCGGACGTCGACGGTGTACCCCGCTTGGCGAACCACTCGGCGCCGGCTGCGAACCACCACCAGAGTACCAGCGACACAAGGAGCAGAACGACCAGGCCGATCAGCCAGGGAACGGGAGAAAACTGGCGCTGAATCCCTGGCCGCGAGGTAATCAACGGTGGAGTGACGGAGGAGCGGTTCAAGCGATAGTAATCGGCGATGATGTCATCGACCGGCACTTCGACCAGTTCGGCGTACTTGCGCAGGTAACCCTTGGCGAATACCGGCGCACCGAGGATCTCGAACCGGTTTTGCTCCAGCGCCACAACCTTGTGTTCGTCGAGGTGCAGTTCCTTGGCAACATCATGCAGCGAAACCTCGCGTGCTCGTCGCGCCGCAGCGAGACGCTCGCCGGCTACGGGCCCGCCGTTGCTCGCCCCATTCGACTGTTGCGAATCGTCCGACATGATTTCACCAGGAGGCCGGTGCCTTACCGGTCTCGCAGGACCTGCCTTGCCGCGCGCGACTCGGGAAACTCACGCAGAAGCTGATTGGCATAATCGGTACTGGCCCGATTGTCATCCAGTTCGCGTTCTATCTGCACGGCGAGGAACAAGGCATCGGGTGTCGCTTTGTTCGATGCGAGGAAGCGCTGCACAAAGGCACGTGCCTGCAGGTATTCCTCGGTGCGGTACTTCAGATCCGTCAACTGCAAAAGCGCTTCGCCATAGTTTGGCCTGCGCACCAGCGCCTCACGGAAAAACTCCTCGGCCTGCTCGTAATCGGGCTTCTGCGACATGCACACGCCGGCATTGGTCAGCATGATTTCAGCGTTGTCGTTTTCAGGTATCTCGACCGCACGAGCGAACTGCACACGTGCTTCGTCGTAGCGCGCCTGGCCGCACAGGAACACCGCATATGCGTTGCGCACATTGAAATCACGCGGCCCGTAGCGCACCGCCAGATCGTGATGCTCGGTGGCAAGCCGCACGTTCTCCAGTTGTTCGAAGGTTAAAGCCAGCGTGGAATGGGCAATGGCCATGCGCGGATCGAGCTGGATGGCCCGCTGCAGCCGCTCGCGCGCGAGATCATAATTACCGTTGCGGAAGTAACGCGCTCCCAGCTGAAAATACTGGTGCGCGGCATTATCGTCGTTGGATTCCACGGACCGTACGCCGGACGTTGTCGAGACACAGCCGGACAACAGCAGTATGCACACACCCATAACCGACCATTTTCCTGTCGCTTTCATGCCGCAACCACTCCTGTATTTTTCTCGCTCAACCTGACCCGTACCCGATCGCTGACTTTGCCAGCCAGTTGTCCACAGGCCGCGTCAATGTCTTCGCCACGCGTGCGTCGCGTCGTGGCTATGACGCCGCGCTTGCGCAACTGCTCCTGAAACTGCCGGATTACGGGCGTGGCGGAACGACGAAAATCGCTGCCCGGAAACGGATTGAACGGAATCAGGTTCACCTTGGCCGGGCGATTGTGCAGGCGCTCGGCAAGCTGCTCTGCCTGTGCCGGCGAATCGTTAACGCCCGCCAGCATGACGTATTCGAAGGTGATAAAGCGATTGGCGCGCTTTGCGGCGTAACGCCAGCAGGCATCCAGCAATTCCTCCACAGGATGCACGCGGTTGATCGGCACCAGGCGATTGCGCAGCTCATCGTCAGGAGCGTGCAGCGATACCGCCAGCGACACGTTGCATTCATCGCCAAGTCGCTCGATATGCGGCACGATACCCGAGGTGCTCACAGTGACCCGACGGCGCGACAACCCATAGGCGAAATCTGAAATAAGAAGGTCCAGGGCAAGCCGGACATTGCGGTAGTTAGCCAGCGGTTCGCCCATACCCATGAAAACCACATTGGTAACCGCGGGCAAGCCGTCCGGCCGCCGCGGCAAGCTGCGATCCGCGTGGCACACCTGGCCGATAATTTCCGCCGCTGTCAGGTTGCGATTGAAGCCCTGGGCACCGGTTGCGCAAAACGCGCAATCCAGCGCGCAGCCGACCTGGGATGAGATACACAAAGTGCCTCTTCCGGGTTTCGGAATGAAAACCGTCTCGACTGCCTGGCCAGCGCCGGATTCGAACAACCATTTCACGGTGCCATCCCGTGAAACCTGCTCGGACAATACGCGCGGCAAGCGGATGTCGGCGAGCGCCGGAAGGCGGTGCCGAAGCTCTTTGGACAGATCGGTCATGGCGGAGAAATCGAGCACGTAGCGTTGATGCATCCATTGCAGCAACTGACGTGCCCGGAACGGCCGCTCGCCGATTCCGGCAAAGAACGCTTCCAGCTCGGACTGCGGCAGTCCGAGCAGGTTCAGCATTTTGCCGTTGGTCGTCATTGCCCGTTCACGCGCAGTGCCTGAGAGGTCCACCCGAACAGACGCTAGCGCGTCCGCGGGCAAATTCCGTCTTTAAAAAAGAAGGCGATTTCCTGCGCCGCGGTATTCGCGGCGTCGGAACCGTGGACTACATTCTCCTCGATGCTGGCGGCATAGTCGGCACGAATGGTGCCCGCATCGGCATCAGCCGGATTGGTTGCGCCCATGATCTTCCGATTGACGCTAACCGCCGATTCACCCTCAAGCGCCTGGACCATCACCGGCCCGGAGGTCATGTAATTGACCAGGTCATGGAAGAACGGGCGTTCCCGGTGGACTGCGTAGAATCCCTCTGCCTGCTCCCGACTGAGGTGCAGCATACGTGCAGCGACAATGCGCAGGCCGGCTTGCTCAAAGCGCCGGTAAATTTCGCCGATCAGGTTTTTTTGCACGCCATCGGGTTTGATGATGGACAGCGTCTGCTCCACGGACATACGGTATTCCCTTGAATTTTCAGTTGAATGTTTGGGCCAGGCAGTGGCCCCCCTGCAACGGGCGACCGGGCGCACGTAAACGAGTGATTTTACAAGAACCGGCCGCAAATTGCCTCAGCGGAGGTGCCGCGGCTGCGCGGACCCCACAACGGAGGGCAGGTCAGACGCTGAAACTCTCGCCGCAGCCGCATTCCCCGGAGATGTTCGGGTTACGGAAACGGAACGCTTCATTGAGCCCTTCTTTCACGAAGTCGACCTCGGTGCCGTCGATCAGCTCGAGACTTCGGGGGTCAACGATAACCTTGATGCCTTTTTCCTCGAATACGATATCCGACGCTTCAATCCGGTCTGCATAATTCACGACATAGGCAAA
>CAZSDL010000105.1:0-994 GCA_964605635.1 uncultured Woeseiaceae bacterium
CGGGCGAATGCGCAGGCGTCTAATCTTTTCCCGTTCGCGCGCAAGGCGCGCTCCCACAGCGCTCGATCACCGGGCCGTAGGAGCCCGCCTTGCGGGCGAATGCGCCGCCGATAGAGAATTGCCCGCTCGCGCGAAGTCCGCGCGCCATTTGATCGTCCTATGCGCATCGCACTCGGCCTTGAATACGACGGCACCGCCTACAACGGCTGGCAGCGCCAAAAGACCGGCACGGGTGTGCAGGCGCTGGTCGAGGACGCATTATCACGCGTCGCGAACGAGACCATCGACGTCCAGTGCGCCGGCCGCACTGACGCCGGAGTCCACGCAACCGCACAGGTGATTCATTTCGACAGCACAGCCGAACGCACCGCTCGCAACTGGTTGCTTGGCATCAACAGCAACCTGCCGGCCGATATCTGCGCATTGTGGGTAGAGTTCGTTGACGACACGTTTCATGCCCGCCATTCCGCCACGTCACGGCGCTACCACTACCTGGTACTCAATCGCCAGTCGCGATCCGCGCTGTATCGGCACCGGGCCTGGTGGGTGCACCGGCCGCTTGATATTTCCCGCATGCAGGCCGGCGCCGCGCACCTGGTTGGCGAGCACGACTTTTCCGCCTTTCGCGCGGCCGGCTGCCAGGCCGCGACGCCACAGCGCAACGTGCAAGCGATCAGCATTGTGCGTGACGGCGACTGGCTCAGCGTGTTCGTCACCGCGAATGCCTTCCTGCAGCATATGGTGCGCAACCTGGTCGGACTGCTCGTCACCATCGGCAGCGGCGATGAGTCCCCTGATTGGGCACAATCCGTGCTCGCAAGCCGGGATCGCACCCAGAGTGGGGTTGCGGCCCCTGCGCACGGCCTGACATTGGTGGCAGTGGAGTATCCGCCTGAATTCGGATTGCAGCAGACCACTACGGCGTCGCCACAGAATCCCCTGTAGGAGCCCGCCCCGCGGGCGAATGCGGCAATGACAAAACGATTCAGCGGCG
>CAZSDL010000105.1:1094-8515 GCA_964605635.1 uncultured Woeseiaceae bacterium
AAGCACGACAGAATCCCCTGTAGGAGCCCGCCCCGCGGGCGAATGCGGCAACGACAAAACGATTCAGCGGCGAAGCACGACAGAATCCCCTGTAGGAGCCCGCCCCGCGGGCGAATGCGGCAACGACCCGACTTTTCCCGTTCACGCGCGGCGCGCTCCCACGTCCGTACCACCAGTGACCGGCAGATTTCGTTTATCATGCGATGCCATGAGCTGGTTCGAAAAACTGATACCGTCGCGTATCCGCACCGAAAATCGCACCCGGTCAGTGCCGCAGGGCGTGTGGATCAAGTGTCCGCAGTGCGATGCGCAGCTTTATCGCACCGAGCTTGAGCGGAATCTCAACGTCTGCCCCAAGTGCGATCATCACATGCGTATCGGCGCGCGCATGCGCCTCGACTGGTTTCTCGATGCCGATTCCCAGGAAGAGATTGCCGCCAGTCTCGATCCGCAGGATCCGCTCGGTTTTCGCGACAGCAAGCGCTATCGCGATCGTCTCACCCAGGCGCAGAAGAAAACCGGTGAGAAGGATGCGCTGATTGCGGTCCGCGGTACGTTGCTTGGCCAACCCGTTATGGTCTGTGCGTTCGAATTTGCATTCATGGGTGGCTCGATGGGGTCGGTCGTAGGCGAACGCTTCAGCCGCGCGGCCAGGATGAGTGCAGAACATCGCATTCCGCTGATTTCGTTTTCCGCGAGTGGCGGTGCGCGCATGCAGGAAGCGCTTTTTTCGCTTTTCCAGATGGCGAAAACCGCCGCCGCGCTGGCCGCTCTCGGACAGAAGAAGGTGCCCTTTATTTCGGTGCTGACCGATCCAACGACCGGTGGTGTTTCTGCCAGTCTCGCCATGCTTGGTGACGTCAATATCGCGGAGCCCAGGGCCCTGATTGGTTTCGCCGGGCCGCGCGTTATTGAGCAAACGGTGCGACAGACATTGCCGGAAGGCTTCCAGCGCAGCGAATTCCTTCTGGATCACGGTGCCATCGACATGATCGTCGACCGGCGCAGGATGCGCGAGGAAGTGGCGAATCTGCTGGCCAAGTTCGACCACCGTTCGGCCCCCGGCGCAGAGCCTGTCTGAGCACTGGCCGGTCGCCGTCGACTGACTTAGCGCCGACGTATCTTCCCGTATGCAATCGCCGCGAGCATCGTGGACGCTCGATGAATGGCTCAGCTGGCTGGAGACCCTGTCGCCCCGCGAGATCGACCTCGGGCTGGACCGGGTCGCGGAAGTCCTCGAGCGCCTCGCACTCGCGCGCCCCAGGCGAGTGCTGCATGTCGCCGGTACCAATGGCAAAGGTTCCTGCGCTGCGATGCTGGAATCGATGCTCCTTGGTGCGGGCGTTCGGGTCGGCTGTTACACGTCGCCGCATGTGTTGTGCTTCAACGAACGCATCCGGGTCGACGGCCGCGCGGTCGACGATGCGCAGATTCTCGATGCGTTCGAGCAGGTCGAAGCCAGGCGCAACGGGGTGCCACTGACCTATTTCGAGTATGGGACGCTGGCGGCAATGGTTGCTTTCGATGCCCGGGCGGCGGACGAACTGGTGCTCGAAATCGGCCTGGGAGGGCGTCTCGACGCCGTCAACGCCATAGAACCGGACGGCGCAATCATCACGAATATCACACTCGATCACTGCGACTGGCTTGGCGATAACGTCGAGTCGATAGCGCGCGAGAAAGCGGGCGTGATGCGCCGTGGCAAGCCGGTCGTTTTCGGCGCAAGCGCCGTGCCGGCGAGCATTGTCAGCGAGGCGGAACGCATCGGAGCGGACCTGTGGTTGTCAGGAAGGGACTTTACCCATGCCGTGGAGCCGGCCGGGACCTGGCAGTGGCAGGGACGCACGGTCGCGATCGACGGTCTCACGCGGCCGTCGTTGCATGGCACATTCCAGTTGCAGAATGCGTCCGCCGTCCTGGCGCTGCTCGAAGCACAGCATCTCGCGCCGCTGCTGACCCGGGAACGGATTGACGCGGCATTTACACGCCTGGAGATTCCCGGACGCTTCCAGCGACTGGCCACGCGCTGCCAGTGGCTGCTCGATGTCGCGCACAACCCGGATGCTGCAAGAGTGCTGGGCCAGTCATTGGGCGAGATGGCGGCATCGTCGTCACCGTCGGCTGCCATTACGGCCATCATTGGCGTACTTGCAGACAAGGATCTGCCCGGAATCCTGCAGCCCTTGTTGCCGCACGTCGAGCACTGGATCGCGGTAACCGCAGAAAGTTCGCGCGCACTGCCGGCGCGCGAACTCGCGCAGCGTGTTGCGCAGATTGCCGACAAACCCTGTCTCGTTGTGGACGATATTGCCACGGCCGTGGCGTATCTCGAGGCAAGCGCAAATCCCCGGGACCTGTTGCTGGTCACCGGATCTTTCTTTACGGTGGGACCCGCCCTCGCGTGGCTCGAACGTCATGGTCATGCGTAACGTGCACGAACCTTTTATACTCGCAACAGCATGCTGACGAATTCCTGTTGACTGGTCGATGGAACGAGCTTTGAAAGAACGAATTGTCGGAGCGGTGGTACTGGTTGTCGTCGCCGTTCTCGTGGTCCCGGTGTTTCTCGACGGGCCGTCCAGCCATACCGAAACCCACAGCGAACAGGTGTTGCTCCCGGGACAGACCGAACAAAGCCGCAAACAGCAGACCATTGTGCTCGAACGCGATCGCGATCAGCCGGTGCCTGCGACGATTGGCCCACAACGTTCCCAAGCGCGGAGTGCCGAGCCGGAACCGAAGCCAACGCCGGCACCGGCCGCCACTGTCACCCGCAATGCTGACCCGCCGCCTGCCGCTGTTGAAGCCCCGCCGCAGGTGCAACCGGCGGTCGAGCCTGCAGCGAAGCCGGAACCCGCACCCGCGTCCGACGTTCACCCGCCTGGCGAGTCGCCTGCCGCGCCGGCCCGGTCGGAAACCGGCATGTGGGCCGTGCAGTTAGGCAGTTTCTCCGACCAGGCAAATGCGGAGCGCCTGGCGGCGGATCTGCGGTCGCAAGGTTACGCCGCCTTCCTGAGCCGCCGCGAGACTTCCGCAAGTCTTTTGCATCGGGTTCGGGTCGGACCTCAGGAAAACCGCGACAGTGCGGAGCGCATCGCGAGCCAACTGGAACGCAACGGCCACAAGGGCCAGGTCGTGCCGCATCCATGAGCGGGTCTGCCAGAGGTTCTGCTAGAATCGCGCCAGATTTTTACGCCGGGTCTCACGGCGTCAGGAAAACCAACCCCCGCTAATGCCGATCGCCGACATTGTCATAGCCGTCGCTATTGTTATCTCTGTGGTGGTGGGAATTTTGCGCGGCTTCGTCAAAGAGGCGTTTTCGGTCGCTTCCTTGCTCATCGCGGCCTGGGCGGCCATGAATTTCGGTGCATCCGCCGGTCGGCTGGGTGAAAACTGGATCAGCTCCGACGGTTTGCAATTGTGGTTCGGCCGCATCCTTATTTTTGTCGCCGTTCTAGCCGTTGGCGGTTTGCTGGGCTGGGCGGTGTCTCGCCTGGTGCGGCTTTCCATACTGAACGGCACTGATCGTGCGTTGGGTGGCATGTTCGGCCTGGCCCGCGGCGCACTGCTGATTGGCGTTTTCATCATCGGTGCGCAGATCGCGAGTTTCGATCGCGATAGCTGGTGGCAGGAATCGCGACTCATTCCGTATGCCACGATCGTTGCCGACTGGATTCGCGTCATGGCGCCGAAAGGTGCCGAGCTTTTGTATCCGGACGAGACGCTGCCGGACGTTACGGCGATGCGACGCTATACGGGGGACGACATCGAATGTGCGGTGTAGTGGCAATCGTCGGCAAGCGCCCGGTCAACCAGGCGATTTACGATGCCTTGACCGTTTTACAGCATCGCGGGCAGGACGCCGCGGGGATCGTGACCTGGGGCGAGGGCGGTCTGCAGGTGCGCAAGAGCAACGGCCTCGTGCGCGATGTCTTCCAGCATCGGCACATGTTGCGGCTGACCGGCAATATCGGCCTCGGCCATGTGCGGTATCCAACGGCGGGCGGCGCACAGGCGTCGGAGGCGCAGCCGTTCTATGTCAACTCCCCTTACGGCATATGCCTCGCCCACAATGGCAACCTGACCAATTTCGACGAACTTGCTGAGTTGCTGACCCAACAGGACCGTCGCCATCTCAATACCGGCTCGGATTCGGAAGTGTTGCTGAACGTTTTCGCCCATGAACTGCAGAGCCGCAGCAACGGCCATCCCGAACCCGACCAGGTATTCAATGCAGTAGCTGCACTGCATGAGCGTTGTTCCGGCGGATACGCGGTGGTTGCCATGATCATCGGCCACGGCATTGTGGCGTTCCGGGACCCGAACGGCATCCGGCCCTTGGTGCTGGGCTGCCGGGAGACCGATCAAGGTATGGAGTACATGGTGGCTTCCGAGAGCGTCGCGCTCGACATACTGCAATTCAAGCGCGTACGCGACGTGTTGCCGGGCGAAACAATCTTCATTCAGAACGACGGTACTTTGCACAGCCGCGAGTACGCAGCGGCGTCCGGCTACTCGCCGTGTATTTTCGAGTTCGTCTATTTCGCGCGGCCGGATTCAATCATCGACAACCTGTCGGTTTACAAGGCGCGCCTGCGCATGGGCGAGCAACTGGCCGGGCAAATCGTGCGCGAGTGGCCGGACCACGACATCGATGTCGTCATCCCGATACCCGACACGAGCCGCACCTCAGCACTGCAGGTTGCCTACCATCTTGGCGTCAAGTATCGCGAAGGCTTCATCAAGAATCGCTACATCGGACGCACGTTTATCATGCCGGGGCAGGCGGAACGCGCTCAGTCGGTGCGCCGCAAGCTGAACGCCATCGATCTGGAATTTCGCGGCAAGAATGTGCTGCTGGTCGATGATTCGATCGTGCGTGGCACCACGTCGCGACAGATCATCAAGATCGCCCGCGATGCAGGGGCACGCAAGGTGTATTTTGCGTCCGCTGCGCCGCCGGTGCGTTTTCCGAATGTTTATGGCATCGACATGCCTGCGGCCTCGGAGCTGATCGCCAACGGCCGCTCGATCAAGGAAATACAGGAGCTCATCGGCGCCGATCGCCTGATCTACCTCGACCTGAACGGTCTCGTGCGCTCCGTGCGGCACGGCAATTCCACGATTTCCGAATTCGATACATCGTGTTTTTCCGGCGAGTACGTCACTGGCGACGTTACGCCAGTGTATTTGCAGCGCCTCGAGACGATGCGCAGCGATCGAGCCAAGAAACTGCGTGAGAAAGACAAGCATGCAACCGGGTACATGGCGTCTGCGAGCCACAAGGTCAATCCGGGCTTCGCGACCAGCGAGTCAGTGCTTGCGGATGACCATGACGACACGGATACCGCTGTCGGTATGTAGCGTCGTGCGGGATAGTGAGTTAGCTTGCCGGCATGAGTCTGAAATTCATGATAATCGATGGCCAGGCGGACTTCCGGACGCTACTGATGCATCACGTAACGACGCACTGGCCCGAGGCGATTATTTCATTCTACGACCCGACCTCTGACGGCCACCTGCCTGACGAATTCAGCGGCGCGGGCAACGACATCCTGTTGCTCGGCGACAATCAGGGCAACCGCAGTGGATTGCAGACGCTGAAGAAATATCTGAAGACGCCGGGCTTTCCTCCCGTGGTGTATTTCTGCAGCAATCGTGAAATGCGGCTGAAGGCTACCGATGCCGGTGTGCAAGGCGTTTTTTTGCGCAACCGTTTCAAGCATGACGAGTTGATTGTGCGCGTTGGTCACATCCTGCGCGCCAGGCGGGGTAGCGCATCGACTGACTTACTGTTCGTGGGTGATCTGCGAACCGGCATTCATCCGCTGGTCAAGGGCTACCGCTTCCTGCGCAAGCTGGCGGTCAGTGAGCATTCGGCCGTGTACCTGGCGCAAAAGGAATCGTCCGGCATCAAGATGGTCCTGAAGGTGCTGCGCCAGGTGCCGGACCTGGCCGATGGCATCGGCGCGTTCGACCGGTTTCTGCAAGAGTACGAGATGATCGCGGATCTCCATCACCCGAACATCGTGCAGATCTACGATCTTGGTGTCAGCGACGATCATGCCCACATCGCGATGGAATACCTCTCCGGCGGCGATCTGCGGCAGCGAATCCAGTCCGGCATCGTCGAGCGCGACGCACTGCGTTATGCGCGCCAGATTGCGAGCGCGCTGGCGGAGGTGCACAAGCTCGGCATCCTGCATCGCGATCTCAAGCCAGGAAACGTGATGCTGCGAGATGACGACAGCATCGCCCTGATCGATTTCGGACTTGCGAAACGCATGCGCCTGCAACTGGAAATAACGGACAGCGGCGAGATTTTTGGCACGCCTTATTATATGAGTCCGGAGCAAGGGCACGCCGATGACGTCAATGCGCGCAGTGATATCTACAGCCTCGGTGTCATCCTTTACGAAATGCTGACCGGCGACAAGCCATACAAGGCGGCGAATGCGATGGGCATTATCTACAAGCATTCGCATTCGCCGATACCGACGTTGCCGGATTGCTTCCGGCATCATCAGAACCTGATCGAACGGCTTCTTGCAAAGAACCCCGACGAACGAATTCAGAGTGCTGCTGAAGTCGCAGAGCTGCTGGGACCACCGTCGTGATTCCTGCACCCATTGCTGAATTTCTGGCGGCAGCGACGCCGCAGGCGTGGGTCGACGAGGCCGTTCAGCGCCTGCCGGAGCTGCTGCAGGATCATGCCAATTGTGAGTTGAAAGCCGCCTCGACGGCGCTTGCGTTCATCTACCGCTACCCGGAGCGCGCCGATTTCGTGCAGCGGATGTCGCGCCTGGCGCGCGAGGAATTGCGACACTTCGAGCAGGTGCGAAAAACGATGCACACGATGTCGCTGCCGTTTCAGCGACTGTCCGCATCACGCTACGCAGCGGCATTGCGCGACGCTGTGCGACCGCACGAGCCGGCGCGCATGGGCGATATGCTGCTGGTCGCGGCCCTCATCGAAGCGCGCTCTTGTGAGCGATTTGCAATGCTGGTGCCGCAGTTACCAGAGGAGATTGCAGGAGTCTACGCGGCCCTACTCGAGTCAGAAGCCCGCCACTTCGAAATCTACCTGGAACTGGCGCAGCAGGAGGCAGGGCAGTTCACCGAAGAAACAAACACCCGCCTCGCTATCCTAAAGGAAGTCGAAGCAACCCTCATCACCGCCCCAGACCCCCAATTCCGCTTCCACAGCGGCCCCCCACCCGTAGGTAGTGCCGGGTACGCCAATTCGTAGGTTCGGCTCGTAGTTAGTGCCGGGCTCGTAGTTAGTGCCGCGTAGTTAGTGCCGTGCCGCGTAGTTAGTGCCGGGTTCACCAATTCGGAGGTTTGGCGCACAGGTACCCGTAGTTAGTGCCCGTAGTTAGTGCCGGGTTCACCAATTCGGAGGTTTGGCGCACAAGTACCTA
>CAZSDL010000106.1:0-8481 GCA_964605635.1 uncultured Woeseiaceae bacterium
GCCGGCGGCGGCGTGTTCGGCGACCACTGCTCGCCGCTGTCGGATACGTCGATCCTGGCGTCAACCGGGGCCGCTTCCGATCATATCGATCACATCAAGACCCAGATGCCCTATGCCCTTGTGGTAGGTGCGGTCAGCGTTCTCGCTTACCTGTCAATCGGCTGGTTCATCTGACGATACGAGCGGCTCGATAGTCGAGCCTGTCCGGGGCGATCTCCGGAAAGAAAAATGCCGGGCTGGGCGACAGCGCCAGCCACCGGTCCTGCTCGCTCACACGGCAGACCCCCGGGAAATCGGCGCCGAGATCGAGCAAATCGAGAATAAGTTGAAAGTGCAAATGCGGCGGCCAGTTGCCATTTTCGGGAGGCCGGCCGACAGCGGCTACCGGCTCACCGGCAGCAACGCGCTGGCCAGCCGCTGTCGACCCGATGCTGGTAAGCAGCAGGTGGCCGTAGAGTGTGTAAAAGGGCTTGCCGTTCGGCGCGCCGTGCCGCAGCACCAGCATAGGGCCATAATCGAGTTCACGATCGTTGTTGGCGACCAGGTGCACGACGCCATCGAGTGGCGTGTGAATGACAGTGCCAGCCACACAGAACAGATCGATACCCATATGCACGGTGCGCCGTTCCACCGAGCCGAGCGCATCACCGGCAAAGTGCTCGTTGTCGTACAGTGCTCGCGGCTCAGCGTAGCGTCCATAGGCGAATCGCGTGCCGTATTCGGCCATAACTTTTTCGATTCGATTTGTCAGCCAGTCGACTCCCGAATCTGCGGGACGTCCTTTTAGTAGTTCGCTTTCGTGGCTCAGGTCGAGCACGACGGCCTTGGCGTCGCTTTCAATTACTTTCTGCAGAACCACAGGTTTGCCATGTCGAGACTGCAGCAGCGCATCAGCAACGAGTCGCGCGGCCGGAGTTGTCCCTGATTTCATGTCAGCGGCTGCTCGGGGTCAGCACACGGCCGAACAAATCACTGCTGAGCTGGCCGCCCTGCCGGGCAATTTGGCCATTGACGATCACGACGTCAAAGCCCTCGGCAAGCTGCAACGGATCCGGATAGGTCGCCTTTGCCTTAACGTTTTGCGGATCGAAGACAATCAGGTCTGCACGCATATCTTCGCGCAGAACGCCACGGTCGTCGATGCCAATGATTTCTGCCGCGAACGAGGTCATTTTGCGCACCGCTTCTTCGAGTGCCAGTACTTCACGCTCGACAACGAAGTCCTCGATAATCGTGGCAAACGTTCCATGGCCGCGCGGATGAAAGCCGGTAGGGCTGCCGTCCGAGCTGACACCGATATGGGGATCCTCCAGCAGGCGCGATTGCAGTGCATCGTTCATGACGAAATACGCACCGGATGCGCCTTGCGGGCCAATGACATCGATCAGCACGTCTTCAAACGGGGTTTCGAGTTCGAAAGCAAGGTCGGCCAGCGTCTTACCGGTGTAGGGTTCGGTACCAAGAAGCGTGGCTTCAGGGCCGTTTCGTTGGCCGATTCGTTCCCGCAGCCAGGCAGCAAGTTCATCACGGCGCTCGCGCTTTGCCACCTCGAACTGCTCCGCGGTCTTGGCCCATACCGGAAACACGATGCCGATTCCGGTGTAACTCGCGGTGTAGGGATAAACGTCTGCCGTTACGGCTATACCCGATGCTCGCGCATCGCTGAGGATCGACAGCAGTTCCTCGGCACGCTCGGCGCCTTTGCCGTACACCGATTTCAAGTGCGCCACGTGGACCCGGGCATGCTGTCCCTGGTCGAGCAATTCAGCGAGCGATGCTTCGAGCTGGTCGTCGTCTTCATTGCGCATGTGGCTCATGATGAGCCGATCGTGCTCGCCGACGATGCGAGCCAACGCCAATAATTCCGCCGGCCGTGCGTTGAGCCCGGGGTTGTACTCGAGGCCCGTGCTCATGCCAAAGGTATAGGGCAGCGTCTCATCGAGAAGCATCAGCATTGCCTGCAAGAGGTCTTCGGGTGGATCCGGATCAAGCCCGATACCCGACTGCATGCGCAAGGTCCCATGACCGACGAACATGGCAAGGTTGGTGCCGATGCCGGAGGCCGCCACCCGATCCAGCCAGTTCGACAGCGGTTGCGCGTCCGGGCTCGAGCCGTCCTGGCCCAGCGCAATGGTCGTGACGCCCATGGCCAGGAAATTCTCGAACTCTGCTGTCTCCAGCGGATCGCCATGCGAATGCAAATCAATGAACCCGGGCGCAACGATGCGACCGGCTGCATCGACCCGCCGCTTTACGCGACTTTCGAAGTCCCGGCTTGTGAACCGGGCATCGCCGACAAACACGATGCTGTCCCCTACGACGACCACATCCCCTGCAAATGCGGCGTTGCCAAGCCCGTCCAGGATGCGCCCGTTCTCGATCACCAGGTCGACGCTCCGATATTCTTCGAGAAACGGCGCGGACGCGCGTTCACAGGACGCAGCGAGACAAAACAAAGCCAGGAAGCATGCGCGTGCTGCCGCCGGTGTAGGCAATACCAACAATTCTTTCCCCTGAATTTTTTACGCTACTGACGACGGTAGTGCGATATCTGCACTTCCGGACCGTAGTCGGCGTAGTCTCCGTCTGTTCTCCTGCCCCGAAATTCAGCCCAGTCGATAGGGCGATAACGGCTCGCCCGCCCCGCCGTTACCGTCGTCGGCAGCGGCTCTACCGTGGTTCCTGCAGCCGGGTTGAAGAAGAACGGGATACTGAACCGGTCCTGCGATTTCATCGCCAGCACCCGGTGGATGGCAGCCTGGTAAGTGTCATTCGACCATACCTGCATCATGTCACCGGTATTCACGACCATGGCGCCTTCGACGGGCGGAATATCGTGCCAGAAGTCCCGGGTGTAAACCTGCAGGCCACCAACGTCGTCCTGCAGGAGCAAAGTCAATGCGCCCGCGTCGGTATGGTGGTGAACGCCGAGATCGGCAGCCGGTAGCTGTTCAAGCATTTTTCCGGCAAGCGGATCCCTGACAGGATAGTAGTTGAGGCGCACGAAGCCCGTATGGTCTGGGGCAAACTTGGCTGCAAGATAGTCCGCCGGCAGGTTGAGCCCGGCGCAAAAGGCCTGCAGCAACTTCAGGGAGACCTCCGTGCAGGCCTCCAGCCAGGCCAGCATGGTTGCCTGAAAGTCGGCCAGACGGGGCGCCCAGCGGTTTTCGGCAGCGTAAATGCCGTCAACACCGTCGCGCGTGAAGTCGAATACCTCTTTGCGGTCGCGCTGGTTCTTTGTCAATTCGTTGTTGTAGTAGCCCCAGGGGTTTTCCCGGGTGCGCATAACAGCTTCCTTCTCGGGCAGCGGCCGTTCGAAAAATTCCTGCATCTGTCGCCAGACGCTTTCCTGCAGGCTCCGGGAGATTCCGTGATTGATGACCTGGAAGAAGCCCCAATCCCGGCATGCACGTACGACACTGTCGACGACTTCCTGCACATCGCCGGCCGCCGAGCCATCGATCAGGGGCCGAATGTCAATGACCGGGACGCTGGTCCCGATCGCATTTTCGATCGCGACCGGACGGGTATCCAGGTCGACCGGTTGAGGATTCTCCACGCGTGGGCTCCACCTGTTGCCAAGCTGCCGTGCTACGAATACGGGCGACGGGTAAGCACCGGCAATTCACAACTGTAGTAAGTTAGTGCCGGGTCTGGCAAGTGGCGCGATGCGAATGGCGTACACCTGACCGAAGTCAGGGCGGCGATCAGAGCGATACTTCGTCGAAAGCAGAGAGGAACTCGAGACCCTTTTTCAGTTGCTGCCGGTCGATACCGTTACGCGGAATTCTTTGCAAATCGGCGGCGACCCAGCGAACGGCATGAATATCACAATAGGCCCAGACCAACCGACCGATGCGCCAAACGCTGGTCCGCTTGCCGCAATGCGGGCAGCCCTGGAATTCGCGCCTGCGGGTGAGTGGAAACGGAATGACGTTGTTGGTAGCGTGCATACACGGTATGCCTTGTTAAGAACAGCAAGCGGGACGTTACCGGGACCAGGACAGCACGGCTGTGATACGACTCTCACGCGCTTGTTTCGCCGCCGATCGATTGCGGAATATGAGAACTCCGTATCGTCGGAACACGGCACGATACCAGTGCTTTTCCCATTCGCGCGCAAGGCGTGCTCGTACAAGGCGCAAAAGGAACGGCTCGATACGTAAACTGTAGGAGCCCGCCCTGCGGGCGAATGCGGAACGGCTCGATGCAGAGTGAGCCCACAAGATCGTCAATCTGCTAAGGTAGACTGTCGACTTTGCATAATCACCGTGCCACGCCGACAGCGAGCCTTCATGCCTGCACAATTCGACTCGCCTGACCGTCTCGCCACCGCCATTGTTGAGGCAATCGGCAAGAAAATCGTACTCGGGCTGCCGGTCGGGCTTGGAAAAGCGGTACATGTTGCAAATGCCCTGTACGAAAAGGCGCTAAGAGATCCCGAAATTTCGTTGACGATTTTTACGGCACTGACTCTGGAAGTACCGCAAGCCGGAAGCGATCTCGAACGCCGCTTTCTCGAGCCTCTCGCCGCCCGGCTTTATTCGAATTGGCCTTCGCTGGCATACGCGGATGCGGTCAGGCGACAAGAATTGCCGCAGAACATTCGCGTGCGGGAATTCTATTTCCGGCCGGGCGGGTACCTCGGCAATCAATTGGCACAGCGTACCTATACCAGTCTGAATTACACACAGGTGGCCGGCGAACTGCTGAAGCTCGGCGTCAACGTGATCGCGCAACTGGTGGCACGCGATGCTGGCAATGCCGGCAAGCTTAGCCTTGGCACAAACCCTGAAGTCACCCTCGACCTGCTTCCCGAGCTCGAACGATGTCGAGCGGCCGGCGCACCTTTTGCGCTGGTCGGGCAGGTGAACGATGACCTGCCGTACATGTACGGGGATGCTGAGCAGCCGCTCGATCGCTTCGATTTTCTGCTGGATACGCCAGCGTGCCAGTATCCGATGTTCGGGCTTCCGAACCGGAAAGTAGCCAACCGTGACTATGCGACCGGCATGCACGTGGCGAGCCTGGTACCGGATGGCGGCACGTTGCAGCTCGGTATCGGCTCCCTTAGCGATGCCGTCGCACACTGCCTGATCCTGCGACAACGTGAGCCGGAGATCTTTCGCGATGTACTGGTGCGCCTGCCAGGGGGTCCTGCATCGGGGCGGCGGCCCGACCTGCCCTTGTATACCGAGCCGTTCCGCGAGGGACTGTATATCGCCACGGAACTGTTAAGCGACGCCGCATGCGCATTGTTCGATTCCGACATCGTGCATCGCGGCGCCGGGGAAGGCAACGAAACATGCTTGCACGCTGGTTTCATTATCGGCTCCCGCGCTCTCTACGAGCGCTTGCGAACGATGCCCGAATCCCGTCGCCGCCGTATCTCGATGACGTCGATTTCATTCGTCAACCGCCTGTACGGCGAAGAGGCAGTCAAACGCCGTCAGCGCCGCAATGCACGCTTCGTAAACGAAACAATGATGGTAACTCTGCTCGGTGCGGCGGTGTCCGACAGCCTGGATGAGGGCCGCATCATCAGCGGTGTTGGTGGTCAGTTTGACTTTGTCAGAATGGCCCACGCACTCGATGACGCACATTCGATCCTTGTCTTCGGCAGCCGGCGTCTGCATAAAGGCAAGCCACAGTCGAACATCCTCTGGCAATACGGGCACACAACCGTACCGCGACACTATCGGGATATTTTCGCCAACGAATACGGTATTGCAGCAACGCGCGGCCAGTGCGATCAGGACATCATCGCTTCCCTACTGAATATTGCCGATTCCGAATTTCAATCGTCGCTGCTCGCGAGCGCTCGCAGTTCAGGAAAAATCGCGACAGACTACGTCATACCGGACAATGCTGCTTACAACACTCCGGCGTCACTTGCCACTGTCTTCAACGATGCCGCGGTTGCCAGTCATTTCCCGCCGTACCCCCTGGGCACGGACTTTACATCTGTCGAGCAAGAACTGGCTGACGCGCTGACCTGGCTCAAAAATGCGATGGCGCAGCCCGGTTCTCGCATACGTACACTGGCCACGGCTGCCATTCGGCGCCCCGCTGACCAACAGCGCGAAGCGTTAAAGCGGATGGACTTAACGGATCCCAAGTCGTTTAGCGAACGTATTTCGCAGCGACTGCTGGCCCTTGCATTGAGAAGGACGACCCATGATCACTAAAGGTAAACCGCCGGCCGACTCGGCTGTCGAGCATAACGTTTACAAGATATTTCCGAACGATCTCAATTCCGATCGGACGGTTTTCGGGGGCCTGGTGATGTCGTTGTGCGACCGAACGGCACTGATCGTCGCCGAACGACACAGTGGCATGACCTCGGTGACCGCCGCCGTGGACAGCCTTAACTTCCTCGCGCCGGCACGCGCGGGCGAAACACTGGTGATACGGGCTGCTATCAATCGCGCGTGGCACAGTTCAATGGAAATCGGCGTCAAGGTATCCGCTGAAAATTCATTCGACGGCACGTCGCGACACGTCGTTTCCGCGTACCTGACCTTTGTTGCGCTCAATGCTGCCGGCAAGCCTGCGAGCGTACCCGAGGTAGTACCGCAGACGACGCTGGAAAGGCGTCGCTACCGGTCAGCAGAGCTGCGCAGAGAGGCCCGGCTCAAGACGCGAGACAGCGTCAATTCGATGCATTGATTTGCTCCGATGCGTACAATGGCACCGGCTCGAAATCGGCAATGCGCGTCCTTGGAGTTACAAAATGAGAACAATGCGTCAATGGGGTGTCATTCTGATTGTGTTTGCCGCCTTACCCTCCGCAGCCCAGGATGCTGAAATTTCCTTCAAGTCGACCGAGGTCGCTCCGGGCATCTTCATGCTCGAGGGCCGGGGTGGCTTTACGGGAGGCAACCTCGGCCTGCTGATAGGCGACGACGGTGTCGTGCTGATTGACGACGGTCTGGAGCCGTTAGCAGACAAGACGCTGGCGGCGGTGGCGGAGATCACTCGCGATCCGGTTGACTTCGTCATCAACACCCATTTGCATGGCGACCATATTGGCGGCAACGAAGCGTTTCATCGCGCCGGAGCGACGATCATTTCGCAGGACAATACCCGCTTACGCCTCTCGGAGCAGGTCCAGGCCGGCACAGACGACGACACAGTAATGGCTACCGATGCTTTGCCCCAGATTACGTTTTCGCACTCGATGACATTCCACCTGAACGGCCATGAGGCGTTTGTTTTTCATGTGCCGGCGGCACACACCGACGGGGATGCGATAATTTTCATTCGTGACGCCAACGTCCTGCATACGGGCGACGCCATGTTCAATGGGATTTTCCCGTTCATCGATCTGGACTCGGGTGGCAGTGTGGCCGGCTACATTGCAGCACAGGAAGATATGTTGTCTCTGGCTGGACCCGGGACCCGCATCATTCCGGGACATGGACCTGTTGCCGATAGAGACGACTTGCAAGCGTCGCGTGACATGCTGGTCGATGCAAGAGACCGCGTCCAGCACTTGATAAATGAAGGCCAATCCGAGGATGAGGTGGTCGCAGCGAACCCGCTCGCCGTTTATCACGACAAGTGGAATTGGCAATTCATCACCACGGAGCGGATGACGCGTACGCTGTTTCGCGGTTTGACCCAGGAATAACCCTCCCCGCGGTCAGTGAGATAACCTAAGGACTTCTACATGGCGAAGGAAAAAGCACCGCGCGTCAGCCGCATGGAGCGCATTCTCGGCGCAGTCGAAAGAGCGGGCAATAAACTTCCGGACCCGGCGATGCTATTCGTCTTGCTGCTCGTTATCGTCTGGCTGTTGTCGTGGGCATTGTCCGGGATCCAGTTCGAGGTCATCGATCCGCGATCGGGTGATGACTTGCGAATCATGAACCAGCTGTCGGGCACCGCAATCACCACGTTTTTCTCGGTCATGGTGACCAATTTTGTGCAATTCCATCCGGTCGGCGTGGTGCTGGTGGCAATGCTCGGCATCGGCGTTGCCGAGTACACCGGCTTCATCAATTCCGGTTTGCGCGCAATGATGGCGGTAACCGCCCGCTGGCTGTTGACGCCGATGGTGATTCTTGTAGGAATAATCAGCCACACGGCGGTTGATGCCGGCTACGTCCTCGTCATCCCGTTGGGCGGCATCATCTTCTATGCAGCAGGCCGGCATCCGCTGGCCGGCATTGCAGCTGCCTTTGCCGGAGTGTCCGGCGGCTTTTCTGCCAACTTCGTGCCCTCCGCGCTCGACCCGATGTTACAAGGCATCTCGCAGGCCGGTGCGCAGATTCTCGACCCGAACGTGGTGCTCAATCCGCTCAACAATTATTTTTTTACGACCGCTTCGTCACTGCTTATCATCACCCTGGGCTGGTACCTGACGGATAGAATTGTCGAGCCGCGACTGAAAGACACGGAAGTGGACGGCGACCTCCAGGATATGCCGACCATGGAAGCGCTCGAGCCTAACGAGCAGCGCGGCTTGCGCTGGGCCCT
>CAZSDL010000107.1:0-8447 GCA_964605635.1 uncultured Woeseiaceae bacterium
CGCTCAGAATCGCAGCTGAAAATCTATCTCTACAAAGAAGGCATTGTCGTTTGCAGAGTCGTCGAACGCCGCGCCGGGCATGAAGTACCCGGTCTCGACCTCGATGGCCACGCGGGACAGCTCCAATCCGAGCACCAGGTCGATCTCCCTGCCGATATCGCGGTTTTCGCCGTTCGGGTCCTGATCGAGATTCGTATCCCGCAACTCGTCCAGCGCCTTATGCTGCTGGTAGTCGTGATAAAGGAGGTGGACCGAGATGCCGTCGTGCGGCTTGATACTCAGGCCGGCTGTGCGAATTTTGAGATTACTCAACTCGGGTTCGAGGAGCGTGCCGTAAAAGCGGAACGGGACGACCCCGTCGGCCAGGTAAGCCTGGTTGTCCTGCATTCCTGTCTGGCGAAAATTATTGTCGGTGCCATTTTGCGGGTCTGCATCCCCGCTGCCGAACGCGTAACCCAGTGTAAACGCGAGGCCCCAGGGCAGCTCTGATACGTACGTGCCGCCGACGTCGAACGCATAACCTCTCACCCGGTTCTGCTGGTCACTGCCTTTGCCGGTGACATACGAGAACTCCAACCAGTGCTGCAAGCGTTCGAATTCACCGTAGAGCTGCACACCCAGAAAGCTAAGATCCTCGCCGTTGATGTTGGGATCGTTGCGGACCATCGCGTAGCCGCCGACGAGCAGCTCCTTGAGCTCGAAGTCGTTGCCCAGAAGTTCAAACTCTTCGTCCTCAAATTCCTGGTAGCCGTAGATCAGATAGCTGTCGATCGGTCGTTGTGGACTGCTGTTGCGCAAGTCCCGATTGTTCTGCCGCGTCGCTGCCAACTCCAGCGTGAAATCGTCGCGCTCGTAGTAGGCCCGTACGCCGTCCAATCGCTCATCGAACAGCCACTCGCGCGTATCGTCGAAGCGCTGACGCCCGACCTGGAACGAGACGTCGCCGCCGGCAAGCTCCATGACGTCGTCGAACTGGACGAATAATTCCTCCAGCTGCAGTCGCAGAGGTCGGTTTTCGGGGCCGGGCTCATCGATCGCATATTCCCGCGCGAGCGCGAGGTTCGCAAAAAGTTCGAAGTCATCGAAAGGTTCATACGAGAGCGAAAACGTAAGTTCAGGCAGCAGGATCATCTCCTGCTCGTCCGTGTCTTTATCGAGATTGTAGTTGCCCTCCAGCTCGTACTTCACATCGAAGCGCCCGCCGAATGTGAGCGCATCGGTCAGTCGAATGTCAGGGGAAGGTGCAGCGTCCCGATCAGTCGCGCGTACCGTGGACCTCTGTTGTTCCAGCGGGACCGCGTCGCTGTTCGGTTGTGCCGCGACGCCGCCCGAACTCATGACTACAAGTGCTGTGACAAGCACAACGTTCCTGATCATCGGATCTCCTTACCTCCGCAACGGTTATGCTCACGGCTCCGGGTGTGCAACGATGTTGCTGTCTGGGTGACCAGCGGCCTCGGTTGAGAGCGCTGGCGTTCGAGCGCGTGCACGCGCTCCAGGCTGAGTTCGAGCAACGCTTCGGTATACGGTCGGCGTGCCGCAATGAGCGTGGTGATGTGAACGTGCCGCGCCAGGGTCAGGGCGGCGTATATCTCGATTCGTTCTCGCACGGCTGCGCCTGCGAGTTCCACATAGCGCTCCTTCAGCGCTTCCTCCTCCGCGGCCAATGCCTCTGCGTCCCCGTGCTCGCGCAGCGATTGCTCGCTCATGTGTGCCACAAAGTTGCCGACGTCCACTGCGGGGTCTCCCTGGCAGCAGAGATCGAAATCGAGCAGGTACAGTCGTTCGTCGGCTACAAGAACGTGATCCCCGTAGAAGTCACGGTGAATGAGTTGCGGAGTAATCCGTGGCAATGACTTCGCCAGGCGTTCGCAGACCGCCTTCAGTCGGCCAAGACGCGTCTCCAGGCGAGGCCTTTTCAACGCGACCTGTGCGAGACGATCTTGCAGGATTGCAATTTCGTCGGCCGCCGTATGCGATCGCTGCGGCAGCGACTCAACTTGATGTAAACGGAAAGCAGCAACGGCAATCTCTCGCGCGAGTGCCTCAGCGTCCGGGCTCCCGAACAACTCCGTGGCGGGCGTACCCGTCACCTTGCGTTGCAGCCACATACCCAGACCGGCGACGGCGCCGAGCGGCTGCGGCAGGTCGAGACTGCCGCTGCGTAAATCGCTCCGCCACAATTTGCGATAAAGACGGTAGGTCCTGCGGTCGAGGCCCTTCGCACGCAACTTGCCGAGCACGGTGACTGAGTGTCCGGCAAACTCCAGCTCGTACTCGACTACGCAGCGGCGCCCGTGTTTGTGGCGCATGAGGCGGATCGCGCGAATCTCGAATGGCTCTCGGCCGAACGCCGCGAGG
Organism: uncultured Woeseiaceae bacterium; assembly: GCA_964605635.1. Taxonomy (GTDB): domain Bacteria; phylum Pseudomonadota; class Gammaproteobacteria; order Steroidobacterales; family Woeseiaceae; genus IDS-8. The sequence goes on from CAZSDL010000107.1 coordinate 2,362, forward strand.
CAGCGCCGCAGGTACTTGCGCATTGTTGGCGGATCGAGCGCATCGCGCAGCGCGGGCATGGCCTTGTCATTGCAACTGTCGATCGTAGCGACCGCGGGACGCGGCATCTCGCGGCCGTGTCGTCTCCTGGAGCTTCCGGGTGATGGCACACGACGCAGCAGTTCTTCAACGCGTGCGAGAATTGCCGCGCACAGCCGGGGCCACTCCGGCTCACGCTGGCGAAACGGTTCGGGTGCCAGGCGCAGCAAGGCAGAGGCCGTCTGCAATGCCAGCCGCTCACCGTGCAGCTGGAGCGGACCGGACCGATAGCCGTCAAGCAATGCATCGGTCGCAGCCGCTGCGAGCGCCGGAGTCAGCCTGCCGATCGCAACGTCGCGTTCGAGCTGGGCGGCGAACCCACCGAGATCGGTTGCCGGATCCCCGAGCGCGGCGCGATCGAGATCGAGAATTCCTATCCGGCCGTCCTCTGGCAACACGATCTGCCCGGCGTGAAAATCGCCGTGAGTGGGGCGACGAATCGCAGGGCTGGCAAGAAGGTGTCGGCACAGTTCCCGAGCGAGAGCGCGCGCAAGCGGCCCCAGCTCCGCGCATGCCGCAGCGACTCCGCGCGCCGCCCGCAGAACGGCGACCGCTTCCGCCCGGCGGCTTCGTATCGCCAGGCCGCGTGTTTCCTGTGCGTGCAACTCGGCGAGCGCGACGCCAATGCGCGCGAGCGTCGCCGTGTTCGCCGCCGGACCGCCGGGCAGGGCTGCGAGTTCGCATCCAGGGAGCCACTCATACGCGAGCAAACGGTGTTTGTTCGAACGGGCCAGCCGCCGCGGAATCTGTAGCAAGCCGCGCGACCGCAGCGCTTTCGCGTTATCGCGCACGCCGCCATAGCCTTCCTTGGTGTACGCCTTCAGGAGCAGCTTGCAGCCATGCGCGCCCTGCAGCCTTGCCACGTAGCGCCGCTCGGGCTTGTAACGCAGGGTGGCCAGCGTGCCGACCTCGAATTCCTGCGCGAATTCCTGACTGGCGGGAAACACGCTCCGTAGCAAGCTCCGCCGTTGCTCCGGCTCCGCGAGCACTGGCAGCGCCTTTAGCTTGCGGTCGGTGGGAAACACATTGATCACGAGTGCTTTCGCATCATCGACAAAGCAGCCGGAGCCGAGTGCACCGCGAACTCCTGTGCGCTGCCTGGCTTTTGCGAGCTTTGCCTCCGCAGCGTGGCCGTACGCATGCGCGTGAATACACGTGTCAATGCCCGCGATCGAGACCCGATAGCCGACGAGGCAATCAATTCCCGGCTTGTACCGCAGGTAGGTAACACGCACGTCACGGAGCTCGGCTTCCTTTGCCCGGCGCGCGAGCAATGCCGCGAATGCCTCCACATCAAGCACGGTATCGAGTCCGCGGATTCCTGGATCGCGGCGCACCAGCGCGGCGTCAGCGGCCGACAGCATGAGCGTGCTCCGGAATCACAAGCGCCCGTCCGTTGGCACGCGCGGCCTTGGTCTGGCTCTCGTATAGGGCGGCGTAGCGACCGCGGGCCCGCATGAGTTCACCGTGCGTGCCTTGCTCGATGATCCGGCCATCATGCAGATGAAGCACGCGATCGGCGCGTGCGGCCTGCTGCAAGTCGTGCGTGATCAGCAGCGTTGTCCGGCCACGAGCGAGGCGCCAGAGCGCGTCCGAAACGGCCTGCTGGTTTCCCTCGTCGAGTGCCGCAGTCGGTTCGTCGAGGATCAGGAACGCGGACTTGCGCACCGCGGCCCTTGCGATTCCGAGGCGCTGTCGCTGGCCGGCCGAAAGTGTGACGCCACGCTCTCCCAGGATCGTCGCAAAGCCATCCGGCAGGGCGTTGATAAAACTGTCGGCGTTCGCGAGCTGCACCGCGGCGCGTACGTCCGCATCGGTCGCTCCGGTGGCGCCACACGCAATGTTCTCCTGCACCGACGCGGCGAAGAGCAGCGGTTCCTGCAAGACAACGCTTATCTGCTCGCGCAGGGATTGGAGCGTGTAGTCCCGTAAATCGGAGCCATCAATGGTTATGCGTCCGGCCGCGGGATCATAGAGGCGCAACATGAGGCTTGCGATCGTCGACTTCCCGCTTCCCGAAACGCCAACGAGGGCTACACGCTCGCCGGCATCGATGTCGAAACTTATATCCCGCAGTACTTCGTGATCTGCTTCATAGCCGAACGACACTCCTTCGAAACACACTCGACCAAGAAAAGGCGGCGCCGGTCGTGCGTCGGGTGCATCCTGGACCTCCGGCGTTGCCTCCAGCAGTTCGAGCACTCGCTCGCCCGCCGCTGAAGCCTTGGCAAGCCGGCCCGTGTACTTGGCGAGATCGCGCACCGGGCGAAACGCCGCCTTGAGGTAGAACAGGAAAACCAGCAGGTCGCCGGGAGTGAGCTCGTTCGCAAGAACCAGCCGCGCGCCGTGCCAGAGCACCAGGGTAGTGGCCAGTGCGATCAGTACATCGGCGCTTCGTTCGAGACCTGCAGCGAGCCGCTTCGCGCGCACGCCGGCTTTGAGGTCAGCGTCACTCTGGTTGGCGAATGCCCGTTCGAACATGCGCTCGAGCGATAGTGCCTGCACGACCTTGATCGCGCCGACAGACTCCGCGGCCGTTGCAGCGAGCGCCGCTTCGCGCTGGCGCTGCTTCCGAGCCACCTGCCGCAGCCGTCCGCCGAAGCGCAGCGTGGACAGCCAGAATAGCGGCAGGATCAGCACAGCCATCGCCGCGAGCTGCCAGTGCATCCAGAACATGACCGCGACCATGCCGAGCAGGATCAGCAGGTTGCCGAGGAGCGGCAGCGCTGCCGTAACGGCGACATCCTTCAGCATGCCGACGTCGCTTATGACACGGACGATCAGGTCGCCGGTCCGCGCGCGCGCATGGAACCCGAGTGACAAGCGTTGCAGGTTTCGGTAAAGATCGCTGCGCACCGCAGTAAGCACGCGATTGCCGACCAACGCGAACCCGATTACGGACAGATAGGACGTGAGTGCGCGCGCGGCAAGAATTGCGAACAGTGCGACGACGCAGAGCGTGAGCAATGTAACAGGGTCAAGCGTTGCCAGGTTAGCGAGCACTCCGGGCGTTGCACCGGCGCCAAGGCGATCTGCGAAAACACCATCGAACAATAGTTTGAGCGGCCAGGGCTCAAGCAGGCGGATGCCAACGCCGAGCAGCAACATCAACAACGCGAATCCGACCAAACCCGCGTGCCGTCGAACATAGGGTGCGAACCGCTGGAGCATGCGGCCGAGCGACGGCAGGCTTTGCCGCAGTTTTCTCGGCGCGCTCATCAGGCGGATCGCCCAATCGCCGAGCGGGTTCTCAGGGGGACAAGTCCGGCGTACGCGAGAGCCCGGTGCGCAACACCGGTCCACGTATATTCGTGCGCCGCCTGGCGCGCCGCGCGGCCGAGGCGCGCGCAGCCTGCCCTGTCGGCGGCGAGCCGCCGGAGTGTTGTTGCCAGCGCCGTAACGTCACCCGGCGCATAAAAGACACCCGTCACGCCATCCCGCAGGACCTCGGCCAGTTGGCCGCTACGGCTGGCAACAATCGGTAGCCCGGCGGCCAGGTACTCATACACCTTGAGCGGCGAGAAGTAACAATTTGTGCTGTCCGGATACGGCGCTACCGCCACATCCATAGAGGCTAGCCAGTTTGGCACCGTGGCCGGGTCGACGGCGCCGGGCAGCAGCGCCAGGTGGCGAATCCGGTGCTTCTCGAGTCTCTGCAGTAAAGCTTCGCGTTCCGGCCCATCGCCGACAATCAGAAGCCGGGGACGCGCACCTTGTGCATGCAGAACAGCGATAGCGTCGACGAGATCGGGCAGACCGTGCCATGGCTTGAGTGTGCCCACGAAGCCGACGGTGAAAGTGCCGGCGGGTGCGGGGCTGGCGGGCGGCAGATTCGGACGGAAGCGTCCGGTATCCACGCCGTTCGGCACGACGTGAATACGACCCGACGCAGCGGTCGCGCGCGCAAGATACGATGCGACGCCAGTCGATACAGCGAGTAACGCGCGCGCCGCTGCGTAGGTGCGAGCCGCAGCCGCGTCTGCACCGTCGCGATCGATGAGCCCTCGATGCTGCGCCTGCTCCTCGATGAGCGGTGCATTAACCTCCAGCAGCCCGGCAACGCCCGAATCCCGCGCGTACTCCATGGCGGCGTAACTCCAGAGCGATTGCCGCTCGTACACCGCGTCGAACGGACCGGTCTCCTCGAGCGCCGCGCGCAACGCGGTGTTGGCGCCGAGAAGCTCCCGCTCGCGCGCTGCCAGGTCGCTGCAGCGTGGCCGATGCAGTTTGTGTACGCGCAGGCCACGGAGATCCGCAGGCGCTTCGCCGCCGCTGCGGGCGGCAAACAGGTCAATAGCCGCCCCTGCACTTTGCAGCGCGCGGAGCATTTCCTGCACGTGCACGGAACAGCCCTTGCAGCCGAACACCGGTACGCCAGGATCTGCGCATACATAGGCGATTCTCATGCGCAGCGCTCCTCGCGTTCGCTGGCTCCCTCGGTTACGCCCTCGCGAAAAAGTGCCCGCAGCAGTGCGGCATTGCGATCGGTGTCGAAGCGCGACTCGATCAGTTGCCGCGCGGCTTGCGCGAGCCGCATGCGGAGCGGGACATCGGCAAGTAGTCGCTCGAGCGCCGTGGCGAGTGCCGGGGCGTCGTGCTGCGGTACGCCTAGCCCGGTTGTCTCGTTGCGTAATACCTCCGGGACCCCGGTCACATCGGTGGCGACGCACGGTGTGCCGAGTGCCATCGCCTCGAGCAGTACAGTTGGTAAACCGTCTCGGTTACTGTCGGAGCCGACGACACAGGGCGCCGCAAGGACGGCGGATTCCTGCACTCGGCGAATTACCTCGCCTTGCGGCAGTGAACCCGACAGAACGACGCGTTGCTGCAAGCCCAGCGTGTCAATTCGCTCCTGCAGCTGCGACGCGAGTTCGCCTCCGCCGATAATTTCGCAGTCGAACGCACGCCCGCGCTTCGCGAGCAGCGCGCAGGCGTCTATCAGCACGTCGAAGCCCTTCTTCTCGACGAGTCTGCCGACTGCAACGATGCGGGCCCGCCGCCGCTCCGGCGCCTGGTATGGAAACTGCGCCAGCGATAGTCCGTTGTAGACACGACGCACATTAGCCGCGTTCTCGCCGTGTCTTCGTCGCAGATAAGCGAGGTTGTAATCGCTCACGGTAACCACAGCCGAGGCATCGCGCAGCTTGCGCCGGAGATCGGCCGGTTGCACGCTCGTGTGATAAATGTCCTTCGCATGCGCCGTAAAGCTGTACGTCACGCCAGCGAAGCGTGCGGCCAGGCGTGCTACTGTCGTTGCTGAAGTCGCGAAGTGAGCGTGCAGGTGCCGGATATCGAGGCGAGCAATTTCGTTTGCGAGTAGCAGCGCCTGGTAAACCTCGCGAACATCCTCTGTCCGCGCTTCCGCGAGTTGCGACCAGAACTGCGGAGACCGGGCGGCAGCGTCGTGGAGGGCGCGCCACAGCCCGTCCGAACGCATTCGTTCGGCCGCCAGGTAGTGCACCGGCGAGCGAACCGAGGCGATGATGTCCTGGAAGTGCGTGTCGTTGCACGGTCGCAGCGCGAAAATCTCGACAGGCATTCCGGCACGCTCATGCGCCAGAATCTCGGTGACCACGAAAGTCTCCGAGAACCGGGGGTAACGCTTCAGGACGTATGCCACTTTCAGCTTCGCGCCGTCACCGTTGTCGCGTGCGGCGATCATGCTCCCGGCTCCGCCGCTCTCTGCGCGGCGAGCAATTCACCGAGAAGGCATTCGACCCGTGACAACCCATTCAGGTCGATGCTCTGCGTTGGACCAGACGCAACTTCCTTTCCCAGCCAGGCCGCGAGTCGTTGCGGTTGCACCTTGTCAGGGTGCAGTACGTCGAGTATGCCGAGCTGCCCCAATCGTTCAGCACGCACCCACTGTTCGCGTCGCGGTGTCACCCGGGGAACGATCAAAGCACGCTTGCCAAAGGCGAGGATTTCGCAAATCGTGTTGTAACCGCCCATCGCGATGACGCGATCGGCCGCACTCAACAGCGCCGCGGGCTCGGGCAGGAAATCCA
>CAZSDL010000108.1:0-8297 GCA_964605635.1 uncultured Woeseiaceae bacterium
TGTCGTTCTTGCGCAGTTGCCGTCAGTCGATAACGACGGTCGCTCGCAGCGATCATGCCACCGAGCGCCATGATGAAGGAACCCAGCCAGATGAAGCGGATCAGGGGCTTGTATTGCAGGCGGACACTCCAGGCATCGTTGCCGAGCGGATCACCGAGCGCTACGAACAGGTCGCGATTCCAGCCGGCATCGATACCCGCCTCCGTCATCGGATTCTGCTGCACGATGTACGTGCGCTTCTGCGGGTAAAGTGTCGAGACCATTTCGCCGTCCTTGCGAATCTCGATCACGCCTTCCAGTGCACGATAGTTGGGTCCGTCCACCGTGCGCAGGCCGCTAAGCTGGAATTCATAGCCGGCGACCTCGGCTTTTTCACCCGGCGCCATGCGTATGTCCGTTTCGATGCTGAATGCCGACGTTATGGTGACGCCGAGTACGAACATGCCCACGCCGAGATGCGCCACTGTCATGCCGGTCATGGCGCGCGTCATTCCCGGCGTACCCGGCGCGCGGCGCCAGGCGCGCAAGGGGTGGATCATCGACGCCGCAATAATCCAGACGGCGGCGATCGTGCCAACCGTGACCAGTACGCCGGACCGCCCATAAAAGAACGCGGGGATCGCGATGCCAATGATGACCGCGAGTATCATCGGGATTCGCAATTGCCGGAGCAACGGCCCGCCAGGTTGCTGTCGCCAGGCGGCATGCATGCCCATGCCGACGAGGAAAACCAGCGGCAACATGGGAATGGCGAACGCTATCTCGAACCACGGCGGTCCGACGGAAATCTTGCCGCCATTGAACGCTTCCACAGCGAGCGGCGCCAGTGTGCCGAGCAGGATGAGCGTTGCTGCGATGACCAGCAGTACGTTGTTCAACAGGAGAAACGTTTCACGGGACACCGGGCGAAAGCCGGCAGCCGAATCCAGTGCGGGAGCACGCCAGGCGTACAACGTCAACGCGCCACCGACGACAACCGCAAGAAAGATGAGAATGAAAAGGCCGCGTGCAGGATCCGTGGCAAAAGCATGGACCGATACCAGGATACCGGAACGAACCAGGAACGTGCCCAGCAGACTCAGCGAAAAGGCGGAAATCGCCAGCAGCAGCGTCCAGCTTTTGAACAAGCCACGCTTCTCGGTTACGGCCAGCGAGTGAATGAGCGCGGTGCCTACGAGCCAGGGCATGAACGACGCGTTCTCCACCGGGTCCCAGAACCACCAGCCACCCCAGCCCAGTTCGTAATAGGCCCACCAACTGCCGAGCGCGATGCCAACGGTCAGGAACAGCCACGCCCACGTGGTCCAAGGTCGTGTCCAGCGCGCCCACGCACGATCGAGTTGGCCGGACAGCATGGCGGCAACGGCGAATGCGAACGCCACCGCGAAGCCGACATAGCCCAAATAAAGAATCGGCGGATGAATTGCTAATCCGGGGTCCTGCAACAGCGGGTTGAGATCGGCGCCGTCCGCGGGCGCCGGAAAAATCCGTTCAAAGGGATTGGAGGTCAGCAGTGTGAATAACAGGAAGCCGACGCTCAGGAGGCCCAGCACGGCGATAACGCGTGCGGCAAAAGCCGGCGGCAATTCCTGGCTGTAGCGGCCGACGGCGACTGTCCAGCCGGCAAGAATCAGAATCCATAACAGCAGCGAGCCTTCGTGAGCACCCCAGATTGCTGAAAACTTGTAGACATCCGGCAGCTGCAGCTGCGAATTGTTTGCCACGTAAAGAACCGAAAAATCACTGGTGAGGAAAGCGTAGGCAAGACACACAAAAGCGATGGACACGAACACGAATTGCCCGAGCGCTGCCGGACGCGCCACGGCAATCAGTGCGTCGTCACGGCGATACGCGCCGACCAGCGGCAAAACCCCCTGGCAAATTGCCAGGGACAGCCCAAGAATCATTGCAAAATGCCCGACTTCGGCAATCATTGTGCGGCTCCGGTCGCTGCTTCCGCCGCGGCGGCTTTCTCGGCGGCGTGTCTCGCCAGCGACTCTGCAACCTCGGGCGGCATGTAATTTTCGTCATGTTTGGCGAGCACGGTATCGGCAACAAAGCGCCCATCGTCGCCCAGCCGCCCATGGGCAATGATGCCCTGCCCTTCGCGGAACAAGTCAGGCAAGACACCGCTGTAGGCAACCGGCAATTCGCTCACGGTATCGGTCAGCGTGAATTCGACTTCGAGTTCCCCCGCGGCGCGCCGCACACTGTCCTCGACAACCAGGCCGCCGACGCGAAACCGGCGTTCAGCCGGCACGTTGCCGGCAACGGCTTCCGATATCTCGACGTAGAACATCATATTGTCCTGAAATGCCCGCAGGGTCAGCGCCGTGGCGATCAGGAGCCCGACGCCCGCAAGTCCGACTGCAAGCATGCGTTGCTGGCGGGGCTTCATTCGTGTGTCTCTCTGGCTTCGGTCATGGTGTGCGCGCTTGGTCCTCTCACTGTCAGTGTTGCCCTGATTTCATCCTGGATTCGCTGCTGGCGGCGGCGACCCTGCACGAAGCATACGATCACTACCATGAAGGTCAAAGCATAACAAGTCCATACGTAGGCGCCGTACCCTCCCATAGACAGTACTTCGCTCATGCGGTTTCCCCGCGCGGCAACAATAGCTCGCGAACCCAGCGCGCGCGCCGTTCCCGCGACAGCACTTCGCTGCGTACGCGATACAGCAGCAATGCGCCGAACAGCAGCGAGAAACCGAAAATCATGGCCAATAGCGGATACAGCATGGTCGACTCGATCGCCGGGCCACCGGCGCGGATCAACGTCGGGCCCTGGTGCAAAGAGGCCCACCACTCCACGGAAAAATGAATTATCGGGACATTGACTACGCCGACCAGCGCCAAAACGGCGCTCGCGCGATCTGCCCGCGACAGGTCATCGATGGCACTGCGCAACGCCATGTAGCCGATATACAGGAACAGGAGCACGAGTTCCGAGGTCAGGCGCGGGTCGCCCCACTCCCACCACGTTCCCCACATAGGGCGGCCCCAGATCGAACCGGTTGCCAGGGCGAGGAAGGTAAACCAGGCGCCGAGCGGTGCAGTGGCGGCAGCGACCGCGTGTGCGAGCTTCATCCGCCAGATCAGGCCGATTCCGGCGGCGATTGCCATGACCATGTAGGCGAGCAACGATAAATAGGCTGCGGGGACGTGCACATAAATAATACGAAACGCGTCGCCCTGCTGATAGTCGGGCGGCGCAAAAAACAACCCGGCCACTGTGCCGTATGCAATCAGTAACAATGCCGGCACCAGGAGCCATGGCACAAAAACGGCCGCGAGACGGTAAAAGTGCGGCGGTGAAGCCAGCTTGTGCAGGAAAGTCCACATCGTTTCGTTACTACTCGTTGCTGATGCGCAGCGCCGCTGCGGTCGCAAATGGTGCAAGGGTCACTGCCAGCATGCAATAGGCGCCAAGGAAATACGCGCCCGCACTGTACGCATCGCCGGCCGCAGCCAGCGAAACAGTCCGTGTGCCGAAAATCAGGATCGGCACTGCCAGCGGCAGAATCAGCAAGCTCAGCAGCGCGTTGCCGCGATTGAGTCCGATCGTCAGCGCGGCGCCAATGGCACCGAGAAGGCTCAGACTCAAGGTGCCGAGGCTCAGCGTCAAAAGCATCGCGACGATCGTATCAAGCGACATCTGGAAGGAAATCGCGATCAGCGGTGCGACTACCACCAATGGCAAACCGCCGATCAGCCAGTGCGCAATGGATTTGGCGAGCGCGAGCAACGGCAGGGGCTGCGGACTGAGCAGCAATTGTTCCAGGCTGCCGTCCTCGAAGTCGCCCAGGAACAGGCTGTTGAGTGACAACAGCGTAGCGAGCAACGCGGCAACCCAAACCACGCCGGGCCCGAGCAACCGGAGTTGCTCCGCATCGGGACCGATGGCCAGTGGGAACAGGCTGCTGACGATGGCGAAAAAAAACAAGGGATTCAGTACGTCGCCGGGCCGCTTCCAGGCCAGCAGAACGTCGCGTCTCACGATGGCCGAAAATCCGTTCAATAGCGACGGCGTGGTCGCAGGAACGGCGTTCATGTAAGGCGAATCCGTTGCACGGGTGCGTCGATATTCAGTTCATGGTGGGTCGCGACGACCGCCGCGCCTCCGCCTGCAAGATGCGCCTGCAGCAGGTTTGCCACCAGTTCCTGGCCGCCGGCGTCGAGATTGGTGAACGGTTCGTCCAAGAGCCAGAGTGCCGCATCCGCCAGTAGCAGGCGCGCCAGCGCAATGCGCCGTTGCTGGCCCGCCGAGAGCACTCGAAACGGCAACTCGGTCAAAGCGGCGATGCCCAGTTGATCGAGTACAGGCATCCCGGGCTCTGCCGAAGTACGCCGTAAACCCGCCTCTGCGCGCAGATTCTCGGCGACCGTGAGATCGCCCTTGAAACCCGGACGATGGCCCAGCCAGACCAACTCGCCATGGTACGCTTGCCGATGCCTGGCGATGTCGCCGCCGCGCCAGGTGATCGTGCCGTCCTCTGGTTGCACCAGCCCGGCGATCACCCGCAACAGGCTCGTCTTGCCGCTGCCGTTCGGGCCCTCTATCAGCAACAATTGGCCGCTCACGAGGTCGAATTTCAGGTCGCGGAACAGCGCCCGGTCACCGCGGAGCAAGGCGAGATCGCGGCCCGCCAGCCGCGGTGTAGAGGAATCCGATTTGCCAGGTGATGACACGGGTGCGGTACTCGAAGGATGCTGGGACTTAAAGTAGTTAAAAAACAATTATATAATGTCGTTATTAAATGTTATTTATAATTAACGTATTGCAACTTCATGAAATTCCATGATCCATAGCTAGCCATTTACAAGCGACGACTTTCGACTTTAGACTAGGGCCGCCTGATGCTTATGAACTTTAAGAAAAAGCGGAAAGTAACTGTATCAGAATGACAAATTCCTGATAAAACCGAGTTCAAAGATATGGATCTGAGCGACGCCGGCCTGCACGAGCAACCATTTCGCACACAAGGCCCGCCGTTGACCGTCGTGCCTTACGCATCACAGCGTGCCGCCATGCAATTCCTGGCCGATACCTACGACCATGCCGATGGACTCGGCCTGCTGCAGGGACCCCCGCTCAGTGGCAAGTCCACCATCCTGCGTCATTATGTTACCTCGATGCCCGATGATCCGGCGTGGGCGATTGTCGATGGCGCCGGCGCTGAACCCACTACTCTGCTCAACGACATACTTTCGCAGTTTGGCTACGAACTGCAATTCAATTCGGTCAACGAACTGGTCAACATGCTGAAGGTATTCATCCGGCAGCAGGCCGGCGCGGGTCACCCGCCGTTGTTGATCGTCGAGAACACACAGTCGATGACCCCGGCCACGCTCGGCATCCTTTGCGACCTTGCGACCCTCCGAGTCGCTGAATTGAGCGCGTTGCGGATGGTACTTGCCAGTGACCGGTCGTTGGCCCCGATGATTCGAGCTCCTGCGCTGATATGCATAGCTGAGCGCATGACCGGCAGCTTTTTTCTGGAGCCCATGACCAAAAGCGAGACTGCCGATTATCTCCGTGCAAAGATGCGCGCGGGCGGCAACAGCGAGCCCGACAGGGTTTTTCCCCACGCAGTTTGCGAGGAGTTGCATGACGCCTCCCGAGGCTGGCCTGGAGTCGTCGATCGTTTGTCATTGCTTGCCCTCGCCAAGGCAAAAAAGTGCCCAGTCAGCAAGGACCAGATCGAACGCCCGACTGTAGAAGAAGAGCTTCCGGCACTGTTGTTCCGGATTGACGAAGCGGTCGAGGCCGTTGAGCTGGCTGACGCACCTACCTTGATCCTGAGCCACAACGGCGAGACTGTCGAGGAAATCCGGCTGACCAAGCCGCGCTTGCTCATTGGTCGTTCAGAGCACAACGACTTGCGCATCAGCAGCCGTTTCATCAGTCGACACCATACCTTGTTCGTGCGGCACGACAAGGCCACATTCGTCATGGATCTCAATAGCACCAATGGCACGTTCGTCAATTCGCGGCGCATATCGAATTTGATGATGAAGAACGACGATGTGGTGCAGATAGGTAATCATTACATCAAGTTCATCGATCCTTCTGCGATAGATCGCATCTCGATGGACGATCCGGGGTTCAGCGAAACCCTGGTAATGAAGAGCCTGGAAGATGTGCGTCGATTGCTGGCCCGGGAAAACACGCGCGCCGTGAATTCTGTTGGGGAAGGTCCTGCCGCGGCGTCAAACGGCAAGCGTTAACTACGATTGAGTGCCGGCGGGTCCTCAGCCGGCAGCGCGAGTGGCCTTCGCAATTCGTGACTGCAGCGTGTCCGGTTCCGACGCTCGATAGAAATCTTTCTTGAAGTGCTTGCGGCACATCGACACGTAGCGGTCGTTGCCGCCGATCTCGACCTGCGAGCCCTCGGTCACCGCGTTGCCGTCCCGATCGAGCCGAATAATCATGGTGGCCTTCCTGCCGCAGTGGCAAATGGCTTTTAGCTCATTCAGGTTGTCGGCCCAGGCCAGCAGGTACTTGCTGCCCTCGAACGGTTCTCCCTGAAAATCGGTGCGAATTCCATACGCAAGAACCGGAATCTCCAGTTCGTCGGTAATCTGTCCGAGTTCGAATACCTGCGCCTTGGTAAGAAACTGGGCTTCGTCGACCAGCACGCAATGCAGAGGATCTTCCTTGCAGTAGGCAGTGACGATATCGAAAAGGTTGTCACCCACATTGAAAGTCGTGGCCTCTGCTTCCAGGCCGATGCGGGATACCACGCGTCCTACGCCGTAACGGTCGTCAAACGCCGGGGCGAGCACAAGTGTGTTCATACCGCGCTCCCGGTAGTTGTAGCTGGACTGCAGAAGCGACGTCGACTTGCCCGCGTTCATCGATGAATAATAGAAATAAAGTTTTGCCATAGCCTTTCAGGGACATCCAGGTGCCTGCGGATCAATGGCCTATTCTGACACATCCGCACGACATCGACGGATCATTGCCGTTCGATCGGTACTTCCGGATGCAGAGCTGCGAATTTTTCTATCCACTCAGCGGCGGCCGTCCCGGCCGCAGTAATTTCGTCGGCCTCCATGGAAGGTTCGAGACCTTCCCGATTGAAGTTTGCGTCACTGTCCCCGAGCATCGCAGCGATCTCCAGCCACATGTACGCGCGCGAACGATCAACGTCCGTGCCGAGTCCGTTCGCATACATGTTACCCAGGCTACGCTGTGCCGCCGGAAAGCCGTTTTCTGCGGATTTCTGATGCCACTCGAATGCCTTTGCATCGTCCTGTTCGACGCCCCACCCGTTCTGGTACATGACACCAATGTTGTACTGCGCTTCGGCGTGACCCTGGCCGGCCGCCAATTCGTACCAAGTCAGTGCCGCGGCATCGTCAAGCGGCACGCCCCAGCCATTTGCATTGAGCAGGCCCATGCCGAATTGGCTGCCCGCATCGCCCGCCTCTGCCAGTGGCAGCCACACGGCAAGCGCGGTCTCATAGTCACCCTCGCTATAAGCGTAAAAACCCTTCGCGAAATTCTCGCCCCAGCCCGGGCTCGCAAGAACAAGGGATAGGAAAAAAACGCGTAACGCAAAAAACCGGCGCATGGCGATCGGCCTTTAGTGAGGCTCAGAGGGTAGTTCCCCGCTTCTCATTCTACGCCTGAGGATTGACGTTACACCACAGTCGAGTGGCACTCCGGCAGCCCCTTTGCCCCTGCGGCAATCTGAGGATGCAGGCCCGGTATGGCAGCGGTTAACTTGAACGCCGGTCACGCTTTGCAAATTCGTCATGCATTAAGTTATCCCGTGAGGCATCGCGCCCGGGAGACTGGTCATGAGCGAAGCAAATGCGATAACCAATCGCCTGATCAAGCTTGGTGAGGAGCTGGTTGACGACGTGTCAGTCGAAACAGTGGTCTTAAGCGATTCGGGAGTCATGGACACGGCTGAGCTCAAGCAACTGCTCGAGATCGATCCGGCCGACGACCGTGGCGACGCCACCACTCCGGACGAAATCAAATGAACCAGGCAGAACTGGTGCTGGCACTGAATGAGTGGATGCGGAAATTCACCGAGACGCCACAAGCCTTCGATGAGCAAATGCATCGGGTGACACAATCCCTGAAAGAACAGGGTGCGGATCCCAGCTATGGCCTGGCGGGTGCGGCATTCCTGGAAATGTGCCTGCACGACGCCAAGCAGCGAATGATGTAGCCAGCACAGTCCACGCCGATGTAGCGGCGCGCCCTTCGTTTCAATGCTGATCAATTATTGGTGCCCGGAGCCGGACTCGAACCGGCACGGCCTTTCGGCCAACGGATTTTAA
>CAZSDL010000109.1:0-8269 GCA_964605635.1 uncultured Woeseiaceae bacterium
CTATCGTTGGAATTATCCTGTTGACCGGACTGGTCAACCTGTTCGTGGGTTCAGCATCGGCGAAGTGGGCTTTGCTGGCGCCGATTTTTCTACCAATGCTGATGCAACTTGGCATATCGCCCGATCTCGCCCAGGCCGCTTACCGGATCGGCGATTCGAGCACGAACATCATTACACCGCTGATGCCGTACTTCCCGCTCGTTGTCGTGTTCTGCCAGCGCTACGTCAAGAATACCGGTATCGGTACCGTCACGGCGATGATGCTGCCCTACTCCGTCGCCTTCCTCGTTTCCTGGACTATTTTTCTGCTGCTTTACTGGGCCGCGGGAATTCCACTGGGCCTGCAGTCCAGCTACATCTACGCACCCTAGTAATTGGCAACGCACATGAACAAGCAGCAACTGGCGGAATTCGTCCATGCGACCTGGGATGAATCCATCATTCCGCAACTTTGCGAGTACGTGAAGATTCCGAACAAGTCGCCCAATTTCGATCCGGACTGGGAGAAGCACGGTTATATGGAACAAGCTGTCACCATGCTGGAGAAATGGTGCCGGGCCCAGCCGATTGACGGCATGACCGTCGAAGTCCTGCGTTTGCCCAATCGTACGCCATTACTTTTTCTCGATATCCCGGGACAATCGGATGACGTCGTGCTTTTGTACGGTCATTATGACAAGCAACCCGAGTTCAGCGGCTGGTCCAACGGGCTCGAGCCGTGGAAACCGGTGATTCGCGACGGTCGACTTTACGGGCGAGGCGGTGCCGATGACGGTTATGCCGTCTTCGGTTCCCTCACTGCGATTCGTGCCTTGCAGGAACAGGGCATCGACCACGCGCGATGTGTCGTGCTGATCGAAGGTTGCGAGGAAAGCGGCAGCTTTGATTTGCCGCACTATATCGACGCATTGGGCGACCGGATTGGCTCGCCGAGCCTGGTCGTCTGTCTGGATGCCGAGTGCGGCAACTACGATCAATTCTGGTGTACCACGTCATTGCGCGGCAACCTGGTTGGCACGCTGAAGGTCGAGGTATTGAGCGAAGGCGTGCACTCCGGCAGTGCCAGCGGCGTAGTGCCCTCGAGTTTCCGAGTGCTGCGACAGTTGCTTTCGCGAATCGAAGACCAGCAATCAGGAAAGATTCTTACAGCTGAATTGCATGCGCATATCCCGGATCAGCGCCGGGAGCAGGCTGAACTGGCTGCGCAGGTGCTGGGCGATTCGGTATGGCGCCGGTTTCCGTGGGTCGACAAGGATTCGACCCCGGGGGAATCGCCGCTGGACCTCCTGCTCAACAACACCTGGCGTCCAACGCTCAGCGTAACCGGCGCGGACGGCCTGCCGGCCCTGGTCAACGCCGGCAATGTATTGCTGCCTGGCACAACGCTGAAGTTGTCGTTTCGATTGCCGCCGACGTGCGATGCTGACGACGCCGCACGGGCGATCCAGCGCGTGCTGGAAGCGGATCCGCCACCTTTTGCGAAAGTGCAATTCAAGGCCGAATCCACGATGGGTGGCTGGAACGCGCCAGAAGTTGCCAAGTGGCTGCACGCTTCCATTCAGAAGGCGTCAAAGGTGCATTTCGGCAAACCATCGATGTACATGGGGACCGGTGGCAGCATCCCCTTCATGGGTATGCTGGGCGAACGGTTTCCCGAGGCGCAGTTCCTGGTGACGGGCTTGCTGGGCCCCAATTCGAACGCGCATGGTCCGAATGAGTTTCTGCACATCGAAACGGGTAAACGATTGACCAGCTGTGTGTCCCACGTACTGAGCGATCATTTCAACAGGCTGTGAGGCGGCGATTCCGGCGAGCCGGCGGGTGACCGTGCTGCTATGGATTGTTCGTCAATGACGGCCGGACGCCAGCCGCGCAAGGAATTGATCAGGTAGATCTCTTCGATCTCCTCCAACTCACCGATTCGGATCGTCCGTTCCTGCAGCTTGCCTTCTGCCAGTAAAGCCTTCCTGAGCGTACCGTTCAGCAAGCCGCAAGCCACGGGCGGCGTATACAAACAGCCATCGATCCGCAGGACAACGTTGGCAATGCTGGTCTCGGTGATCTCTCCCTTCGTGTTCCACAACAAAACATCGTCGCAATTCTCTACGCTCGACCGCGCCTTTTCGTAGACGCCGCGCTGCGTAGTCTTGTGATACAGGAAGGGATTGCGCGGATCGACCGGGCCACCTGCCAGGCTAATCCGCAGGACTTGCTCGTCATCATGGGGAAGCAAATCGCGAATCTCGATGGTCGTCGCGCCTTCGGCAGTGAGCAGAAGGCGAATACGACGGGGACCGCCAGTGAGTGCAGCGGTCGCCGCTTGTAAGTCCTGTTCGACGCGAACCGGGTCGCAGATAAAGTCAAAATAGCGAGCCGAGTCGGCCAGTCGCTCGAGGTGTTCACGCAGAAGGTGGAAACCTTCTTGCCGAGTCCATAACATTGTTTCCAGTAACTCGAATCCGGCCTTGCCGCTCGCCACCGTCAATACGGTGGCCTTGTCGAGACACTCCTGATATTCGTCGTCGGCGTTCGAGTCCCAGACGATGCCGCCGCCCACGCCGTAGACCGCGGTCTGGCGGCGTTTGTCAATCGCTACAGTGCGAATCGCAACGTTGAAGCGTGCCTGGCGTTTCGGTCCGAAATAGCCGATACAGCCCGTGTAAATCTCGCGCGGCGTGTCCTCCAGCTCGGCAATCAGGCGCATGCTGGACACTTTCGGTGCGCCTGTAATGGAAGCCGAGGGAAACAGCGCGCGGAAAATGCCGGACACGCTCGACTCGGTTTCCGCTGCGACCGTGGACGTCATTTGCCAGACCGTCCGGTATTTTTCTGTTTCGAACAACGATGTCGCGCGCACCGAACCCGGTACTGCGATTCTGCCCACATCGTTGCGCACCATGTCGGCGATCATGATGTTCTCGGCCCGATCTTTAACCGAGTGTTGCAGCCTTGCCCGAATCAGTTCGTCTTCCTGGGTGGTCATGCCGCGCGCTGCCGTACCTTTCATCGGACGGCACACGATGTGGTTTCCTAACAGCTCGAAAAAAAGCTCCGGCGATGCCGATACGATTGCGAACCCATCCGCCTCAATGTAGGCAGCATATGGCGCGTCGGTAGCGATCGCGTGGAAAAGCGCCCATGTATCAGAAACCGCGGCTGCAAGCTGGCGCACTGTGTAATTGACCTGATAGGTATTGCCGATAGCGATCTGGCGCCGGATCTCAGCAACGTTTTTGCAATAGCGATCGCGCTCAACAGCAATTTTCCAGTCGAGCGAGGTGCGGTCTTTGCCTGTACACAACGGCAACTGATCGATTCGTTCCGGCTGTCGAAAAAGGCCAAGGCACACGAGTGGGAACGGACCAGCATTCCGTGTCACGAACGCAGCATCGAACGCGGGCGCGGCTTCGTAGCTCAGGAAGCCAACAACATACAGGTCCTCGGTCGAGATCCGTTGCTCGGCTTTCTCAATCACAGATACCACGCTGTTAACGTCGTCGGTGTGCAACACGTCGACGGGATTGGAGAAAACCATCCACTGTGCAGCGGCAGGATCCCGTAGCACGACTTTATGGAGCATGGGAGTTATAGAGGTTCGAGGCGGACGGTGCGAGCAATGATACAGGATGCGTGCCCTTCGATGTGAAGCCGGTCACAGACTCCTGTCGCTAATTCCTTAAGCTGCCACCTATTACATAAAGCCAGAGATCTGATTGTGGTCAATATCGACACCCTGCTGAAACGACTGCGAAGTTTGGGAGAAGTCAAATCGTACGAGCGGATCCAGACAGTTAGTGGATCCGAGACGATGACATCGACCCAGGCTTGCCGTTTCCGCGAACTGCAAGGCACCCTCTTGGAGAAAAAGAGTAGGAGGCAAAAGGTCAAGTCGCACTACACACTGAAAGAGGCAGCACGTATCTTGAGGACGGAAGTCGATGACATCCTGGCGTCGGCCGTGGCGGGCAGAGCGCAGTGCCTTGTGAGATCGGAAGGGCTGCGGGGACATTGGCGAACTACCGCAAACGGGGAACCGCGTATGCCGGAGTACCTGGCCCTGACTCCGGCCGATTGCCAACAACTTGCCGCCTACAGCAGCGTCAACGTCTATGACCTCGAATATCCCGCCGGCCCGGTATCGGAAGGCGACGCTGTCTCGACAGCGGCATGTTTCGTGCTGCGCGAACCGATCTGGATTGATCAGAAGCGTATTGTCCTGCAGCACCCGCTGCCGAAGTAAAACGGGCTCGGAAACGACTGGCGCAGCGTTGCTGTTCGGCCGAAAATGCGATAACAGAGTATCCATCTCGCGCCAAATGGCAGGACCTTCCATGAGAGCCGCACCCCGACGCTACCTGGCCTTGCTCGCCACCCTGCTCGGCGCTTGCGGGGAGTCAACAAACGACCTCTCGAAACAGGCGCTGCCCCCGGCGACGCTGCCCGGCGTATGGACGGGCATTTTCCCCTGTGACAATTGCCCCGGCATCGACACCAGTTTATGGCTGCGGGCCGATGGCCGCTTCTTCATCGAGCAGCACTATCCGGCGATCAGCGAGGAAGGCGTGCCGACGACCGCGCACGGACTCGGACGTTGGATGTGGAACGCCGAGGAACAAACTGTCGCGCTGGAGGGCAAGGGCCCCGACCGGATCTTCGAGCAGCCCGATCCCGGCGCGCTGGTCATGCGCACGGCGTCGTCGCTCGAGCACAGGCTCGACCGCAACGCAGCGTCACCACAGTTCACTGCAACGATTCGGCTAGGTGGCACGGCGCGGCGACAGGGTGACGCCTACATTTTCAAGGAATGCCTCACTGGTTTCGAACTGCCCCTCGAAACAACTGGCGACTTCTCGCGGTTCCGGCACCAGTACCGGAGCGTGACACCGCGAGGCGAGCCTGCGCCCGTTGAGTTCGATGGCCGCTTCACCTGGGCTGCGGACGGCGCACCTAAGTCGGTCCATATCGAGCGCTTCGTGACCATTCGGGATGACAATGGTTGCTGATCTGGATGAATATGCTTGGTATGTCAATTGCGATTTCGTGAACGAAACGTTCGCTGCTGACTGAACGCCGACCGTTGCAACAGCGAATTGATGTCGGCAGTTCGGACACAGGAACAACTGGACGGGATTATTTCACCGGTTTGCGTCGATACGTCACACGAAAGCGTATGGCGAGCCGGGCAGATGGATGATACCTGGCCCGCCCTTCCCGAAAAGTCGGTGGCACAGCCGGCCAACAGTATCGTGCACATCAGCAATATACTTCGGGTCATCTCCCCTCTCCTTATTCGGCTCGGTGCCCGGTTCGCGTCGCGCGTTTTCTTGGCATCGAGGCCGGCATCAATGGTCGTCCCCTGCGAGACGCAATGTCCTGAAAGAGTTAAGGATTTTTTGTGGAGAAAAGCTGCAGGTCCGGTATATGGCGTAGAGTGGGTCAATTGAGTAAGGTTGCAGACACAGCAGCATCGTGGTGTGTCAATAATGCTCTCCGATGGTGAAAGCAGTTTCCGGCTTGGCTCCTGGACAATTGAGCCGCTAGCGGGTGCGCTCCACGGTCCTGGCAGTGAGCTCAGGCATCTTGAACCCAAGGTCATGGACGTCCTGGTGCTGCTTGCCAAACGGCCGAAGGAGTTAGTGACCCGGCAACTCTTGCTGGACGCTGTCTGGGGTCCCAATGTTTCTGCGGATCAACTTTTGACCCGCGCAATCAGTGAAATACGACGCGCCCTCGATGACCACCGCGGGCAACCCGCGTATATAGAAACCGTGCCCAAGCGAGGCTACAAGCTGATCGCCGATGTCAGCCCCCTCGACGAAAGCACAAGCGCTCCCGATCCGGTAGTTGTGCCATTCAACACGAGGAATGCGAGGAAGCCAACCCTTTTTGTCGTCGCCGTTGCGGTGACGTTTGGACTGATCTATTTCGGGTATCGCATGATTGACCGCGATGCCCCGCATGACGTAGCGCTTGGCACCGAAGCTACTCGGCTGGAGTGGATTAGTACCGCGGACCTTTCGAAAGTGTCCATTGCTGTCCTGCCATTCGTTAACATGAGCGATGATCCTGACAATGAATATTTTTCAGACGGCTTGTCAGAAGAGATACGAAATCTATTGGCTGACATTCCGGCACTGAAAGTAATTGGCCGGACATCCTCATTCAGCTTCAAAGGCAAAAGGGAAGACCTTCGAGTCATCGGGAACAGGCTCGGCGCAAAGACCATTCTCGATGGCACTGTGCGCAAGTCAGGGGATCGGGTACGAGTTACCGCAGAGTTGATTAATGCCGAGGACGGATCGCGCATCTGGACCGGGTCTTACCATAGAACGATGACAAACATCTTTGAACTGCAAGACGACATTGCCGCCGCGATTATCGACGCGTTCAAAATCCACATTGAGACTTATCCTTCCCGCGGACGACCGACTGAAATCGCTGAAGCCTATGCGCTGTTTCTGCGATCAAAAGCTGCTTCAAATGTTCAAGACGCGCGAACTGCCGAGAAAGTCCTGCGGCAGGCGGTCGAGCGAGACCCGAAGTTCGCCGAAGCTTTCGAGCTATTGGCCCATGTCTATTGGACGCATGTACCGGGTATTGGCTGGGCTGACGGACAACGGCTTTGTCGAGACGCCGCGGCCCGGGCACTCGCTATCAACCCTGAACTGGAATTCGCTCGTGCAATGCTCTTTGAGGCAGATCCGGACAATTACTCGCTGTTTGATGTAATCGAGGCGCAGATCCGCGCGGCGAACAAGCAACCTGGAAACGCCGCCATTCTACGAACATTGACCTGGAACCTGGGTATCGCCGGTTATTTGACGGAGACATTGCGAATTGCCGAAAGGTTCGTCGAACTCGATCCGCTGGCATCGATAGCTCACGTACGGCATTCGGCCGTACTACGTGCTCTCGGGCGCGAGAGCGAAAGCACTGCAGCATTTGAAGCGGCAGCGCAGCTGACCGCCGGTGACCTGGATTGGGATTGGTCGCTTGGTGAGATTCAATTGAGCCACAATCGCGATCAGCTGGCCGTCGAAAATTTTGAGGCTGCTATCAGACGCGCCGGGGGCACCGACGTTACCTGGATCAATTCTTTGATCAACGGCGCACGAGATCCGCTTACCGGCCAGGCGCATCTCGACCAGTCAATTCCGACCGTGCTTCAATCGGTCGCCTTTCAAGAAGTAGGTCTCAGCCGGCACGACCTGAACAGGCTTTATCTATTCTTTGGTCATCTTGATCGATATTTTCAGATCATTCTCGAACTGGATCCGAGTCCATCAACCTGGTCAATGGTGCCGTACTATGTGTGGTGGGGAACACTACTCCGGGAGCAGGGCTTCACGGCACATCCCGAATACCTTGAAGTCGCCGAACGGATGGGCTTCATCGACCTTTGGGACCAGCGCGGGCCACCGGATTTCTGCGAAAAAGTTGAAGGCGCGTGGGTCTGTAACTGAAGTTCTACGGCCTCCTCGACAGTTAAGCCGTCGTCATCGGCAGGACCAGAATATTGCAGTAGAGCCCGTCGATGACTTTCTCCGCGGTACGCCCGACTTTCTTTTTGCTACCGGCTTTGCCAACCCTGGCGATCACGACGAGATCCGGCTGTAATTCCTGGGCGACGCCCGCAATCACTACCTCGGGCGTGCCGTTTAAAGCCCGTACGCGGTTACGCGGCAGCTCGCAACGATCCGCGAATTTCTGCCGATCCGGATAATCCTCACCCTGATAGGCTGTCATAACATACAGGTCGGCACCGAGGCTCTCCGCTATTCCGCGCCCGGTTTTCAACAAGCGATTGTTCGCGGTTTCGTAAACATCCCCGTCAGTCCTGTGCTTGATCGCAACCAATACTTTTCGAATATTGCGTCGCGCGTAAGACTTGACCAGCAGCAAAGGGCATACTGTATCGCGCAATAGTCGCCAATCCGATGTTTCACGAACGAGCCGCGTCAGCCGGGACTGGTCGGTCATATTTTTGATTGCAAGATTGCAGGGCTGGCGGGCAACGGCATCGGTAATGGCTTCGCGCCAGTTGGGTTTGATTTCGACTTCCGTAACCACGGTGACACCCAGCGATCGGCCGCTCTCGGCCATCCGTTCCACCCATTTCTCGATACGTGACTGTTCTTCGTTACGCGCGGTTTGTTCGTCCATGTCAGGTGGTCTGCGCACCGTGTTCTCAGCGACACAGACATATAGGTGCATCGTGACATCCGTTGTACCAGACGATAAGTAATCCTTCGCGATAGTTTCGCCCATG
>CAZSDL010000110.1:0-8267 GCA_964605635.1 uncultured Woeseiaceae bacterium
CCAGTATCCAGACAGATTCGCCCGTTGCCACGACATGCTCCCGAATACCCGTGATCGTATGGTCACGAAAAAAGGCATCCTGCTGCTCCTTGTGAAACGCGCTGCGCCGGCTTTCGAAAGTCTCTGCATTGGTTCGTGTGAGGTCGACCCTGATCCGTTGCCCGACTTCGACCGGTGTCCGAAATGCCAGCCCGTTTAGGTCGCGTAAGCGCTGGGTACGAATGCTTAACCAGTCCGCGAAATGGCCGAGTGTTTCGAGCGGGTGAACCTCGATTGTCTGGTCGTCCGCAATCGTGTAATCGCTGGGGTCAGACAGCATTGTTTGCTGCAAGGACCCGGCAAGACTTGCGGCCGGATCATCGGCCAGCGCGCCAGGTTCCTCGGGTTCGTCCTGCGGTACGGCAGCGATCGCCGGCAGCTCACTGATATCGGGTTGCCGCACAACGGCTGGCGCTGGCGGCTCTGCTGCCGGTGGGGGCACATCTGCCACGACTGTGGGCGCCGGTCCGGCAGCGGGCAGGCGCAATTGCTGGCCGGCGCGGATGCGGTGGCTGCTGCTGAGGCTGTTCAGCGCAACCAGCGTCGACACACTGGTGCCGTACTCTTTGGCGATGCCCGAAAGTGTGTCGCCGCGATTGATCGTATGGTAGAGGTCCGGCAATTGACGATCGAATCGCGCGTTGCGAGGCACGGCTGCCAGCAGCTCATTGACCGGCAAGTTCAGTGTCGCGGCCGGCAAGCGTATCGAAAAGCCCTTGGGTACGTACTTGCTGCCCTGCCAGACACTGGCCTGCAACGCAGGATTATGTTGTGCCAGTTCACGCGTGCTGACGCCCAGCGCATCGGCAAGGGCATCCGCCGACATATAACTGTCGAGTGAGGTGATTGCATAAGGAATCGGGCTCTCCGGGACGAGGCCGGGAAAGTACCGATCGGGATCGCGATCCACCTGCAGCGCCGCAAGAAAGGCGACGTAGAAATTGCGCGACGCAAAGCCGAATGCGCGGCCGCGGTACTCGCGCAGTATCTCCACGTACGCTGTGTCGCCGTGTTCGCGCATGGCGCGTCGGGCGCCGGCCAGGCCGTGATTGTAGGCAGTAATGGCCATGGGCCAGTTGCCCGTTATTGAATAATTGTAGGCGAGCAGTTTCCCGGCGGCGATAGTCGCAATATAGGGGTCATTGCGTTCATCCAGTACATGATCGACACGCATGAAACGGCGGCCGGTATCGCGCGTGAATTGCCAGATGCCGGAAGCGCCGACGTGCGAGCGAGCCGCGGGATTGTAGGAGGATTCGACGTGTGGCAACGCCGCAAGCTCGACCGGGACGCCCAGTTTCGCCAACTCCGTGTGCACATGGGCGCGGTAGCGGCCGGCCCGCTGCAAGCCTTCGGCAAAGCGATCGGAAAGGCCCTGCTGAAACCGGATACTGTCGGCGGCTTCTGCCAGCATGTCGTTGCTGGCGCCGTCCGGCCACAATGCCAGAATCCTGGTCTCCTCGGCGGACAGCCCGGCGCGTCGGCCGGATGCCAGCGCTTGCAGGATCCCGCGGTAATGGTCGCGGCGCTGCTGGATACGGCGCTGGCGCTCGGCTCGCGGCGCCTTCGCAGGAATGTCGATCCGTTCATAGATTACCGCGAGATTTCGCGTATCGTGCAAGACGCCCTGGTCGCTGTCGTGGTCGGTGAATACCGCGACCCAGAAGGCAACATCCGGCTCGAGTTCCGGAGGCCGCGGGAACAGTTCCTCGGCAGTCACGTCCAAGACCAGGCAGGCAAGCGCCAGCAAAGCAATGGGAATTCTCATGGATTTGAGACTTGTTATTTGCATCAAATAAGGCTTCAATCGAGGAATAACGCCTAAACGGTTGAATAGTTGTAATAAATGACCGCTGTTATAATGCATTATTGGTCGGGCTGGAAGAATATCGCAAGGAGTTCAGGACACCGCACGCAGGCTACTAAACGTTCATGAAAGCATTTTTGACCCATTCGACCCCTGTAACGCTCGCTGCGGGCCTTTGCCTGCTGCTTGCCGGCCATTATTCCGTGGCCGATGAGGCGGTCGAAGTGGAAGCCACCAGTGTGGCGCCTGTGGCCGACGCACTAGCCAATGTCACGGCCGACGTACCGGCCGATGCCACCTCTTCAGCCATTGTCTTCGACACCATGGACCCCTCGGACGATGACGCTTACGAGGATCCGTACGGGGACGCGGGTACCGCGGCAGCTGCCAGTAGTCCCTTGCAAATCGATTCCTTGCCGGCCGCACCGCTAGCCAGAGACACTGCGATCGATGAGCCCGAAAGCTCCGGCGTCGTCATCGATGTGCTGGCCGACGAAGCGACCGAACGAGCTGCGACCATCCCACTGGCGGATGCGGTAACGATTGCGGATGCAACGACGGCCGGTACGATTTCCATGCTCAATGCCGACGTGCTGCCCGGCACGTATCGGCGTCTGTCGTGGTCGGCGACTGAAATGTTTGAAGATTTGCCGGTGGCGACGCCGGTAATCGTTGTCAACGGCAACGCGCCGGGACCAACGGTGTGCCTGACTGCCGCTATTCACGGCGATGAGCTGAACGGCATCGAAATGGTGCGCCGTGTAATGCACGACCTGAATCCACAGGACCTGGCCGGTGCCGTGATTGGTGTGCCGATTGTGAACCTGCAGGGTTTTCGCCGTGCCTCGCGTTATTTGCCGGATCGTCGGGACCTCAATCGCTACTTTCCAGGCAATCCGCGGGGCAGTGCGGCCTCGAGGATCGCCTACTCGTTTTTTACGGAAGTAATTGAGCATTGCGATGCGCTGATCGATTTGCATACCGGTTCGTTCGATCGCGCCAACCTGCCCCAGATACGCGCAGACTTGCGCAATCCGGACGTAGTCACGCTCACGCATGGTTTCGGTGCGACAGTTATTCTCCACAGCGAAGCTGCAGAAGGGACGTTGCGCCATGCGGCCTCCTATGTCGGCATACCTGCCGTAACGCTCGAGGCCGGCGGACCGTCGGAACTCGAACTCAGGGAAGTCATGCACGGCGTGAAGGGCATCGAAACCCTTCTCCATACGCTGGGCATGGTGAACAAGATGCGCCACTGGGGCGAGCAGCAACCTGTCTATTACCGCTCGACCTGGGTGCGGGCTAACCGTGGTGGAATCCTGCTCGCTGACGTCAGTCTCGGCGGCACGGTGCGGCGCGGCGACCTGCTCGGCACGATTACCGACCCTATGAACAATGCCAGTACCAACCTGTATGCGCCGTATACCGGGCGGGTCATTGGTATGGCGCGCAACCAGGTAGTCATGCCCGGATTCGCTGCGTTCCATGTAGGAATACAGGCAGTGGATGTCAGCACTGCCGACGTCGCCGCGAAGGAACCACAAAAAGCCGGCGAGACCGCTGCAGAGGTCGGTGACGAAGACTACGTCGACGGCATGTCGGAGTAGGATTTCCTCCGGCGCCGCAATCAGGCGTCACATTAACTCGCGAATTTTCCTGAGTGCGCAGTTTGCGGCAGCGATGAGGCAGCCGCTACACTCGGTCCGCCATGACACGCACCGGGCGTAAGCCGCTTTATCATTTCTGGACGCCGAATTACTGGCCCGCATGGATCGGTCTGGGTCTGCTGCGATTGAGTTGCCTGCTGCCCTATCCCTGGCAGCTTGCGCTCGGCAAGTCCCTGGGACGGCTGGCGTATCGCATTGCCAGGGAACGGCGAGAAATAGCCCGCCGCAATATCGAATTATGCTTCCCGGAATGGACCGGGGACCAATGCGCTGCAATGGCACTTGCTCATTTCGAAGCACTGGGTGCATCACTGATTGAACTTGCCCTGGGTCGCTGGGCGTCCGACCGCAAGTTGCTGGCGATGACGCGAATCGAGGGAGCCCACCACATCGAGGAAGCAATCGATCGTGGATTCGGTGTCATCCTGTTGAGCGCGCATTTCACCACCCTGGAAATCAGCGGTCGCGTATTAAGCCTGCATTGTCCGCCGTTTGATGCCGTCTTTCGCCGTAACCGCAGCGATTTCATGACCGAGATCCTGCGCAGCGGCAGGGAACGATCCGCGCACGGAACCATCGAGAAAAATGATATCAAGAGCATGATCCGCAGCCTGCGCGACGGTCGGCCGGTGTGGTATGCACCGGACCAGAGCTACAATCAGAAGCAGTCTGCGCTGCTGCCCTTTTTCGGCGTGCCGTCTATGACCAATACCGCAACCGGCACCCTGGCCAGGCTCGGCAATGCCGTGGCCATCCCGTTTTTCCCGCGGCGGCTGCCCGAGGGCGGTTATGTGCTCAGCATCCTGCCACCACTCGAGGGGGTACCAGGCGGCGAGCCCGTCGAAGTTACTCAACAGTACATCAAGGTGCTCGAGCGCCAGATCCGCATTTGCCCGGAGCAATACTATTGGGTTCACCGTAAATTCAAGAACCGGCCGGAACCATTGCCTGACGTCTACGCCACGCCGGCTGCGTCCGCGTAGCCTGCCAGCAACGCCTCCCAGGCATCGGCCGAAAAATTGCTGCGCTGGTCAAGTCGTTTGATCTTCTCCAGCGAGCGTTGCAAACGGGCAAGATTGCCCTGCTGCCACGAGCCTTCCTGCATCAATCGCCCGCGATCGAAATCGAGCATCAGTATTTCGTCGTTTCGATCTACCTGCACGTTGTAGGCATTGAGATCCGCATGATTGACACCCGCCCTGTGAAATCTGGCAATGCCTGAACCGATCCTTTCCCAGAAGTCGCGGTCGACTGTTTCCAGTATGCGCGCAGCCAACGGCTGGATGCCGGGGACCAGCGCCGTGATGATATCGGCCGAATAAAGAATGCCATTACGTCGATAGCGCGCCGCCACCGGCGGCGGCACCGGCAAATTCTTGCTGACAAGTGCGCCAAGAAGCCTGAACTCCATGAACGAGCGGGTGCGATCTTCACCCAGCCAGAGATAGGAGTCCCGACTGACGTGGGCCGCCACACCGCCGCGCCGATAGTGCCGCAAAACAAAATGTCGTTGCCCGTCGCTCAGGATGACGGTATTGCCGCGCCCTGCCGATTGCAGATACCCGCTCACCGGTGTCGCGGACATCCAGGTGCCGGGCACGAAGGTCGCGTTGGATATCTGGTTGAGTACCGCCCGATCGTATAGGATGGCGCCGGTTTCGGTCTTCTCGACGGTGTTGTCCATTGCGCATCCGTCCTCATCCAGTCGGGTCCATGAACATTCAGCAGGCGCCACCCGAAAGCATCTGTGTCATACGGCTGTCAGCGATCGGCGACACCTGCCATGCGCTGGCAGTAGTACGGGCGATTCAGGACACCTGGCCGGAAACGCGACTCACCTGGATCATTGGCAAAACAGAAGCAACGCTGATGTCGGATATACCCGGCATCGAGTTTATCATTTTCGACAAAGCGAAAGGATCGGCTGCTTACCGGAAGGTACGCGCGAAATTGCGGCACCGCAGTTTCGACGTGACTTTATGCATGCACGCTGCAATTCGTGCCAATCTTCTCTGTCGCCTGGTCCGTTCACCGGTCCGTCTCGGATATGACTATGCGCGGGCACGGGACTTTCAGTGGTTGTTTACCAATCAACGCATCCCATCCGTTCCCCGGCAGCATGTGCAGGATGCGATGCTCGAATTCGCACGGGCGATCGGCGTGCCAGAACGACCACTGCGCTGGGACATTCCCTTGTCGGCAGTGCATCGTGATTTCGCCGCTCAGTACGTTTCACCGAATCGCCCCATTTTCGTAATCAGTCCCTGCAGTAGCAACCGGCAGCGAAACTTTCGCAACTGGAGTGCGGAGAGCTATGCCGCAGCAGCAAACCATGCGCGCAAGAAGCACAACTGCCGGGTGATCCTGACCGGCGGCGGTTCGGCGAGCGAAATTGAGTACGGTGCCACTATCAGCAAACTTTGCGGGCCGAGCGTCGTCAACCTGGTCGGTCAGACGAACCTCAAACAGTTGCTCGCCATACTGGAGCGCGCGGCATTGCTGCTGTGCCCGGATTCCGGACCTGCCCACATGGCAACGACCGTGGGGACACCCGTCGTCGGCTTGTACGCAACGTCCAATCCGGACCGCACCGGCCCGTATCGCAGCCGGGACTTGTCGGTCAATGTGTATGCGGACGCCGTGCGGCGTTTCCTCGGCAAATCGGTTGCAGAACTGAACTGGGGTGAGCGGGTGCGCGATCCGCGGGCCATGGGTTTGATCCGGCTGGCACAGGTCGCAGGGGGCATCGACCGCGTCCTGCGCCCGGCCAACACCGGCCTGCCGGCGGCAGCCGGCGCTCGCAAAGCTTTTCGGTAGTTCCTGGATTTTTCCGACTTTTAGCTGCTCAATTGGCGACGATCCGCCACCGGATCAGTGTTGTTGGTCGGCTGCGAGGATCCCGGCGACAACCGACAGTGGCGTAATCTCGTGCAGGCACCGCAAATGTCCCAGCGGGCATTCGCGTTCGAAACAGGGGCTGCACTCAAGTTGCAGGTAGTGAATTTTTCGCCTGGCAGTCAGGGGCGGCGTGAATTCCGGGGTGGTGGAGCCGTACAACGCGACGACGCGTATGCCGACCGCTGCGGCGACGTGCATCAGTCCGGAATCGTTACTGACTGCCTGTTCGCAGGCCGCCAGTAAGTCGATCGCATCCTCGAGGCTGGTCTCGCCGCACAGATTGCGGGCATTGCCACCGGCACAAATAGCCGCACCGGCCTGCCTGTCCCTGGCTGAGCCCAACACCCAGACGCTATACCCCGCGTCGTCCAGCGCCTGGGCCAGAACCTGAAAGTGCTCCCACGGCCAGCATTTGGCCGGGCCGTATTCCGCGCCCGGTAGCATGGCGATGACCGGTCGATCGACAGTGAGGCCGAGCCGCCCCATTGTCTGTTGTTGCCGGTCTTCGTCGACGTGCAGTCTCGGTTCAGGAATTGCCGATACGCGCTCGTCGCGTTCCAGTCCCAATGCCAGGAATCGCTTTACAGTCTGGTCGAGAGAGCCGGCATCGAATTTTCGCGTGTCGTTGATCAGGCCAAACCGCATTTCGCCGCGAAATCCCGTGCGACGCGGGATTGCCGCCAGCCACGGAACGAGTGCCGCCTTCAGCGATCGTGGCAGCACGATAGCCTGCGCATACCCGGCAGCTCGCAAGCCGCTTGCCAACTGCCTGCGCTTGCCAAAGGCGATTTCTCCATGCTCGCCGGCCGCCACTATGCCGCGCCTTACCTGCGACATGCGGGCAATCAGCGGTAACGACCAGGCGGGCGCCAGTACGTCCAGCGGCGTTTCCGGCCGGCGTTCTTTCAACACCATAAAGAGGGATTGCGCCATCACCATGTCGCCTACCCAGGACGGGCCGACGATCAGAATCGGTTTACACGACACGATGGCTCAGCTCGCCAGCTGATCCAGGTAGTCACGGACACCAACCTCAACGCTGCGGAACGACACGTCGCATCCCGTGCCTCGCAGACGAGTCACATCTGCCTGAGTAAAGTTCTGGTACGCGCGGCCCAGGCCTTCCGGAAACGGAATGTAGCGAATGCGGCCGCCGCCATGCCATGCGATCACCGCGTTCGCAACATCGTTGAAGCTCTGGGCACGTCCGGTTCCGACATTGAATATCCCGGAGACAGCGGGGTTGCGAAGGAACCACAAGTTGATCGAGCACACATCATCGACATAGACGAAATCACGCCGTTGTTCGCCATCGGCGAATCCGCCCGAGCCTTCAAACAGTCGCACCTCGCCATCTTCCACAAGCTGGCGATTGAAATGGTACGCAACGCTGGCCATCGTGCCCTTGTGTTGCTCGCGCGGGCCGTACACGTTGAAATAACGCAATCCGACCACCTGCTGGCTGGGCTTCAGTTTCAGGCGTCGAACATAGCGATCGAACGCCAGTTTGGAATAGCCGTAAACGTTGAGAGGCGACTCGTTTTCCGGTGCTTCACTAAATGCCTGTGCGCCACCGTATACCGCAGCGGACGATGCATAGATGAAAGGTATGTCGTGCGCGAGGCAATGATGCAACAACTTTTTCGAATAGCTGTAATTGTTCTGCAGCATATAACGACCATCCCACTCCGTCGTTACCGAACACGCTCCCTGATGCAGGATAGACTTTACCTCGGAATCGAAGGTCTTGCCGGACGACAGGTGCTGCAGAAACTCGTCCCTGTCCAGATAGTCTGCAATGTCGAGATCGGCAATATTTGCGAACTTGTGCCCGTCGCTGAGATCATCGACGACGA
>CAZSDL010000111.1:0-8265 GCA_964605635.1 uncultured Woeseiaceae bacterium
TCGAACAGGTTCGAGGCGGGTTGACGCGTCACGCACCGCTCGGCCTGCTGGTCGCCGCATTGATGGTGTTTCAGTTACTGCAGATCATCTGGTTCCGGACCAGTGGTGAACCGGTAACCGCCGGCTTTCATCCGACGCCGGAGGGGTACAGCAACACCGAGGCACTCGGTGCCGTTCTCTATACCGAGCACGTTTATGCATTTGAAATTGCGGCCGTGATCCTGCTGCTGGCGATTGTCGCAGCGATCACGCTGACTATGAGACGCCGGCCCGGCCTGAAGCTGCAGGATATTTCAAAGCAGGTCTCGGTGCGCGCTGAGGATCGCGTTCGAAAAGTGAACATGCCGTCGGAGAAGCGCAAGTGATCGGCCTGCAGCACTATCTGACGATTTCGGCGATTCTCTTTGCAATAAGTGTGGCCGGTATCTTTATCAACCGCCGCAACCTGATCCTGCTGCTGATGTGCATCGAATTGCTGCTGTTGGCCGTCAATTTCAATTTCGTCGCCTTTTCGCGCTATCTCGGGGACGAGACCGGACAGGTCTTCGTGTTTTTCATCCTGACCGTTGCGGCGGCAGAGGCGGCGATCGGCCTTGCCATCCTGGTGGTGCTGTTCCGCAACCGGCGCTCGATCAATGTCCAGGAACTGGACGCGATGAAGGGCTGATCTGGGTATGGAACCGGGACTAATGCAAGGTTTGCACCTGACCATCGTACTGGCGCCTCTCTTCGCGGCGATAGTTGCCGGCCTGTTCGGGAAGCAGATCGGCCGGGCCGGCGCACACTGGATTACCATTCTTGCCGTGGGGCTCTCCTGCGTTCTTTCCATCATCGTGCTCAAGGACCTGTATTGGGACGGCGGCGCCGTACAGAACTACAGCGTCTACACCTGGGCCGTCAGTGACGGCTTGCGCATGGAGGTCGGATTCCTGGTCGACCGATTGACAGCGCTCATGATGGTCGTAGTCACGTTCGTCTCGCTGATGGTGCATGTCTATACGATTGGCTACATGCACGATGACCCGGGCTATCAGCGCTTCTTCAGCTATATCTCGTTGTTCACGTTTTCGATGCTGATGCTCGTGATGTCGAACAATTTCCTGCAGCTTTTTTTCGGGTGGGAAGCAGTAGGCCTGGTGTCCTACCTGCTGATCGGATTCTGGTATCAGAGGGAATCGGCGATTTTCGCCAATCTGAAGGCTTTCCTTGTCAATCGTATCGGCGATTTCGGATTTATCCTCGGCGTTGCCGGCATTGTCTGGGCGACCAATTCACTGGACTACGCGACCGTATTTTCGCAAGCGGATAGCATTGCGTCGCGCAATGTCGAAGTATTCGATGGCGTTCCCTGGAATGCGATGACCCTCATTTGCATCCTCCTCTTTATCGGAGCGATGGGTAAGTCGGCGCAGGCGCCCTTGCACGTATGGTTGCCGGACTCCATGGAAGGTCCGACCCCGATCTCGGCACTGATCCATGCGGCAACCATGGTTACTGCCGGCATCTTCATGGTCGCGCGCATGTCGCCCTTGTTCGAGTTGTCGGAAACAGCGTTGGCCGTCGTCCTGGTAATTGGCGCGATGACGGCGTTTTTCATGGGCTTGCTCGGCATCGTGCAAAACGATATCAAGCGCGTTGTCGCGTATTCCACGTTGTCCCAACTCGGTTACATGACGGTAGCACTCGGGGTCTCCGCCTACGGCGCCGCTATTTTCCATTTGATGACGCATGCCTTTTTCAAGGCCCTGCTGTTCCTCGCCGCAGGCTCGGTTATCATTGCCATGCATCATGAGCAGGACATTCGGAAAATGGGTGGCTTGCGCAAGTACATGCCGATTACCTATTGGACGGCATTGATCGGTTCGCTGGCCCTGATCGGATTTCCCGGTACGTCCGGTTTCTTCTCCAAGGATGGGTTGATCGAGGCCGTCAAGTATTCACATTGGCAAGGGCAGGGCGCCATCTACTGGATTGCTTACTTAAGCGTACTGCTCGGCGTGTTCGTGACAGCGCTCTATTCCTTCCGCATGTTTTTCCTGGTTTTCCACGGCGAGGAGCGCACGAGCAGCAAGACCCGCTCGCACCTTCATGAATCGCCCTGGGTCGTCACCGGGCCGCTCATTGTCCTGGCGTTTTTCTCGGCCGTGATCGGCTGGGTCACGATGGGTCCGGTCCTGTTTGGCGGCTTCTTCGGCGATGCGATTGTGGTGGCGCCGCAGCATGACGTGCTGGCGCAACTGGGCGAAAATTTTCAAGGCAGTGCTGCGTTCATTTTGCATGCGGCCGCGGGGCCTGTCATTTGGCTGGCGTTTGCAGGAGTAGCGGTTGCCTGGTACCTGTATCTCAAGCGACCGGAATTGCCCGCTATCATCCGCGGCAGGTTTTCGGGGCTCTACGACCTTCTGGATCGCAAGTACTACTTCGATGATCTGTATATCCGGGGATTTGCGGCGGGTGGCCGGAGCTTGAGTCAGTTCCTCTGGAAAAAAGGCGATGAGCTGCTGATCGATGGTGTGCTGGTCAATGGAACAGCGCAAACCATCGGCCGACTGTCTGGTGTACTGCGACGGATCCAGACCGGGTTTTTGTATGACTACGCGTTCGCCATGATCATCGGACTGACCCTCTTCCTGGGTTGGCTTCTGATGTTCAACTAGGCGCGAAAGCCGTTTACATGGATCTGTCGAATAATATTCTGAGTTTGCTAATCTGGCTGCCGATTGTCGGCGGCGTTGCTGTATTGGTCGCGGGTGACGGTGGAGATCCACGTTCATCCCGTGCCGGTGGCATGCGGTTTCTTTCGCTGGGCGTCACCCTCCTTACCCTGTTACTTGCCGGGTTCCTGTATCAGAACTTCGATCCGTCGACCTCGGATATGCAGTTTGTGCAGCGGATTCCCTGGATCGAAACGCTCAGCATCGAATATCACCTGGGTGTCGACGGCCTTTCAGTACCCCTCATTCTGCTGACGGCATTTATCACACCGCTGGTGATCATCGCCGGGTGGGACGGGATAAAGGTCCGTCCGGCGCAATATTTTGCGTCGTTTCTCATCCTCGAAGGGCTCATGATCGGCGTTTTCTCGGCGCTGGATGCCGTTCTCTTCTACGTATGGTGGGAGGCAATGCTCGTACCGATGTTCCTCATCATCGGTGTCTGGGGCGGTGCGCGGCGAATTTACGCTACGCTGAAATTTTTCCTTTATACGTTTCTCGGCTCCGTGCTGATGCTGGTGGCTTTCGTCTACCTGTATATCCAGTCGGGTGATTTCCAGTTCACGTCATTCGCCAGCGTGCCTCTGAGTCTCCTCGAGCAACAGTTGATCTTCCTGGCCTTCCTGCTTGCGTTCGCCGTCAAGGTGCCGATGTGGCCTGTGCATACCTGGCTGCCCGACGCCCACGTCGAAGCCCCGACGGGCGGATCGGTCATTCTGGCGGCAATCATGTTGAAAATGGGCGGGTACGGTTTCATCCGACTTTCCCTGCCGATGGTGCCCGATGGCAGCGAATACTTCGCCGGCCTGATGATTGCATTGTCATTGATCGCCGTCGTCTACATCGGCATGGTCGCGTTGATGCAAACCGATATGAAGAAGCTGATCGCGTACTCGTCCATTGCGCATATGGGTTTCGTAACGCTCGGATTCTTCCTGTTCTGGTCGATCGGCGAGGGTAGCGGCGCCGAGCTCGGGATCACCGGTGGCATGGTGCAGATGGTGTCGCACGGTCTGGTCTCCGGCGCGATGTTCCTGTGCGTCGGCGTGCTGTACGACCGCGTCCACAGTCGCAATATCGCCGACTACGGCGGAGTGGCAAATACCATGCCGGTCTTTGCAGCGTTCATGGTCCTGTTTGCGATGGCCAATGCCGGTTTACCGGGAACGTCCGGTTTCGTCGGTGAGTTCATGGTCATTCTCGCCAGCTTCAAGGCGAATTTCTGGTACGCATTTCTGGCGGCGACGACACTTGTTTTAGGTGCTGCCTATACGTTGTGGATGGTCAAGCGCGTGATCTTCGGCGAGGTCGCCAACAACAAGGTGGCGGGCCTTACCGATCTCAACCGACGGGAGTTTTTCGTGCTCGGGGTGTTGGCATTGTCGGTATTGCTTGTCGGGCTCTGGCCGGCGCCGCTGGTTGATTTGATGTCCGTGACGGTACAGGACCTCGTTGAACAGCTAGGCCAATCGAAACTGCCGGCCCTGTCAGGAGCGCTGTCCCCATGAGCCTGGCAGAGTTGATGATTGCGGGTCCCGAAATAGTGTTGCTGACGCTAATTTGCGTCATTTTGCTTGCAGATCTTTTTATTAGTGACGAGCATCGGGTTGTCACCTTCTGGCTCGCAATCGGCGCGTTGCTGATTACTGCCATCACCGTGTGGGCGACCGCTCCGGCAGAGCGTATTCTGATGTTCGACGGCAGTTACGTCAGTGACTCGCTCTCGCAGCTCCTGAAGCTGGCGTCCGTCATCCTGGTCGCGGTCGGCTTCCTGTATGCGCGTGATTATCTGCGCCAGAACGAACTGTTCAAAGGCGAGTTCTACACGCTGGGCCTGTTCGGCCTCCTCGGCATGATGATCATGATGTCCGCGAACAGCATGCTGACCATGTACCTCGGTCTGGAAACGCTGGCGTTGTCGCAGTATGCGCTGGTCGCGTTCGATCGCAATTCCAAGAATGCCGCCGAATCCGCGATGAAGTATTTTGTGCTGGGTGCCATCGCATCCGGTGCTTTGTTGTATGGCATCTCCTGGATCTACGGTGTTACCGGTGTCCTGCAATTCCATGAGATTGCCGCCGTGTTGCGCGAGAACCCGGAATTGAATGCCGTACCCCTCTGGTTCGGGATCGCGTTCCTGATCGTCGGCATTGCGTTCAAGTTCGGTGCCGTGCCGTTTCACATGTGGTTGCCCGACGTGTATCAGGGTGCAAGGTCTCCGGTCACGCTGTACATCGCAACCGCCCCGAAACTGGCCGCACTCGCGTTGATCTTGCGCGTCCTGGCCGACGGACTCGGTGGTGCGCATGAGGTGTGGCAGGACATGATCATGGTGGTGGCCGTCCTGTCACTAGTTATTGGCAACGTCGTGGCGATCGCACAGACCAACATAAAACGCATGCTTGGTTATTCCGCTATCGCTCATGTGGGTTTCATCCTTGCCGCTGTCTATAGCGGTACGGACCAGGGTTACGCGGCAGCGTTGTTCTACACGTTAACCTATACGGTCATGGCTGCGGGTGCCTTCGGCATGGTCATCCTGCTGAGTCGCCAGGGCTTCGAGGCCGAGAATCTCGGCGATTTCAGGGGCCTGAATGCACGCAGCCCCTGGTTTGCCCTGATGATGCTGTTTTTCATGTTCGGCATGGCGGGCGTGCCGCCGTGGGTAGGATTTTTTGCGAAGCTCAATGTAATCAACGCCGTTTTGGGTGCCGGCAACACCGGACTTGCAGTCTTGATGGTGGTCGCCGCCGTGGTCGGTGCCTACTATTATTTGCGAGTAATCTGGTACATGTATTTCGACAAGCCGGAAGATCGCTCGGTTTTTCAGGCCGACGCCGACACCCGGCTGGTGCTGAGCCTCAACGGCATTGCGGTGCTGATGCTGGGCATACTGCCCGGATGGCTCCTGAAACTGTGCCTCGAGGCCATCGGCTGACGGCCTTCAGCCCACACGCACCCTGCAAATGACGGCGCTTGTAATGACAGGGGCGTATCTGTAGTATGCCGCCCCTGCAGGTGCGGGGTGGAGCAGTCTGGCAGCTCGTCGGGCTCATAACCCGAAGGTCGCAGGTTCAAATCCTGCCCCCGCTACCATACCTGCAGGCACGGGCAGGGATAAATCAGCAAAGCCTTTCCCTGTGCGGTCTACCCTCACAGTTCCAAGCAGCGAACGCAATGACCGTCGGGCCGTTTCGACCTCGGAGGGCGTGGCCATCTTCGGCAGGTTCTCTAAATTCTCGACCACGGCGCGCCATTTGGCCGTGACAGTAGATACGTCCGGTATCTGAATCGTTCTCTCAGCGGCCTGTAGTTCAGCCCGGAGAGTATGCTTTCGCGACTCCAGCTCCGCGAGTTTCGACTCCAGGGCGCGGCTGAATCCAATTTTTGCGATGGCATCCACGACCCGTTCCAGATCAGCTTCCACCCGCGCCAGTTCCCGTCGTGCCGGCTTTGTGTCCACTGCAGGGGCAGAAAGTCGTCGGCTGACTTCTTTCTCCGCCCATTGGACGTTCTTATGATCGAGCAACTGCCGGCGGACTTCGGATAGAAACCGTTCCTCGATATGTACCCGTGGAATGCGAACAGGGTTATCGCAAGCGGAGTCCCCACCGCGATTCCTTGTCCCGCACCCATAGCACCGCTGGTCGATCATTGTGAGCGGTCCATCGCAATGCAGGCACTTGAGAATGCCAGTCAAAAGGTAAGTGCCGCGGCGGGAGAACTTCGCGCGACCACTCCGCGATTTGGTGGATAGCCGTGCCTGTACTCGCTCCCAAAGCTCGGCAGGCACGATGCGCAATTCTGGGTGTTCCTCAACGATCCATTGTTCCTTCGGTCGGAGGCGGTAGGTACGAGTGCCAGTTCCCGGCCGTTTGACCGATTCCGATCGATTCCATACGCACCGACCGGCATACAGATCATTTCTGAGGATGCCGCTGCCACGACTGGCCATGCCGAGGATTGCCGAGTGCTGCCATTTGCCGTCTGTGCGCCGCTGCGTCCGATTCCATGTGGCACCGGGTGACGGAACGCCGAGCCGATTCAATTCACTGGCGATACTCTTACCGCCGAGTCCGTTCGCGTATTGCTCGAAAATCCAGACGACCCACTTTGCGGTTTCCGGGACAATGACTTTCTTCCAGCGGGTCTCAGGGTTCGCAGGATCGACAGGCTCCGATGTATAGCCATACGTCCGCCCTCCAGCGGAGAAACCCGCCAGATGACGCTCACGCAGCCCGCGGTGCGTTCGGGCTTTGATCTTCTGTAGCTCCATCCCATCTATGCCGCTATAGATCCCTGCCATGAGCTGCGCAGTTTCATGCCTGCTGTCGAAACCCTTTGCCAGCAGGAACTGACCGCGAAATGCGAGTTCTTCTAAGACTCGCTGCAGCTCCCCAGGGCTGCGAGTAAGTCGGCTTGTTTCGTCGACGACGATACCGTTGAAGTCGTTGGCCTCGGCGGCGGCCAGCAAGGCGCGATATCCGGGACGGCTGGCGTCGCTTCCGCTAATACCTTCATCTTTGAACCTCGCAACCACCGAATACTCGTTATGTGCGGCAACCGCTTCGCAGTTTCGATATTGCCCGTCAATACTCGTTCGGTCTTGCAAATCGGTCGAGTAGCGGGCGTAAAACGCGACCCTCATTGTCTGTCCCTCCTTCGCTTATCACGAACGCGATTTCTCGATCCGCACTTGGCGGAGCACCATTTCGCGCGCCTATCCCCAAAGAACAACTTGCCACAGTCTGGTGAGTTGCAGTGCCGAATCCTCGGTAACAGATCGGATTCAATGATTCGCAGCATCGCGAGCGCGTATAGGTCTCCGTATGCTTTCTGGGCAGGAAATCTATAGCGATATTCGATCAGCATGCCGTTCCTAACTGGATGCTTGATGAGCGTCACGTCGGGTGCCACGTCAATCAGATCCTCCAGCAACTGGGAGAACTCCTTCTTCGTTAACCGTGGTTTTTGGAACTTGGAGATCCACTTGAGAGCCTCTTGGTCCCCCAAATTCGCTCTTGCAACCATGTAATCGGCCACATCTTCGGCGAGTGCATTTTCCGAGATCGAATGGAGGTCCCATTCAATTGTCATGTAACACCTTTGACGACAAATCGTCCTGTTGCTGACGTAACGGGATAGATTATATGGTACCCGTTACGTACCTTTCAACCGTTTTGGAGGAACTACTTGAGCATCAGGCAGGAAAAAATGATTTGCGACCTGCGAGTCTTTTCGGTCAAGAACGTGAGTAGGGACCACGGCCGGAAGCGACTTAAAGAGCTACAAGAGCAAGGACTGGTTCAGCCGTTGCGAACTCCGACGGGCCGGACCCTCCTTTCATTTGAAGAAGCCGAGCGGCTTGCTGCCGCGTTGTAGGAATGGACCCTCGCCTGAGACAACTTGCCGAAATACTCGTCGAGGTTGCGGTGAGGGAATTGCAGCACGAAAAAAAGCCGCTTCTGCCGGGTAAGCAAGAAAAGTGTTGATTTGCATCCAAAATTGAGCCACTAGACCCGGGTATTTGCACCCAAAAATGACCCACGTG
>CAZSDL010000112.1:0-8219 GCA_964605635.1 uncultured Woeseiaceae bacterium
GGTTCGGTGCGGCTCGACTTTGATTTCGGCAATGACATCACGCTGACCTCGATTACGGCTTACGAAACGGTCGAGAACCTGAGCCTTGGCGATATCGATGGCGGCTTTGGCGCGGCTTTCCTGCCGGTTATGGGACCGGGGTTCATTCCCTTCCCGGCGGATACCCAGGACGGCCTGACGGACCTCGACCAGATCACCCAGGAATTCCGCCTGGCGTCGAATGCCAGCGATCGCCTGTTCTGGCAGGCTGGCCTGTTCTGGTTCGATTCCGATTTCTCGGTGCAGACCTTCCCGTTTTTCGTGCCGCCGACCACGGTGCGGCATGAAAACACGTCCTGGGCAGTGTTTGGCCAGGTCAGCTTTGACCTGACCGATCGCACAACGCTCACGGCGGGCGTCCGCTACACCGACGACGATAAAGACATGACGACCCCGGACACCCCGAACCCACAGCCGGCAGTCAATGCGTCCGACGAGCAGGTGAGCTGGGACCTGAGCCTCATGTACGCGGTCAGCGATGACTTCAACGTATTCGGTCGCGTCGCCAGCGGCTTCCGCGCGCCGACCATCCAGGGTCGCAACATCGCCTTCTTCGATCCGAACCCGTTCTCGATCGCCGATTCGGAGACGATCCTGTCGACGGAAATCGGCTTCAAGTCCACGCTCGGCAATCGCGTGCGGCTCAATGGTTCGCTGTTCCATTACACAATCGACGATCAGCAGCTTTCAGCGATTGGCGGCAACACCAACTCCAACGTTCTGCTGAATGCCGACAAGGGTGTCGGCAGGGGAATCGACCTGGACGCTGAGATTCTCATCACCGATAACTTTGTCATGACCTTCGGTGGCAGTTGGAACGACACGGAGATCGACGATCGCAACCTCGTGACAGCCACGTGTGGCTCCGGCCAATGCACCGTGCTGGATCCGCTCGATGGCAACGGCTTCGCCATTCTCGACGGCAATCCGTTCCCGCAGGCGCCCGAGTACATGCTGAACGCCACGGCGCGTTACAGCACAGCGGTTGGCACAAACAGTGAAGCCTACTGGTTGCTGGACTACGCCCTGCAAGGCGACACCAACTTCTTCCTGTATGAGTCTGCAGAATTTCACAGCGGTGACATCTTCGAACTGGGTCTGCGGGCCGGCTACATCGGCAACGACGGTCAATGGGAACTCGCCGCGTTTGCGCGCAACCTGACCGACGAGGAAAACCTGAAGGGCGGTATCGACTTCAATAACAACACCGGCTTCGTCAACGAGCCACGCATCTTCGGCGTCAATTTCCGCCTGAACTTCGGGGAGTAAAACGGGCTCCAGCAGCGGCAAGAAAAACCGTTGGAGCGCGCCTGCGCGCGAATGGGAAAAGTTTTACGGTATCGCATTCGCGCGCAGGGCGCGCTCCAACGGCGGTCGGCCGATGCTGTAGGAGCCCGTACCACGGGCGACACTTGATTTGGCAATTAAAGGTCACTGTCCCCATAATCCGGACATGATCAGATTTCCCTGCCTGGTTGCTGTCCTCGCTGCGACTTGCGCCATGCTCGCCGCCTGCGCACCGGCATCGCGCCCGGTCGACGTGGCGCCGGTCACGATCATGACCTTCAACGTCGAGAACCTGTTTGACAACGACGACGATCCCGGCAAGGATGACCGCACGTTCCTGCCGCTTGCCGCCAAGCAGACCGACGAGCATCGTACGGCCTGCAATACCATCGAAGTCCCGCACTGGCGCGATCAGTGCCTCAACTGGGACTGGAACGACGAGATCCTCGAGCGCAAGCTGAGGGCGGTTGCCGAGTCAATCCTGCAGGTCAACGGTGGACGCGGTCCGGATATCGTCGCGCTGCAGGAAATCGAGAATATCGGCATCCTCGAGCGCCTGCGCACGGAATTCCTCGGCACGGCTGAATATCTGCCGGGGATCCTCATCGAAGGCAACGACAACCGCGGCATCGACGTCGCGTTCCTCACACGCCTGCCGCCGGACGGCGAGCCAACGCTGCACCCCATTCCGTTCGAGGGTATTCCCGCCGAACGCGCCGCCGATACGC
Organism: uncultured Woeseiaceae bacterium; assembly: GCA_964605635.1. GTDB lineage: Bacteria > Pseudomonadota > Gammaproteobacteria > Steroidobacterales > Woeseiaceae > IDS-8. The sequence continues at coordinate 2,055 of CAZSDL010000112.1, forward strand.
GCGGCATCCTCGAGGCCACTTTCCGACTGCCGGACGGCCAGCTTCTCACCGGCTATGCCGTGCATTTCCCGGCGCCGTTTCACCCGACCGGCATGCGTGTCGCCGCGTACCAATTCCTGAACGAGCTAAAGAGCACACTACCCGATGACCGTGCCGCGTTTGCCGCCGGCGATTTCAATACCACTTCGGCCGAAGATCGCGAGCGCGCGATGCTGCAGCGCCTTGTACGTCCGCACTGGACGGTCGTGCACGATTATTGCGACGCCTGCCCCGGCACCAGCTACTACGCGCGTGATGACAGCTGGTCGTTTCTCGACATGATCCTGTGGTCGCCCGCGAAAATCCGTGGCGCGCAAGCCACATGGGCAATTCGCGATAATTCTGTGCATCTTGCGAATAAATTGCCGGCGCAGAGGCGTGCTGACGGCAGCCCGGCGCGCTTTGAAATGCCGGGTGGCACGGGTGTGTCAGATCATTGGCCGCTCGTATTCGACCTCGAAATAAAATAGAAACAAGGTCTTGCAACATAATCCGGGCAGCACGGGGAATTTTCGTGCTGCTGCCTGTTGAGTTGATCCAGGCCAATCGAGACCCGTTATGCCCCGAACCCCTTATTGCACGGGCATTGTGGCTGCGCTAGATTCGCCGCAACAGCACCAGATCGGCCGCTCCGCTGCGCGTGCGCGGGCCGAAACTTCCGAATTCATGTCTTGAGCGAAACCATACTGTCATATTCGTCGACTACCATTTCGCTCCTTTTCAACTGCGGGGAACAACGATGACCTACCAGATCAACCTGCCACGCCCGGCCAGCAACCTGGTGTACGGACTGGCAAGCCTGGCACTTATTGCCTTGATGCTGCTTTTAGCGCCTGTTGCGGGCCTGACACAGGACACGACCTCGTCAATGCGTGGTCAGGTCAACCAACCGAACGGCTCACCGGCAGCGGGCGCCAGCGTGCGCGTTACCGACACCCGCACCGGTAACAGCCGTACCGCGACCACTTCCGACTCAGGCCAGTTTTCGATGAGTGGCCTGCGCGTCGGTGGCCCGTACACGGTGCAGATCGAAGCCAGCGGCTTAGCCGCGCAGGCCATTACCGATGTCTACGTCGACCTCGGTGATACCTACACCTTCAGCGTGGCGCTGTCGCAGGAGCAGATCGAAGAGATCACGGTTACCGCCTCGGCGCTGCAGTCGGTGCAGGTAGCGCTTGGGCCATCGGCAACTTTTTCGCTGGCCGACCTGCAGGACGCGCCGGCCATCAACCGCAACATCAACGACGTCATCGCTATCGATCCGCGCATTTATATCGATGAAGGATTTAACGATGCTGTGCAGTGCGGTGGCGCCAGTGCGCGCTTCAATTCGCTCACCGTCGACGGCGTCCGACTCAACGACAACTTCGGCCTGAACAGCAACGGCTACCCGACCGAGCGCATGCCGTTCCCGTACGACGCGATCGAGCAGGTGGCTGTCGAGCTGGCGCCGTTCGATGTCAACTACGGCGGATTCACGGCTTGCAATATCAACGCCGTCACCAAGTCCGGCAGCAATGAATTCAGCGGGTCGGTGTTCTACGACTACACGGATGACTCGATGACGGGCGATTCGCTCGAAGGCGACCCCATCGACCTCGGCAGTTTCGACGAGAAACGTTATGGGTTGACCTTCGGTGGCCCGATCATCAGGGATCGCCTGTTCTTTTTCGCGGCCTACGAGAAGCTCGAGGGTATCAACCTCTTCGGTCGCGGTGCGGCGGATGCCAGCGTCGCTACGCCGGTGCTCGGCGTGAGCCAGGCGCAGGTCGATCGAATCCGGCAGATCTCCCAGAACGTTTACGGCTTCGACCCGGGTGGCTTCGTTCCCAGCCTACCCATAGAGGATGAGAAGTACATCATCAAGCTGGACTGGAACATCAATGACGACCATCGTGCCGCGTACACCTACACCTTCAACGACGGCTTCAACAACAATGAATCGGATGACGGCGACGACGAGCTCGAATTCGACTCGCACTACTACGTGCGCGGCGCGGAGCTGAATTCGCACGTCGGACAGCTTTTTTCGAGCTGGAACGACAACTTCACCACCGAAATGCGCGTGTCCTACTCCGAACTCGACAACCGCCAGATTCCGCTGGGCAACTCGGACGTAGGCGAGATCCAGATCCAGACCTGGAACGACCCGGGGATCGGCCCGCAGCAAGCGACCGTCTACCTGGGTACCGACGACTCACGCCAATCCAACAAGCTGTACTACGAGAACACGAGCTTCCGCCTGGCCGGTACCTACCAGATGGGCGATCACGTGATCAAGGGCGGCTGGGAACGTGAAGAGTTCGACATCTTCAACCTGTTCATCCAGCACTCACAGACTGAAATACGGTTCGACGGCAGCGACCAGTGCGGACCGACCAACTTCGACGGTTGCATAGATGCCTTTGAAACCGGCAATCCGGACGATGTTTTCTACGGCAACGCCGCACCGAGTAACGACCCGGTCGACGGCGCCGCCGCGTTCGGCTATGCGATCAATACCCTGTACCTGCAGGACGAGTTCCCGATTGCGGACGGCGCGGTCACCATCGTCGCCGGTGTGCGCTACGATTGGTACACCAGCAGCGACGTGCCGAATAACAACCCGAACTTCCTGGCGAGAAACGGCTTTTCGAACCAGAGCACCTTCGACGGCGAAGGCCTCATCCAGCCGCGTCTCGGCTTCAACTGGGACTGGTCCGACAATTTGAGCATCCGCGGCGGTGTCGGCCTTTACTCGGGCGGCAACCCGAACGTCTGGCTGTCGAACAACTATTCGAACGACGGCATAACCGTTGTCCAGACAGGCCTTTCGGACCTGCAGCAGTCACCCGATTCGCTGCTCACCCTGCCGCACGACGGCAGCGGCCGGCCGCTCTTCGACATACCGCAGGTGCTGGTTGATAACGTTACTACGGGATCCGCCAACAGCGGCGTCAATGCGCTGGATCCGAACTTCAGCATTCCGAAAGAGTGGAAATTCGCCATCGGCGCCACCTGGGACTTCGATGCCGGCTTCTTCGGCAGCGACTATCGCGTGATGCTCGATTACCTGCATACAGAGAAAGAAGACTCGGCCATTATCTTTGACGCGACTCTTGAGCAGATCGGTACCGCGCCTGACGGCCGTCCGATCTACCGCAATATCAATCGCGCCGATCCCGATTGCGCCATCAACCCGACCACCTGCTCTCAGCGGCTGTTCAATCAGGACTTCATCCTGACCAATGCCAGCGGCAGTGATGGCAGTTCCGACGTCTGGTCGGTGAGCCTTAGCAAGGCCTACGAGTGGGGCATGGACTGGACCTTCGGCTATGCCTACACAGAGTCGACGGACGTCAGCCCGATGACCAGCTCGGTGGCATTCTCGAACTACGTCAACATCTCGGTCGACGATCCAAACGACCCGACGGTCGCAAGTTCGAACTACAATATCCCGAACCGCTTCACGTTCCGCGCGAACTTCCGTCGCGCCTTCTTTGGCGACTACCTGACCAAGTTCACCTTGTTCGGGCGCGTCAATGAAGGTCGTCCGTACAGTGTTACCTTCAACGGCGGTGGCAGTATTTTTGGTGACACCCTGAACGGACGCCACCTGCTGTACGTCCCGACCGGAGCCACCGATCCGAATGTCCAGTACGGAGCAGGCTTCGACCAGGCGGCATTTTTCGCCTTCCTGAACGATACAGGCCTGAACAAGTACGCCGGAGGGATTGCACCACGCAACTCGCTTAATAGTGGTTGGTGGCAAAAGTTCGACGTGCGTATCGAACAGGAACTGCCTGGGTTCCAGCCCGAACATCGCTTTTCGGCGTTCTTCCTGATCGAAAACGTCGGCAATCTGATCAACGACGACTGGGGCGTGCTGAAAGAGGTGGGCTTCCCGCGCAACCAGCAGGTCGTGGCCTTCGCGCTGGATACGGTCAATAACCAGTACATCTACAACACCTTCCTGCCGCCGGCGCCGCAAGGCCGCGTGGCAGATGCGTCGTTGTGGGAATTGCGCTTCGGTGTCAAATACGAGTTCTGATCCGATCGCAGCATAAAGAAATCAAAGGCGGCCTCCGGGCCGCCTTTTTGTTGGAGCATTGGTCGCTACCGCGTTCGCGCGCAACGCGCGCTCCTACACGCGAGCCGTGGTAACCTGCAAAAGCACTCGTAGGAGCCCGCCCCGCGGGCGAACAGGACACCGCATAACAAAACCACGTTAACGCCAATGAAAAAAAGAAATTTCCCATTTTTTTGCGCCCTGCTCCTGGCCGCCTGCGCAACCCCCCCACCCCCGCTTCCGGGTGCCAGCGACGATTACGCCATCCTCTGGGTGCGCGATGCCGCCGAATGGGAAGCGCTGGCCTTGCAGGCCTACAACGCTGCGACGCGGGACTTGCCGCTGCTCCTCGACGACCGATCGTGGAGCGCACTGCCCGACCAGGCCGACGCCGATTACCTGCCGCCTGCCATCATCGTCGACGTCGACGAAACGATGGTCAGCAACGTGCACTTCCAGCTGACGTTCGAACCGCCGTTCGCCAACTACAAGCTGGATGACTGGAATGCCGCCAATCCGTCGCTGCCGGTGCCGGGTGCGCCGGAGTTCATCAATCTGGCACTCGATTCCGGCGTCACGGTGTTCTATGTGACCAACCGGCCGTGCGAGCGCAAGGAAGGCATTGCCGACCCCTGCCCGCAGAAACAGACCACCATCGACGACCTGAATGAATCCGGTATGCCGGCAGACGCGCAGACCGTGATGTTGGCCAATGAACGGCCGGACTGGAAGCGCGAGAAGAAAGTGCGCCGCGATCTCATCGCCGAAAGTTATCGCGTCATCATGCTGATCGGCGACGACCTCGGCGATTTTATTCCCTGTGTGCGCAGGCGTGCCGTTGCACCGTGCAAAGAAGGTGCTACTACCGAAAGCCGTCGCGCGCTGACGCGCGAGCACGCGGCCTTCTGGGGCAACGGCTGGTATGTGCTGCCGAACCCGATGCACGGCTCCTGGACGACAGTGGAGTGAGGGGAAGATTCAAAGCTCGGCTGATCGCCCGCGGGGCGGGCTCCTACAGGTGCCAGTAGAATCGCTGTAGGAGCCCGCCCCGCGGGCGATCGCGAGGGGATAGATAGCTGAATGAGGTGGACATGGCCAAACTGAAATGCGGGCTGATACAGATGGCGTTCAAGGGCGATACGTCGAAATCACCCGATGAAATACGCGATGTAATGATCGACGCACACCGACCTTTTATCGACGAGGCCGGCAAGGCCGGCGTGCAGGTGCTGTGCTTCCAGGAAGTCTTCACACAGCCCTATTTCTGCCCCAGCCAGGATCGTAAATGGTATGCCGCGGCCGAGAGAATTCCGGACGGCCATACGACAAAGCTGATGCAGGAGTATGCGAAGAAATACAAGATGGTCATCGTCGTGCCGATTTACGAAGAGGCAATGCCCGGCGTTTACTACAACACGGCCGCAGTCATTGATGCGGACGGCAGCTACTTAGGCAAATATCGCAAGACTCATATCCCGCAGGTCGATCCCGGCTTTTACGAAAAGTTTTTCTTCAAACCGGGCGATCTCGGCTACCCGGTCTTCGACACCGCCTATGTAAAACTTGGCGTCTATATCTGTTACGACCGCCACTTCCCGGAAGGGTGGCGCGCGCTCGCACTGAACGGTGCCGAGTACATCGTCAATCCCTCGGCAACGGTCGCCGGACTGAGCAAGTACCTGTGGGAGCTCGAGCAACCGGCATCGGCCGCGGCCAACGGCGTCTTCATCGGCGCCATCAACCGCATCGGCACGGAAGAACCATGGGCCGAAAAAATGGGCGAGTTCTACGGCTCGAGTTACATCGTCAACCCGCGCGGCGCGATCGAGGCCCAGGCCAGTTACGGCGAGGACGAACTGCTCGTCCACGAAATCGACCTCGACATGATTCGCGAGGTTCGCAACACCTGGCAGTTCTTTCGCGACCGTCGCCCGGACCTTTACGAACCGCTGGTATTGTAGGAGCGCGCCCTGCGCGCGAATAGCTCCGCTTCGGGGGTTATACCATTCGCGCGCAGGGCGCGCTCCTACAGGGTTTATTCGCGTCATCGCCGATTGGGGGAGCATTGATTGACACCT
>CAZSDL010000113.1:0-7968 GCA_964605635.1 uncultured Woeseiaceae bacterium
TCGGTTGAGCGGTAGCCCTGCAGCTCGCTCTGGAAGCTGTCGGAGAAAAGCCGCATGCGGCCTTCCTCCGGGAAGATCGAGACGCCGTGCAGGTAGGCTTCCATCGCATCGCGCGCGAGTGCCTGGAACGTCGTCTTGCCGCGGAACACGCGCGGCAGGAAGTCGAGTTTCGGGTAGTAGCGGCCGAGCGGGCCGAAGATGGCGCGGCGCAGGCCGGCCGGCAGCAGTGAGCGCAGTTTCTGCTCGTTTGAGAACAGCTTGTAGCGGCGGTAGCCGATGAAGTTCTCGTCACCCCCATCGCCGGACAGCGCCACCGTGACATGGCGGCGCGCGAGCGCGCAGATACGGTAGGTGGGAATCGCCGAGCTGTCTGCATAAGGCTCGTCGTAAATGCCGACGAGCTTGTCGAGCAGGCCGTAGTCCGCCGCCTCGACGATTTCGGACTTGTGGTCCGTGTGCTTTGCTTTCGCCACCATGTCCGCGTAGCGCGTCTCGTCGTAGCGGGCTTCGTTGAAACCGATCGAGCAGGTCAGGATCGAGTTCGTTTCGAGCTCGCGCATCATCGCGACGACGGCGCTCGAATCGATGCCGCCGGATAAAAACGCACCGAGCGGTACGTCAGAAATCAGCTGCGCGCCGACCGAGCTTTTCAGGCGCTCGCGCAGTTCGCGCAGCAGTGCGTCGTTCACGGTGCTGTGTTGCGGCGCCTCATCAAGCGGCACGTCCCAGTAGCGGCGCGGTTCAGCCGGCGCGCGTCCGCGTTGCAGTAACAGGCAGGTGCCGGCCTCGAGTTTCCTGACGTCGCGGTAGATGCTGCGCGGGTCGGCCGTGTAGCCGAACGTGAAATATTCCTCGACGGCCTGCGGGTCGATCTCGCGCGGCACGTCCGGGTGCGTCGTCACCGCTTTCATCTCGGAGCCGAAGACGATGTGGCCGTCGTTCAGGATTGAAAAGTAAAGCGGCTTTATTCCGAGCGGGTCGCGCGCGAGGAACAGCACCTTCTGCCGCTGGTCCCAGACGGCGAACGCGAACATGCCGTTGAAGCGGTGCAGGCAGTCCTCGCCCCACTCCTCCCACGCGTGCACGATCACTTCGGTGTCGCAATGCGTGACGAACGTGTGGCCGAGGGCGCTCAGCTCGCTGACCAGTTCCTGGAAGTTATAGATCTCGCCGTTGAACGTGACCATGACCGAGCCGTCTTCGTTGTACAGCGGCTGCTTGCCGCCGGCGAGGTCGATGATGGACAGGCGGCGGTGGCCGAGCCCTGCGCCTGACTCGATATGAAAGCCGTCCCCGTCGGGCCCACGATGACTGAGCGAGGCGTTCATGGCACGCAGTACTTTCTCGTTGATCGGTCGCGATTCTTTCAGGTCGACGATGCCGGTAATGCCACACATTTGGTCAGCTTCCTGCCGGGGACGTGGCTGCTGCGTAGACGTCGCGGTAAGACGCGACCATAGCCGCCAGCGAAAAGTCGCGTTCGGCGCGCGCGCGCGCGGCTTTGCCGTGTGCAGAACGCAGTTGCGGGTCCCTGGCATAGCGCAGCAATGCCGCCGCCAGCTCACAGGGCGTTTCGGGTGCAACCAGGGCGCCTGTAACGCCGTCATCGACGAGTTCCGGGTTTCCGCCAGTCAGGGTAGCCACTACCGGCAGCCCGCTCGCCAGCGCCTCCAGGAGAGTGTTGGAGATGCCCTCGCGGCGAGACGACAGCGCGAATATGTCAAATGTTCGCATCAGGTCGGCAACGTCGTCGCGCATGCCGGGCAGCCAGGCCTGGTCAGCCTGGCCGGCCTCGTTCAGCAACGCGTCGGCGGCCGATTTCAGCGCGCCGTCGCCCAGCATGACGAGGCGCAGGGGGCTGTCATTTTGGTTGTCTTTTTCAATGAACTGCTTGTTTGCGATGATGAACGCCCGCACCAGGTTTAGCGGATCCTTGATGTCCTGGAAGCGCGTGACAGTGCCGACGATGACGCACTGCGGACCGGCGAAGCCCTCGGGCAGGCCGCGCCGTTTCTCCTCAGGATTGCCCGGCCGGAAGCGTTCCGTGTCGACGCCGTTGCGGATCGTCGTTACCTTGTAGCCGTGTATGCCGACCGTGCCGGTGAGCCACTCTGCGAGATCGTGTGAGACGGTGATGAAGCGCGTCACCAATGGATTCAGCAGTTTCCGCAGGCGACGGTAACGGCGGTTGGTGCCGTCCGGGTCGTGGATGTCCCAGCCATGCTCCCCGTGCACGCACGCACGGATGCCGGCCAGGCGGCCGATCGCCACGCAATCGAGTGTGCCGATATTGCGCGTGTGCAGTACCGCCGGGCGCAACTGACGCAGCAGCGACCACAGGCGCAGGTACGCACGCGGATCCTTGCCCGGTTGCTTGTGCAGGCTGTGCACCGTCGTTGTCGGGTTCGTGATGCGCTCTGCGAATGCCGTCGCCTCCGTCAACGCGATCACCGCATGTCGGCAGGCACTCCTGTCCATCGTGTTGATGATGTTAACGAGGCCGTTTTCCAGCCCGCCGTAATCGAAGCGGTGCACGAGATGCGCGACCAGCGGTAGCGGAGAATCTATATCCGGGTGAGCAGCGGTTCTGGTCACGTCGGGATGCTGCCACGTCCGCTCAAAGGTCGCGCACGGCGCGTTCCGCAGCCGTGGTCAGTGCATCGCGATCGGACGTCCCTTCGGCCACGATCATTACCAGTGCCGCATCCGGTGTGCGCAGGCGCAGCGCATGCAGTGCTTCGAGGATCTTGACGACATACGGGTTGCGCGTGCGCATGCCTTCGATGTCGTACCAGTACCAGATCAGCGTCGCACTCGGTTGCGTATTGCGAAACACCTCTATGGCCGATAGCTCTTTGCCAGCGACCGTCAGCGTACGCGTCGTCGTACTCGTGTTACGGCGCCAATCGTAAGGCCACAGTTCATTGGCGGAACTGACCAGCTCCTTGCCCTGCGTCTGCTCGCGGTAGCCGGCCTGGTAGACACTGATTTGCGTATCCCCGCAGCGCCAGGTGGTAGCCGATTCGGCGGCGGGGGATTGCAGTACTGGCTGCCAAACAGGAAGCCAGGCCGGTTCCTGTTGGCAATCATTGAGCACAATGTTCGGCAGCGGCAGTGTGGCCTCACTGTCGCTGCCGGCCCGGAGCTGCCGGCCAAATGGGCCGAACACCAGTACCGTTACAGCCAGCCCGATGATCAGCGGCCGCCAATGCAATGTATGGGGATGCGGGGTGACTTCACGCTGGCTCGCATCGCTACGGTCCGGATCGTCTGAATAGCGGCGGCCGACGTACATCAGCACGAATGCCAGCACAATAAACAGAATCTGGCCGAAGATAATGTGGTCACGACCCGCGAAGATACTCATGTCCGTGGCCGAGGCGATGTACATGACGATGAACGCGCGAATACCGTTGGCCACAATGAAACTCAGCGCGACGGCAGTCACGAAGATGACGCGCTTTCTGAGCGAGTTATAGTTCCAGTAAGCGAACAGGATCGCAATGACGGTTCCGACCAGCAGGTATCGCAGGCCGCTGCAGACATCGGCGACTTCAAAGTGACCGCCGGGCAGTGTCAGGAACATACCCTCGCGGAACGCAGGCACGCCGACGAGATCGAGCATCCAGGTTGCTATGTCCGCAGTACTGCGCATGAGCGCCGGGATCATTGCCTCACCGACAGGCACTGCGGCGACCAGGAACACCAAGGGGAACAGAGCGGCGCGCAGTAGCGCCGTGCCGCCGACTGCCCACACCACTGCCGGCACCAGCAGCGTAGCGGCGATGAATTCGATCACCTGCACGCTCACCGCTTCAGCCATGGTCCAAAGCATGACCACGGCAGCGACAGCGGCAAAACCCGGCCAGCTCGGCGCGAGATGCGTTCTGTTGATTCGCTCGCGTACGTGCCACAACATGACAATCGAGATCGGAAACACCAGCCAGCCGTACTGGTAGGTAGCCAGCGACCACATCCGTACCATCGGCAGGTAGCTCTGCCAGTACAGGGCAATAATCGCAACCATCGTTGCAATAATCAGCGCGAATGGCCGCCAGGCACGCAGTGCAATATGCATCGCTGCCGTTTCTGCCGCTACGGTACTCACGCCGCTGCCGCCAGTTCCCCGAGTTCGTCGCCAACGTCTGTCGCACTGCGGCCATCGAGGAACAGCCGCGACCAGATCTCCAGGTTTATCAGCACCAGGATCAAGTCGGTATAGTCGTGCCGGCTCTGGTCGTGCTCGGTGCAAATGGTGTCCACCGCATCCCAGGACAGCAGGCCGCGACCTTCTACAGTCACCCGGCTCAGCAGGCTCGCACGCAAAGGCCGCAATTCACCTTTGAACCAGCTACCCACCGGTGCGCCGAAGCCACGCTTGCGGCGATGCAGGATGCTGTCCGGCAGCAGCGGTTTCAGCGCTTGCTTCAGTACCGCTTTAAACTCGGTGCCGGGTCGCTTGATCGCGGCGGGGATCGTTGCCGCCAGCTCTACCAGCCGATGATCGAGAAACGGTACGCGGCATTCAATTGAAACCGCCATCGACATCTTGTCGGTAAGAAGCAGCAGGTCCTCCGAAAGCTGTGTCTGCCAGTCGACGCGCATCAGTCGCAACAGCGGATCATCGGCCGTTTCCGTCGCGAGTATGCGATCGAAGCCGTCCGCCTCGGCCGGCAGGTCGTCGTTCAGTAACGAACGCAACATTGTCTCGCTCTGGATCGCGATGAAGTATTTGTACTGGCGGTCCCACGGTAACGAGCCAGCCTCGACGAAACGGCGCGCGTAGCGCGCCATATCCAGCCAGCGGCTCTGGCGGCTGCTGGGCAGCCGCGAGGCAGCCGGTTCGATAACAGAGCTGCGCAACCAGGCGGGAATGCGGCGATACATTCCGCTGTAGTGATCGCCGGCGTAACGGTTGTAGCCGGCGAACAGCTCATCGCCGCCGACGCCCGAAAGGATTACCTTGACGCTCTCGGCGGCGAGTTCGGAGACGAGAAAAGTGGTCGCAATGGCGCTGTCGGAAATCGGCTCCTCGAGATGCCACATCAGTTTCGGCAGCAGTTCGGCGACCCGAGGCTGTACTTCGATTTCGTGGTGATTGGAGTTTAACCGCTGCGCGACCTGCGCGGCGTATGGCAGCTCGTTGTAGTAAGCAGCGGCTCGGTCCCCGCGATAGCCGATCGAATACGTATTGACCGGCTGATTGCTGAGGCCTGACATCAATGCGACGACCGCGCTCGAATCGATACCGCCGCTCAAGAATGCACCGATCGGCACGTCGCTGACCATATGCGAATCGACCGATGCCTGCAATTGTTGCGCCACCTGCCCGGCCCAGTCGTCTGCGTTCAGGTCGTTGCGTGTTGCGCGAGGAATCTGCCAGTAGTTGTCGACCCGATGCCGGCCGCGTTCCCACGTCAGCACAGTCGCCGGCGGCAGTTTTTTTATTCCAGCAAATATTGTGCGGGGTGCAACGCAGTAACCGATCGTCAGGTAGTCGCGAAGCCCCGCGAGATCGATTGCAGCCGCAATGCCGGGGACTTTGAGCAACGCCTTGACTTCGGAGGCAAATGCAAGCGTGCCGTTATGGATGCCGTAGTAGACCGGCTTAATGCCGAGCCGGTCGCGCACCAGCAACAGTTTGCGTTCGCGGCTGTCCCACAGCGCGATGGCGAACATGCCGTCGAGGTGTTCAACAAAGGCCGAGCCGTATTCACCATAGAGGTGCGGAATCACTTCGGTATCGCTGTGGCTGCGAAACGCATGACCACGCAATTCAAGCTGCCTGCGCAGTTCGCGGTAGTTGTAGATTTCGCCATTGCAGACCGCCGTAATCGTTTTGTCCGCGTTGTAGATCGGCTGGCTGCCGCCGTCGAGATCGATGATCGACAGCCGCCGCATGCCAATTGCGGCTTCGTCTGCGTAGTTAAAACCCTCGTCGTCCGGGCCACGGTGAACGATGGCATCAGCCATTGCCTGCACAGCGCCGCGCTCCGCTGCGCTGAGCGATTTGCTGCCGGCGATTCCGACGATGCCGCACATTTCAGGGCAGGTTCCTGACCAGCCGCGGGCCTATCGCGTTGGCCGCCCAAAGCGGCATGCGGCGCCAAAGCGCGGCCGCACGCTGGTACTTCGGGTTGTCGAGATTGAGCCGCGGGATGTCCGTTGCCGTGCCGAGAATGTAGTGCCAATAGAGCGGTACAGGACGCGCGCCCCACTGCTTCTTGAAGCGATGCGTGCCGCTGCCTTCTGTAGTTCGGCCGAAATCGAACAGAGTCTTGCCGCGGCCGATGGCGTTCTCCAGCATGGACCAGTACAGGTACATGTTGGCGCCGAGACGGTCTGCCTCGCGCAGCGACGCGGCCCACGCAACCTCCGCCGAGTGGCGGTAGTCGATGACGACGCTGGCCGCGGCGGGCTCGCCCGCTATCGTCACCAGCGTGACCGATGCGTTGTCGGGGAACTCACGGAGCAGCGCGTCGAACCAGGCTTTCGGATACACCGGCACTCCGAGCTCACGGTACTTGTGCGCAAAAATGGGATAAAACCGGTCCAGCAGCTCAATGCCGCCGGTAACCGACGCCGCATTCTCGCGTTGCGGACGCTTGATCTGCGCGCGCAGCTTGGTGCCGAGCTGCTGCCAAAGGATGTCAACCGCATCAGGCAGGTCGAGATGCATGCAGATGCGGTCGGTACGCGCCGGCAAATCAAGCAAATTGTCGGTGTGCCGCAGTTCGACGTGGCGCACGCCGAGGCGTTCTGCGAGTACTCGGCACCGGGCAAGCAGACTGCTGGCAGCGTCCGGCGAATCGGCCAGCAGGCCACCGTAATTCAGGTAGGGCATCGAGACGAGGAAGTCGCCAAACAGCAGGCTTTTGAGACGCACCAGTGGCAGCACGCCGCGCAGGCATTCATCAGTATTGTTCTCGCGTGCAACGAGGTAATAAGTCTCGCGACCAAACACCCGCGAAATCACGCGCCGCCAACCGGACAGGTGATAGGCGCTCGCCTTGTCATGAGAGGCCACGTAGTCATCCCACGCCGTCATCGCCCCGGGTTCGATCAGCGCTGTATGCACGGCGTCTCAGCCCGGCGTGCCGCAGTAAATCGAATCCATGCGGCCCCATTGAAACGTGTCGAGCAAGCGTATCAACCGGGCCTCCATCCGCGACAGGTTCACGTAATGTCGGAAGCGGGTCTTGAGCGGTATGCCCGGTACCCGCGGCTGCCGCGGATCGATCTCCCACGGGTGAAAGTAGAACACTGCCGGCATTTGCTCGCGTTGCGAGACGCGGCGCAGTGCAGCAATCGAATAGGCCAGCGGCAACAGGCGGAAATAGCCGCCGCCGGCGCACGGCCAGTTGCGGCCGAATTGGCTGACGGTGGTCGGCGGCACTTCAAGGATGCCTCCTGCGCGTACCCGAAACGGAAAACGCGGCGCCGACGGCAGCCCGTAGTGGTCGTGACTGATCGGGAAAATGCTGGAGCTGTATACGTGGCCGGTTTCCTGCAACACGTCGAGCGCCCACAGGTTTCTCTCGCCGATGGAAAAGCTCGGGGCACGATAACCGCGTACTGCCTTGCCCGAAATATCCTCAAGGATGCGGCGAGTTTTTGCGACGTCGTTTTTGAACTGCTCCGGTGTCAGCTTCCAGATACGTTCGTGATCGTAGCCGTGACTGCCGATCTCGTGGCCGGCATCGGCGATGCGACGGATGACGTCGGGCATACGTTCGCAGACGGAACCGAGGGTAAAAAACGTAGCGGAAACGCCGGCGTCGGAGAATATCTGCAGGATTCGGTCGACGTTGCGCGGCAGCCTCGACGTGATACGCGGCCAGTCCTCGCGCGCTATGTGCTTTTCGAAGGCAGAGACCTGGAAGTAATCCTCGACATCGACGGTCATTGCGTTCGGCAGCTCTTGACCGCGGAATGCCGGCGATGCATCGACAAAGGCTGCCGGTGCGG
>CAZSDL010000114.1:0-7938 GCA_964605635.1 uncultured Woeseiaceae bacterium
TTACGCGGGTCGGGGGCCGCGAGTCACAGCCGTTGCAGGCGCGCATCCTGGCAACCGTCAAAGACGATTTCGAATCCGCGATGGAACAAGGTCGACTGCGCAGGCCGCTCGTTTCCAGTCTCAATGTATTGAGTGTACGAATACCGCCATTGCGCGAATACGCCGAGGACGTTCCGGAGCTGCTCAGCTATTACGTCGATCGTCTGGTGGATGCCGAAGGATTGTCGTTTCGCCGCTTCAGTGTTGCCGCCCAGAATCGTTTACGCAATTACCCATGGCCGGACAACGTGCGTGAGGTGAAGAACCTGGTAAGGCGCCTGCTCATGACCGGCAAATCCGAGGAGATTGCACTCGATGAAGTCGAACGCGAGTTGCAGACGGGTACTCATGGTACAGAACCGCTCGTCAAGCAGGACCTCCTGTCACTGCCGCTTCGCGAAGCACGCGAACAATTCGAACGCGCGTATCTGCAGCAGCAGCTCGTATTGTGCGACGGCAAGGTAGGCAGACTGGCAAAGCGTGTCGGCATGGAGCGCACGCATCTTTATCGCAAGCTGCGTTCGCTGGGAGTCGATTTTCGCGCGGTTACCGCCGGGGACGACTAGGAAGACTCGGCACAAGTCAGTCGTAGTGTGCGTGCTGTAGGAGCCCGCATCGCGGGCGATTACCGCCTGATCGCCCGCGATGCGGGCTCCTACAGCCGCACAATCGGGCTAGTCTCGCTCGCGCACCGTTGCGCGCTCCACGGGGAGAATGCGCCCGTCGTCCTCGAAGGCGATTCCGGGTGTGCCGAAGTCCTGCACGCTCAGGTCGCGGATGAGTCGCAGCGCCGCAGCGCTGCTGTCCGGCTGCGGTCCCGCGGGACGAATCTGCACCGTCGAGTGCAGCCGGCCCTCGAGAAAGCGTCCCTCGCCGTCCAGTGTTGCAACGAGAATCGGCGCTATGCCATTCAAGCCGTCGACGCTGATGCCGTAGTAGGTCGCGAAGTTGCCGAGGCTGTAAGCAATTAACCGATCCTGGTAGCGTTCCATGGCACGCACTACGTGGGGACCGTGGCCGAAGACGAGGTCTGCTCCGGCATCGACCATCGTGCGTGCGAATCGCACTACGTCCCCGCGCGGTTCGTTGTAGTACTCCTCTTCGCCGAACGGCAGCCGGGTGACATCGTTGCCTTCGGCGCCGCCGTGAAAGGACACAACGACAATGTCATGCGTAACCGCATGCTGGAGCACGATCTCTGCAGCAAGATCATAGTCGTGCAACAAATTAGATTTTTGTGTAACCGCAAACGCAAGAACGGCGACTTTCAGGTCGTTGACGACGAGACTGGCGAAGTCACCCTCCCGCCCCGAATGCGCGATGCCTTCGGCCTCCAGTACCCGCATCGTCGCCGATCGACCCTCTTCGCCGAAATCCCGTGCGTGGTTGTTGGCCAGGCTCAGTACATCGAAACCCGCGTCGACGAAATGCCGCGCATAGCGTACCGGCGAGCGGAAGAGAAAACAGGCACTGGCGGTGCTGCAGACCTTGCGTGGTTCACCGCCGTCCAGAAGTACACCCTCAAGATTGCCGATCGTGAGATCTGCCGAGCGCAGAATCGGTGCGACCGCCGCCAGGAAGCCGGCGGCATCGTCGTCGGGAAGGCGGTTCTCGGGATAGTCAGTACCGAGCATCATGTCGCCGACAACGGCGAGCGAAATGCGCAGCTCCGGCCGCGGTATCCTTTTCGCTTGCGCCGCTGCCGGCTCCGGAGCCGGTTCCTGTACCTGCACCGGATCATGCTCAGCTGGCGCTTGATCGACGACCGTGACCGGCGGCGATGCACAGCCCGCTACCGCGAGTAACAGGACGGGCAACAGGTTTCGCAGTCGCCCCACGGAATCCCTCAGTCGCCGAGCCGTATGCGCAGCACGTCAATGTCGGCCTGGCGCAAGCGAGTGCGCAGGACGTTGAGCTCGTCGAGATCGTCGATTGGCCCGATGCGCACGCGATGGTAGGTCTTGTCGGCAATAACGACGCGCTGGATTGTGGATTCGATGCCCTGGAGCGCGAGCTGGGCGCGCCGCCTGTCCGCATCCACATACTCGGTGAACGATCCCGCCTGCAACACGTAAGTTCCCGGGTTGACGACCGCTTGCCGGGTCGTATCCGAGCTCACGTCCGACTCCTGTTCGGGGATGATGACCTCGAAACTCGGCAGCATGTCGTAAAAATCGAACCGCTGCGGTGGCGGCTGCAGTTCACCGTCCTGTCGCGGAGTCACCGATGCGGGCTCGATGGTTGTGTCCACCATGCTGGCAGGCTCGACCACGGGCGGCCGGGTTGCAACGCGCGCATTGCGGCCGTTCATATAGATGGCGAACGCTACCGACAGGCCGATCGCCAGCCCGAAAAGCATCCAGAGCCAGCCGGGATACTCTGCGGTCTCTGACTGTGACCTGCTTTTTCTTTTGCCCATATCGTTCCTGCGTTGCCTGCTTACATGGCATCCGGCGCATCGACGCCGAGAATATCCAGGCCGCTCGCAATCACGGATTGCGTTCCGGTACACAGCGCGAGGCGTGCATCGCGCAATCCCGCGTCATCGACCAGGAACGTGTGCGCGTTGTAATAGGCGTGGAAGTCGTTGGCGAGGTCCCGCAGGTAATGCACGAGATGCTGTGGTGCCCGACTTGCTGCCGCCAATTCGATAATCTCGGGGTAACGGCCGAGCGTACGCATGAGCGATACCTCATGCGTTTCGGTAAGCCTGCCGAGATTACTGCGGGCCGATGCCTCATCCCATTCCAGCGACTTTTCGGCCAACTGCCGAAACACGCTGGCGACCCGTGCATGCGCATACTGGATGTAATAAACAGGATTCTCGTTCGATCGGCTCTTCGCCAGTTCAAGATCGAAGTCCAGGTGCTGGTCATTGGAGCGCATCACGTAGAAAAACCGCGCAGCATCGTTACCAACCTCCTCGCGTAACTGGCGCATGGTGACAAATTCGCCGGAGCGGGTCGACATCGACATCTTCACACCGGCCCGGTATAGCGTAACAAACTGGACCAGTTGCACTTCCAGGCTGTCGCCCGCAAAACCCATCGCCTCGAGTCCGGCGCGAACCCTGGCGACATAGCCATGATGGTCCGCGCCCAGTACATCGATAAGATGGTCGTAGTCGCGCTGCCGCTTGTCGTAGTGGTAGGCGATGTCGGAGGCAAAATAGGTCGTCTTCCCGTTCTCACGCACCACGACACGATCTTTTTCATCGCCATAGTCGGTCGCCCGAAACCAGGTTGCACCGTCCTTTTCGTACAACATGTTGCGCTTCTTAAGAAGCGCCAGCGCTTCATCGATGCGCTTGTCGGTGGAGAGACTTTGCTCTGAATACCAGCGATCGAATTCGACGCCGAACTCTGCAAGATCGTCTCGAATCTCGTCACGAATCGATTCCAGCGACTGCTGGCGAATTCGATAAAAGCCATCCTCTCCGAGGATGCGTTGAGCGGCCGCGATCAGCGCGCTGATGTACTCTTCCTTGTCACCGTCTGGCTCGTCCGGTGGCAGGTTTTGCTGCAATTCGGCAGCCGATGCGCTCGGCAGGCCGGAGGCATCGATGCTCGCAGCAATGTCCTTTATATAATCGCCACGGTAGCCGGCACGCGGAAACGCTACCGTCGTACCAATGGCTTCCAGCAAGCGCAGCCAGACGCTGACGCCGAGAATGTCCATCTGCCGTCCGGCATCATTGACGTAGTACTCGCGGTCGACCGCGTACCCGGCTGCGTGGAGCAGGTTGCCAAGTGTCGCGCCAAAAGCGGCGTGTCGCCCGTGTCCAACGTGCAGCGGCCCGGTCGGGTTGGCAGAAACGAATTCGAGCAGTACGCGGGGTTTCTCGCGTACCGGTTGACGGCCATAGTCCGGGCCTGAATCCAGCAGTACCAGCAACTCACGGCGAAACGCCGCGTGGCTGACATGGAAATTGATGAAGCCAGGACCTGCGATCTCCACCTTGTCGATGAATTCGCTGGAAGGCAGGCTGTTGACGAGCGCTTGAGCCAGTTCACGCGGCTTGGCGCCGACCACCCCGGCGATGCGCATTGCGATGTTCGTTGTGAAATCGCCGTACCGCGGATCGCGAGTGCGCTCGACATTTCCGGTCGTCGAACGGATCTCCGGGATGTCGGCGATATCCGGCATGTTCGCAACGGCGGCTGCAACAAGTTCTTCGATACTGCTTTTCAACGATGTCCTTTCGCTGCCAGGCGATATGGGCTGGCGATTGTAACAGGACTTGCCACTGGACCTTCGTGCAGCGCTCAGAACAGTTCGACAGGATCGACATCGACGGACCAGCGAATCCGCCGTGCAAGCGGATCGCGTTCGAGTTTCGCTCGCACCATCTGCAGTATGCGGTGCAGTGCCTGACGGTCACGGCTCTGCAACAGGAGCTGGGCGCGGTACCGGCCGGCCTTTCGTTCCATCGGTGCGCTCACGGGGCCTAGGACCCGCAGGTCGTCTGCGCTCGCTGCAACGGCAATACGCCTTGCAGTGTCAAGAAACCGGTGCGCGTCGTGTTTGGCGGTTGCGGCGGCACGCAGCAACGCGAGGCGGGAGAAAGGCGGCCAGGCACTCAGTTCGCGTTCCTGCAATACGCTCATTGCAACGCGTTCGTAGCCGCCGCGCAATAACTCGGCCCAGAAAGGATGCGCGGCGAAGGCGGTTTGAATAATTACCTCGCCCTGTCGTTGCTCGCGTCCGGCGCGGCCGGCGACCTGTATGAGGCTTTGCGCGAGCCGTTCGGTGCCGCGAAAGTCGGTGCTGAAGAGGCCCTGATCCGCATTGACGACGACCACGAGAGTCAGGTTCGGAAAATGATGCCCTTTGGACAGCATCTGCGTGCCGACGAGAATCTGCGACTCGCCCGCCGTGGCCATCGCAAAGGCTTTGTCCATCGAGCCCCGGAGACGCGTACTGTCACTGTCGATTCGCGTGATCGTGTGTTCGCGGAACTGTGCGTTGAGTGCCTCCTCAAGTCTTTCGGTGCCATGTCCGAGTGGGATAACCGTGCCGCCGCACCCGGTGCAGCGCGGATCGAGCGGCCGGACAGCGCCGCAATGGTGGCACTGCAGCCGATTGCTGCCGGCATGCACGGTCATCCTTGCGTCGCAGCGCCGGCATTCAGCAATAGCGCCGCAACCCTGGCATATGAGTGTCGGAGCGAAACCGCGGCGATTGAGAAACACCAGCACCTGGCCGCCCGCGGCGAGATTTCTCGTCATCGCGGCCACTGCCGGCGCGCTCAGGCCATCTGCCACCGGGTGCAATGCGAGATCGACCAGTCGCATGAGGGGTGGCACGGCCTTGCCGGCACGCACCGGCAAAACCAGTCGTCGATAATTGCCCTCCCGGCAATGCTGCAGCGATTCGAGGGACGGCGTAGCCGAACCGAGCAGCACGGGAACATCGAGTTTTTTGCCACGGGCAACAGCCAGGTCGCGCGCAGAATAGCGCAGGCCTTCCTGCTGCTTGAAAGAGCTGTCGTGTTCCTCATCGACGATGATCAGGCCGGGCTGCCGGAGTGGCACGAAGACCGCTGAACGCGTGCCCAGAATAAGTGAGGCGCTGCCATCCCGTGCGGCTCGCCAGGCCGCTAACCTGACGTTGTCGCTGAGTGACGAGTGCATCAGCATCGGTGCGATACCGAGACGCAACTCGAACCGGGCAACCAACTGGGGAGTGAGCCCGATTTCCGGGACCAGAACGAGAACCTGCCGATTCTGCCGGAGCGTCTCGTCGATGAGCCGCAGATAAACTTCGGTTTTGCCACTGCCGGTGACGCCGTCGAGCAGGTTGACTGTGAAGCCGCTGGCATCGCGCACTGCCTGCACCGCTCGCGCCTGGTCTGCATTCAGCGATGGCCCGGCTTGCGGTGTGGCCGGCCTGCGCGCTGGCCCGCCGGACGCGTCAGCAACGTCTTCGATATGGATCCAGCCTTTGTTGAGCAGATTGTTCTGCAATCGCTTCCATCCTGGCATCTGCACATCGAGATCCGGCGCAGTAAAGCCGTTCGCATCCCGCAGGCGTTCCAGCAATTCAGCCTGTCGAGGCGCTTTCCCTGACAGTTTTTTGGACAAGGCTTTCTTTCCTTCCGGCGTGAGCGTCACGTGTTGTACGACCGGATAGAGCGATTTACCCTGTCGCAACAGCGCGGGCAGTGCAGCCGCGACGGTTTCGCCCAGTGGATGCTGGTAGTAGTCGCTGACGAAGCGCACCAGCCACAGGTCGGATTCGTCCAGCAACGGTGCCTGGTCGAGTGCCGCGTGCGCGCGCTTCAGCTTGCTGGCGGGCAAATCGCTGTCGTTCGCAAGCCCCATGATCATGCCGCATTCGCGGCGACGCCCGAACGGCACGCTTACTCTGCAGCCCGGCTGCAACACCTGGGGCGCTGCATCGGCAGGCGCCCGGTAATCGAATAATTGGGACAGCGGGGCGTTGATCGCCACGCGCAGGATGGAACCGTCATTCATGCCGGCACCGCAGGTATCCTGGTCATCGACCGAAGCAGAAGTATTTCTATAATAATATCAATCACTTAAATAAACCGGTGAAAGGGGGCCCCAGCGCCGTGCGGTGCTGTCAACCAACCGAAGCCTGCTGCGTTAATCGTTGTGTAGACCAGCGAATGGAATGCGGATGATAGCGGTCGCAACGAGGAAGTGTCAGTGATGCCGAGAAGCCCCGGGATTGGAGCTGCAATCGCCGGCCGCGCAGATTTTGCGGTATCGTGCCGACGGTTACATGATACGGGAGCGGCTGCCCTGCAGCAGGAACGGGACCTCGACCGGTTTTTATCCGACGTGGAGAAACGAGCGTTGCGGATTGCCGAGATATCCGTACGCGATCGGGACGAGGCACTGGACCTCGTGCAGGACGCGATGATCAAGCTGGTGCGACGTTATGCGCGACGATCCGCCGAGGAATGGACGCCGTTGTTCTACCGGATTCTGCAGAATGGCGTGCGCGACTGGCATCGCCGCCGCTTCGTGAGGAATCGGGTTATCGCATGGTTTGGTAGTTCGACGGACGACAACCTTGATAACAGCATCGATGTCATCGCCGCGGCTGCCGATCCCGCGGGCCGCGCACCGGATCAGGAACTGGAGTCGCAGCAGGCAATGCGGGGTCTGGAGACTGCGTTGGCAGAGCTGCCGACCCGGCAACGCGAGGCCTTCATGCTGCGCACCTTTGAAGGACTGGATGTTGCGGACACGGCCAAAGCGATGGGTTGCACTGCTGGCAGCGTGAAAACGCATTACTCGCGCGCATTGCATTCGCTGCGGGAAACACTTGGAGAGCACTGGCGATGAAACACCCGGACGAAAAAGGGCAAGTGGCAAGCGAAGATCCGTTGGCGGCCGATGCCGCACGTCGCTTCGATGAAAGTGTGCAAAGACTCGATGCGGCAACGCTGTCCCGCCTCAACCGGTCTCGCCAGGCAGCGCTCACGGAATTGGCGGGACGCACTGCGGCACGGCGCTGGCAGCGCTGGGTACCGGCGGCGGGCGTCGCAACTGCGGCCGCGTTGACGGTGCTGATGTTGAACGACAGGTCCGTCACTGAGGCCATACCATCGTATGACGCAGCGTCCGACTTCGAGGTGATCATGGCGGGAGAAAACCTGGAGATGCTGGAGGAACTCGAGTTTTACCGCTGGCTTTACGCAGATGCCGAGACAGAAGTTGCACCGGCGCCGGACGATCATGTCGGCTGATAGCGGCGGCTACGGAGATTTCCGCTCGCTGGTGCTGGCGGGTGCGCTGCTCGGCTCGTGCGGTGCCGCGGCGCAGGCGGACGACACGCTGCCCGATGCCGAATTTCTCGAGTACCTCGGCAGCTGGGAGGCCTCGGATGAAGAGTGGCTGCTGGTGCAAAGCGTCGCGCTTCGCGAGA
>CAZSDL010000115.1:0-7910 GCA_964605635.1 uncultured Woeseiaceae bacterium
AAAATCATGGAGTGTGCCCTGCCCTGTTCAATTGCGCTGCGCAACGGCCTGCCCGTGTCCAGCACATGCGATTGGCCGAAAAAATCGTTCAGCGTCGCGGGCCGCATGCGATCGGCCAGCGGTCGCCCGGGCGTGCTCCAGGCAGTTGCGCGGTCCTCTGTGAACAGATCGGTCACTGAAAACTCATTGCAGTCCGGGTGATTGCGGCTCCAGCCAGTTCTCCACGCGCAGGCTCCAGCCGCCTGCCCCGGCAAACGCAATTGCCAATCCGGCAATAATACCAATCACATCCGCAACGAGATCCAGTAGCTCAGCACTGCGATATTCCAGGAAATACTGACAGACCTCGATCAGGCCACCGAACGCCAGCATGCCGACGGCGAGCCGCCAGTAGGCGCGTCGTGCGAACTGGCCGGAAAACCAGACCGTCAGGATCGCGAAGGTAATGCCGTGTAACCACTTGTCAGAAAGGACGAAACCTGCCCCGCGCAAGTCCGGCATAAACCAGATTGCCGGCGTCAATGCTGCTACAAGTACGACAATCAGGACCGCGATGCCGGCAATTTGCCAGCGTCCAGCGTACCGAAGTGGCAGCATCAAGGCTTCTCGTCAGGCGTAACCGGGTCGCCAACCACGTCGACTCCCACTGGCGGCGAAAAGCGGAAAAGGCTGCTGTCCATGGCTTCGTTCAGGGACACGTCGTGCATCGCGACGAGCGTAGTCTGCTCAAAATTGTCGGAGAAAATCATGCGAGTCAGCACCCCATCGGTGAACCCGAGTTCGACCCTGTTAAAACCGCTGTCCTGATTGTGCGGAACGAGGCGCACCCAATTGGTGCCACGATCCTCGAAACTGTCGACAATTTCGAAGTCGTCGAGAACATTCTTCGCACCGCCAAGCAGCAAGGCCGGCGTGCTGGGAAGAACCTCGGACTGCGATTTGACCGTGACTTGTGCAAGGTCCACGTCGTAGCTCCAGACATTGAGCCCGTCCGCCACCAGCAGCTGCTCATACGGCGTCGAGTAGGACCAGCGAAACTGACCCGGACGCCGAATGTCGAAAGTACCTTCAGAGGTTTCCACGACCTGATCATCCGCATCGATGAGCGACTGCTCAAAGCGACCGCTCATGGTGACGACATCGTCCACGAAACGCTGCAGGATCGCCTCCGCGTCACCGTCGTGCGTCTCACCCGCGCAGGCTGCGGCGCTGTGGGCTGGCGACAACATCCCGGCCAGCAGAACTGCACAGAGCGCGCCTGACCAGTGCTCATGAATGCAAGCTGGAATTTTTGAATGCATCGATTCGTTCTATTCCTTGGCGGGTGGCGGCACCAGCACTTCCCTGGAGCCGTTCGTTTGCAGCGGGCCGACAAGACCCGCCTGTTCCATGCTCTCGACCATGCGCGCGGCACGGTTGTAGCCGATCTTGAGCCGGCGTTGTACACCGGATATCGACGCCTTGCGTGATTCGACGACTATCTGCACAGCCTGGTCGTACAGCGGATCCTGTTCCGCATCCGACGCATCGCCCGGCAGGACCTCAAGCCCTGCCAGGCCCGGAGTTTGACCCGACGGTGTCTCAAGAATTTCATCGATGTAGCGTGGCGAGCCGCTTTTTTTCAGGTTCCTTACCACGGCATGCACTTCGTGATCGGCCACGAAGGCGCCGTGCACGCGCACCGGCAGGGAGGTACCGGCCGGCAAATAGAGCATATCGCCGTGGCCCAGCAGCGTTTCGGCACCCATCTGGTCGAGAATGGTCCGGCTGTCCACTTTCGCCGATACCTGGAAGGCAATACGGCAGGGTATGTTGGCCTTGATCAAGCCAGTGATAACGTCAACTGACGGGCGTTGTGTCGCAAGCAGCATATGAATACCCGAGGCCCGGGCTTTTTGCGCCAGTCGTGCGATCAACTCCTCCACCTTCTTGCCTACAATCATCATCATATCCGCGAGTTCGTCGATGATGACCACGATAAAGGGCAGCGGCGTCAGCGTTGGACGTTCGATGGGCCGCTCGTCGTCGTCAAACGGCGGTACTTCGAAAGTAGGATCGGGAAGCGGCTTGCCGGCCTCGATGGCGTCTTTCACCTTGCGGTTGTAACCGCCAATGTTGCGCACGCCGAGCGACGCCATCAGGCGATAGCGGCGATCCATCTCGGCAACGCACCAGCGCAACGCATTGGCAGCTTCCTTCATGTCGGTCACAACAGGCGTCAGAAGATGCGGAATACCCTCATACACCGACAATTCAAGCATCTTCGGATCGACCATGATGAGCCGTACATGCTCGGGCGTCGCCTTGTAAAGAAGACTTAAGACCATGGCGTTGATGGCCACGGACTTACCCGAACCGGTCGTTCCGGCGATCAGGAGATGCGGCATACGCGACAGGTCCGCGACGACCGAGTTGCCGCCAATATCCTTGCCAAGTGCCAAAGTCAAAGGCGATGCCAGCTCGTCATAGGCCTCCGATTTCAGGATTTCACCCAGTGTCACCAGTTCCCGGTTTTCGTTTGGAATCTCAAGGCCGACGAACGATTTTCCGGGTATCACCTCGACCACGCGCACGCTCACGACGGACAGGGAGCGCGCCAGGTCCTTGGCAAGATTCGAGATCTGGCTGACCTTTACTCCGGGCGCTGGATCCAGTTCAAACCGTGTGATGATCGGACCCGGCGACACCGATATGACCGCAACTTCGATGCCAAAATCCTTCAGCTTGAGTTCGACCAGCCGGGACATCGCATCGAGCGACTCTTCGGAATAGCCCTTTTTCTGCGGCGGCGGATCGTCGAGTAAGGAAAGGGGCGGCAGCTCACCGGCCAACGGCGGTTCGAACAGTGGTACCTGCCGTTCTTTCTCCGCGCGAACACTGGGCACGAGCGGCGCCACGACTGGTTCGATGCGCGGCGGAGTTCGACCGGCAACCCGCTTTTTCTCGACATCGATGACATCCTGGCGTGCCGCCAGCTGACGGCGGCCTTCCGCCCGATCACGAAGTTCGCCGAGACGCGCAGAGCCCAGTTCCCAGCCGGCCAGGCACCAGTGACCGACGCGATCCATGATGCTGAGCCAGGAGACGCCGAGGAACAGTGACAGCGACGCCAGCCACAGGAAAAACAGCAGCACACTGGCACCGAGGAGCTTCATCACGGATTCCATGCCGCCGCCCACGACCTGGCCGACGATCCCGCCCGCGGTTTCGCGAAAGCCGATGGGTGAAAAATGCAAGCTTGCGAGGGCGCAACTCGTTACAAGGGTTGCGAAAAAGCCGCCGAAACGCAGCGCAAAATCCGCCCGGGTCAGTTTCTGCTGAGTTTTCTGCTCGCGAAATATCATCCAGCCGAAATAAAACACCATGACAGTAAACAGGTACGCCGGCCGGCCAAAGAAATTGAACAGGAAGTCGGCGATCAACGCGCCGAATCGACCAACACTGTTGTTGATTTCACCGCTGCCGCCCGCCTGGCTGAACCCCGGGTCGCCCGGATCGTAGGTAAAAAGCGCCACCCAAAGAATCAGCGCCAGGGCACCGAATACCCACAGCGCCCCTTCACGCAACGTGCGCACGACCTGGTCGGACAGGCCACTGGTCGCTCGTGCCGGCTGTTGCGCTCTCGCCATATTAATGTAAGTTCAAAGGTCTAGTTTGCAATTAACTGATCCTACTATAATTTAGCTGATTCAGCAGTGAAAAACTGGCCTTGGGTACCTGGCACTGCCGGCGAGCGCTCGGTGCAGCCTGCAGGGTGGCAGACGTTTTGCCCGTCGCCTGCCTTTTGCCTACACTTCAGCTTCCGTCACGACGCCGCGGTCCACTGGCAGACTGCGCGGTTCTTGATTCCATCCGCAACGGGCACATATCCGAAGTACACGACAGTCGCTGCAGGTCGCAGGACAAAATTGAAGGCGAAGTATACATGAGCAATTCCAGGCATTGCCGGGTCCTGATCCTGGGCTCCGGACCCGCCGGCTATTCCGCGGCCGTCTATGCGGCGCGCGCTAACCTGAATCCGCTGATGGTTACCGGTATGGAACAGGGTGGCCAGTTGATGACCACCACCGACGTCGACAACTGGCCTGGCGATGTCGAGGGCCTGCAGGGGCCGGAGCTGATGGATCGCATGTTGCGCCACGCTCGACGTTTCGGTACCGAGGTTGTCAACGATCACATCAAGAAAGCGGACCTGCAGACCCGTCCTTTCAGGCTTGAAGGCGATGACACGACGTATACCTGCGATGCACTGATCATCGCGACCGGCGCCACGGCCATGTACCTGGGACTGCCCTCGGAAGAAGCCTTCAAGGGCCGCGGCGTGTCGGCCTGCGCCACGTGCGACGGCTTTTTCTACCGTGGCCAGGACGTTGCAGTGATCGGCGGCGGCAATACCGCCGTTGAAGAAGCCCTGTACCTGAGCAATA
The DNA here is from genome assembly GCA_964605635.1 of uncultured Woeseiaceae bacterium. Classification (GTDB taxonomy): domain Bacteria; phylum Pseudomonadota; class Gammaproteobacteria; order Steroidobacterales; family Woeseiaceae; genus IDS-8. The sequence goes on from CAZSDL010000115.1 coordinate 4,428, forward strand.
TCGCGTCCCGGGTAACGCTGGTGCACCGCCGCGATGCGCTGCGCGCTGAGAAAATCCTGCAGAGCCAGCTATTCGAAAAAGCACAATCCGGGAATGTCGATATTCTCTGGGACCATGTCGTCGACGAGGTGTTGGGAGATACATCGGGTGTTACCGGTTTGCGCGTGAAAAGCGTTGCGGATCCAGGCAGGGCAAAGGAGCTTGCGCTCGCCGGCGTATTCATCGCCATAGGGCATCGTCCCAATACCGAATTGTTCAAGGAACAACTCGCTATGCGCAACGGTTATATTGTCGTCAAATCCGGACTTGCCGGCGATGCCACGGCAACCAGTGTGGCCGGCGTGTTTGCTGCGGGTGATGTTGCCGACCAGGTCTACCGCCAGGCGATTACCTCTGCGGGTGCCGGTTGCATGGCCGCACTCGATGCGGAGAAGTATCTCGATGCCCTCGGCAGTCAGACTGTTGCGGACAAGATAATGGCCAGGTCGACTGAAAACGCCGCCGACCCTGCAACGGCCTAGTACTTTAAAAGCCTGGCACTTCAGAAAAAGTGATCCGGTGACGGTCTTTCTAATCGACAGTATCGATGCCGTCGACGCCGCCGACTGGAATCGACTTGCAGGAGACCGCTACCCCTTTCTGCGGCACGAATTTCTGAGCGCGGCTGAACGCAGCGGCTGCGTTACAGCAGCGACCGGATGGCAACCACGGCATGTACTGTTGCGCGATGGCTCGGGAGTTCTTGTCGGCGCCATGCCCTTGTACGAGAAAACGCATTCCTGGGGAGAGTTTGTTTTTGACTGGGCCTGGGCGCAAGCCTACCAGCGGGCAGGCCTCGACTACTACCCGAAGCTGGTTTCGGCGGTACCATTTACGCCGGCTCCCAGTCCACGACTGTTACTCGCGGATCCCGTCGATCATGACACCGCTCCCGCCCTCATCGATGCGGCGCTGCGTTACGCCTGTGATTCCGGCTTGTCGTCGTTTCACGTGCTGTTTCCCGCAGAGCGCGAGTTATCTCGTTTGCAACAGGCCGGCTTGCAACTGCGCAAGGCTTGCCAGTTTCATTGGCTGAACCGCGACTACGCTTCATTCGAACAGTTCCTTTCATCCTTCAGCTCGGCCAAACGCAAGAAAGTCAAACGTGACCGTCGGCATGTTGCGGAACAAGGCATTGCATTTCGCTGGTTAACCGGCGACCAGACGGACGCCGCGATCTGGTCCGATGTCCATGCAATGATCAGCAATACGTTCCTGCGTCGTGGCTCGATGCCATACTTTGAATGCGATTTTTTCATGGAGGTGGCAGCCCGATTGCCGCGCCAGATCCTGGTCGTGCTCGCCGAGCAGCGGCGGCAACCGGTCGCAGCTGCTGTCTTCTATCGCGGCGGCGATGCGCTGTATGGACGTTACTGGGGTAGCGAAGAGCATTTCAATGCGCTGCACTTCGAGACCTGCTACTACCAGGGCATCGACTATTGCATTGCCAACGCCATCCCACGTTTTGAACCCGGCACACAAGGGGAACACAAGATCAGTCGCGGTTTTGTGCCGGTCGCGACCTGGTCGGCGCACTGGCTCGCACAACCGGAGTTTTTTTCCGCCGTCGGCAAATACCTGCGCGACGAGCGGCGGCACGTTGATCGGTACATGTCAGCGGTGGACAGTCACAGCCCGTATCGTATGGATCTTGAACCAGAACAGGAAACGCAGGGCCCAAACGTGAATCCATTGTCGTCCGGCACGCCAATGCGCGGGCAATGACAAAACCGCGCATCCAGTGGATCAGCCCGGACGATCCACCTGAATCATTCCCGTCCGTGCAAAGGGCATTGTCGATCCCGAATGGCCTGCTGGCAGCAGGCGGCGATCTGGCACCAGAGCGCCTGGTTTACGCTTACCGCCACGCCATATTTCCGTGGTTCGACAGCGGCCAGCCGATCCTTTGGTGGTCACCGGATCCACGCTGTGTCCTGATCCCAGGAGCGTTTCATATCGCGCGCCGCTTTCGCCGCAGCCTGCACAGCTGTCAGTTCCGCGTAAGCTGTAACCGATCCTTCGCGGACGTCATCAATGCCTGTGCGGAGCAGCGTATCTCGACTCCCGGTACGTGGATCACGGCTGGCATGATCGAGGCTTACATCACCTTGCATCGCCTGGGCTGGGCCCATTCCGTAGAGGTCTGGCACGAGCGCACACTTGTCGGTGGCATTTACGGCCTGGCGATCGGCAAAGTCTTTTTCGGCGAGTCGATGTTCAGCAGAGCCAGCGATGCATCCAAGGTGGCTTTGCTGGCGCTCTGCAGGCATCTTGCCAAACACGAGTTTGCCTTGATTGACTGTCAAATGCCGTCACCGCACTTGCTGGGCCTTGGTGCTCAACTGATGCCACGGGACGAATTCGCTGCACTGTTGCGAACCGCATGCGTTCCGGCAATACACTTAACGCAATGGCCTGAAATGGAATTTGCCGCAGAGCTGCTCGGTGCCGCATAGCGCCAAGCAGCCGCAGACTGCAATTGCAATGGACCGCCTGTTTCTGCACAATTCGCCAGCTAAGCAAACTGGACCCTGGAAAATTGGCTAAAGAAGAAGCATTGCAGATGGAAGGCGTGGTTACCGAAACCCTGCCGAACACGACGTTTCGTGTCGAGCTGGAAAACGGCCACGTCGTCACTGCGCATATTTCCGGAAAGATGCGCAAGAACTACATTCGCATACTTACCGGGGACAGCGTAACGGTTGAGTTAACGCCGTACGATCTCAGCAAGGGACGTATCGTTTACCGCGGCCGATAGACATTAGCTCTAACGGCAATCCTGCCGCAGCAAAAAATCCACTCAGTTATTGGTCAGCTTTTCGAGCGCTTTGCGTGCCGGCTCCATCTCGAGATGGAGATTGCCGTCTTTGCCGACCGTCACCCGGACATGCCCGCCGTCGGAGAGGCTTCCAAACAGCAATTCCTCCGCGAGCGGTCGTTTAATATGGTCCTGGATAACGCGCGCCATCGGCCTTGCACCCATTTTCGGGTCATAGCCCCGCTCTGCAATCCAGTAGCGCGCCGGGTCGTCGAGTTCGAGCGTTACATTGCTGGAACTCAACTTTGCTTCAAGCTCCACAACCAGTTTGTCGACGACGCGTGCAACGGACCGCGGATCGAGTGCCGCAAACTGGATAATGGCATCGATGCGATTGCGAAACTCCGGTGTAAACGCCTTCTTGATGATAGAGAGGCCATCGCTCGAGTGATCCTGCTGTGTAAAGCCGATGGAGGCACGCGACATTTCCTGCGCGCCCGCATTCGTCGTCATCACCAGGATCACATTACGAAACACGGCCTTGCGCCCGTTATTGTCCGTCAGGGTGCCATGGTCCATTACCTGCAGCAGCAGGTTGAACACTTCCGGATGCGCTTTCTCGATCTCGTCGAGCAATACGACCGCATGCGGATTCCTGGTCACTGCCTCGGTCAATAGCCCGCCCT
>CAZSDL010000116.1:0-7878 GCA_964605635.1 uncultured Woeseiaceae bacterium
CGTCCGTAGTTAGTGCCGGGTTCCCAAATTCGTAGTTAGAGCCGGTGCCCGTCGTTCGTAGTTAGTGCCGGGGTCGTCAATTCGTAGGTAGTGGGGAGCTCAACGAGCCGTGCGTCAACACAAAGCAAACCTACGAATTTTGAACCCCGGCACTAACTACGAAGCAAACCTACGAATTTTGAACCCCGGCACTAACTACGCTAACTACGCGGTGCTAACTAGCTCGGTTAATTTGCTTCGAGACGCTCCAGCAACAAGCTGGCTAATTCTTCGAACAGCTCGCGCGGCTCTTCGTCGTCAGAGGGTGACACTTGTATGGTTCGACCGCGCCGGGATACAAAAAGCCCGACGTCTGTCCAGGCAGCGGCGTCGCCAAGACCGGGCTTGGACTCGATCGTCAGGTCCTCTTCCGTTGTCGTGGGCAAATCCGCGACGGCCGTCGGCAGATCCTCCATGTATGCATGCACCTGGTAGCTGAACGCCGGCACGCCGGTGTCCGTGTTCACCCAGGTGCAGGTTGACAAGGACTGCCTTTCGGGCGTGAGTTTACTGACAAATATCTGCGACAACTCGCTCGCCTGAACCAGGTCGCAGACGTGGCCTTCAAAGGTACCCGCAGATTGCTCCGGTGCAGAGCGTGGCACTTTCTCCCCGCAACCGGCAATCAACAGGAGCGCGACAGCAAACCCGCCTGAACTTGCGCGAATCCGGATCATCATGTCCTCCACACCGTCAATATTGAAACAGGCTACGCGGCGAAAGCATGAAAATCCAGCCAAAGCTCAGCGATTGGCGCCGAGAAAGTCACGCTTGCCGATCGGGACACCATTGTGTCGCAAAAGATTGTAGGCCGTTGTCAGGTGAAAGTAGAAATTCGGCAATACAAATCCGAGCACATAATCTTGGCCGCTGAAATTCACGGTTTCCTTGCCAAGCTTGAGTTCAATGTCTTTCTTCTCGGACGCCGCAAACTGCTCACGCTTGAACCCCGACAGGAAATCGAGCGCCTTGCGAATCCGGGCATGTACGTCGTCAAACGAAGTCTCGTCATCCGGCCAGGAGGGCAGTTCGGTTTCCGACAGCCTGGCAGCAGCGCCTTTCGCCGTGTCCGTCGCGATGCGGATCTGCGATACCAACGGCAACATATCCGGGAAAAGTCGCGATTGCAGCAGCACGGCATCATCGATACCGCGCTCCTTCGCCCAGTCTTCAGCTTTGGTCACTATTGCATCGGTATTCAATAAAGCCCGCGACATCGCGGCGATAGTCTGATCATAAATATCAATGGACACGTAAATTCCTTCTTTGATTCGGGACCTGCCGGCGCTAGTGTATGCCGGTAGCAATCCGCCGGCGCGACTTTTTACCCCAGTCGCGCTGTTTCTTCACGCAGCTGCTCAAGTTTCTCATGGGCCTCCAGCCATACGGCCTCTTCCCGGGCAATGGCGCGTTCGTTCTCGGCCTGACGTTCCAGGCAGCGACGCAGCTCAGCGGCGTTGCCGGCCTCGTACAGACCGGCGTCCGCAAGCTGTTGTTCGAGTTGCTGTTTACGCCCTTGCAATTCCGCCAGCTTCGATTCAGCCCGGGCGACCCTCTTATTGGTCGTATGCAATCGCTGCCGCTCTTCGGCCTCCCTGCGCTTGCGGTCCTGCCGTGCCTCACGACTGCTGCCCTGACCTGTTCCTGCCAGGCCCGTTCGTGTTTCCCGCTGACGGGATGCGAGCCATTCCGGGTAATCGTCCAGGCTGCCATCGAACTCGGACACCGTGCCACCTTGCACGAGCAACAGGGTATCCGTCGTCACGCGCAGCAAATGCCGGTCATGCGAAACAATCACCATGGCCCCGGAAAATTCCTGGAGTGCCGTGGCAAGGGCCTGGCGCATCTCCAGGTCGAGGTGATTGGTCGGTTCATCCAGCAGAAGGAGATTCGGCCTCTGATAGACGATCAACGCCAGTGCCAGCCGGGATTTTTCGCCACCCGAAAACGGCGCCGTCGCCATGAACACCGTTTCGTTGGAAAAACCGAAGCCACCGAGGTAATTCCGCAGGTCCGATTCGCGAGCGGTCGGCTCGATCTCGAAAAAGTGTTCCAGTGCCGAGCGTTTGGGGTCCAGTTGTTCGAGCTGATGCTGCGCGAAATAGCCGATGCGCAAATCGTTTGCAAAAATTCGCTCCCCCGAAAAGGGTGGAAGCAATCCGGCCATGAACTTGATCAATGTGGATTTGCCCGCGCCGTTCGCGCCCAGCAGCCCGATGCGATCTCCCGGGGAAACGCTGAGCCCCACATTCGCCAGGACCTCGGTATAACCGTACCCGGTTACGGCCGCATCCAGCCGCATGAGCGGATTCGGCGTTTTTTCCGGCGCTAGCAGCGAGAAGTGGAACGGTGAATCGACGTGCGCCGGTGCAATATGTTCCATGCGCTCAAGCGCCTTGATGCGACTTTGCGCTTGACGCGCCTTTGACGCTTTGGCGCGAAAGCGGTCAACGAATGAACGAATATGCGCGACTTCACGTTGTTGCTTTTCGAATTGCGCCTGTTGGTTTGCAAGTCGTTCTGCACGTATGTGTTCAAACGCCGAATAGTTGCCGGTGTACAAAATTGCGTGATCATGTTCGAGGTGCAGGACACGATCAACCACAGCGTCAAGGAATTCACGGTCGTGCGAAATCAGCAGCAGCGTTCCCTGGTAGGCGCGAAGCCAGGCCTCGAGCCAGATAACGGTGTCGAGATCCAGGTGGTTGGTCGGCTCGTCCAGCAACAGCAGCGATGAGCGGCACATCAGGGCACGGGCCAGATTGAGACGCATGCGCCAGCCACCCGAGAACGTGTCGACGGCGCGCGTTTCGTCGGCGGTCGAGAATCCCAGGCCATGCAAAAGGCGTCCGGCGCGCGCACGGGCCGCGTAGCCATCAATATGCTCCAGATGAGCATACAGGTGCGCCAGCCCTTCGCCGTCGTGTTGAGCCTCGGCTGCCTGCAGCTGGCGCTCAATTGAGCGCAATTCGACATCGCCGTCCAGGACATATTCGATACAGCCACGACTGTCCGATGGCGTCTGTTGCGCTACATGCGCAATCACCCAGTCTGCGGGCACGCGCAAGTCACCCGCATCGGCAGTGATTTCACCGAGGATCAGCGAGAAAAGGCTGGATTTGCCACTGCCATTCGCGCCCGTAATGCCTACCTTCTGCCCCGGGTGGATTTGCAGGCTGACGTCCTCCAGCAGTCGGCGGGTGCCACGACGCAGGGCTAACTGGCTGAACTGGATCATAGCGGCGGGATTGTAATCAGAATTTACCTCCGAGGGGCGGCCCGGACCGTGAGCAGAGTTAACAGAACGGGCGGCCAGGCGTTCCGCATCGTGTGGTCGTTCCGCCAAAAAGCGCCTGAAATCGCTACAATAGCCGGCCGCCCACAGAGAACCCGACATGACACTGCCAGCGAACCTTCTGGACACGAACCCGCACTTCACACGCTTGCGCGCTATGCGCGAAAGTGGCGGCAGCGTGCGTACAGCGGGGCTGTCCGATGAAGTAATCGCCAGATTCCTAAGCCGCGATCCCGCCCTGGGGGAGGCCATCAATCGCGCACATGAGGAGTTTCTGTTCCTCCGGGAGTCCCAGCCCGATTTGCTTCGACAAGACGAAGCTGAGCAGGCGCGGCGCACACAAGATGGCTTTGTCAATTTCTACGCCGCCGACGCCGTGAACCCCTATGTCGCGCTGGCCGCGCAAGGGCCGTGGATTATTTCTTTGAAGGGCGCCGTGATATACGACTGCGGCGGCTATGGCATGTTGGGTTTCGGGCATGCGCCGGAAGCTGTACTCAAGTCCATGAACCAGCCGCATGTAATGGCCAACATCATGACGCCTTCCATCAGCCAGATGCGTTTCATCGAGGCACTGCGCGGCGAAATCGGACACACACGTGGCGGCTCGCCGTTCGATCGCTTCCTGTGTCTCAACAGCGGTTCCGAGGCCGTGTCAGTTGCAGCGCGTATTGCCGACATTGCCACCAAAGAGATGACGGATCCCGGCGGCCGCTACGAAAATTGCAAGATCCGTGGTCTGACTCTTACCGGCAGCTTTCACGGACGCACCGATCGCCCGGCACGTCACTCCCATTCATCACAAAAGCACTATCGCAAGTACCTAGCGTCATTCCGCGATACAGAATACCTGCTTACCGTTGAACCGAACAATATCGCGGATCTCGAACGCGTCTTTGCTGACGCCGAACGTAACCGGATTTTCATCGAAGCGTTTTTCATGGAACCGGTCATGGGTGAAGGTAATCCGGGCCAGGGCGTTACGCCCGAGTTTTATACGCGCGCCCGCCAATTGACGGAACAGCACGGTTGCCTGTTCCTGGTGGACTCAATACAGGCAGGGCTTCGTGCGCACGGTGTACTTTCAATGGTCGACTACCCGGGCTTTCAGCATCTCCCGCCGCCCGACATGGAAGCGTATTCGAAAGCGATGAATGCGGGCCAGTACCCGCTATCCGTCTTGGCAATGTCCGGACGGGCTTCGACGCTTTATCGACACGGCATTTACGGCAACACGATGACCAGTAATCCTCGTGCGCTTGACGTCGCCGTTACCGTTTTGAACAGCGTGACACCTGCGGTGCGAGAAAACATCCGTATCCGCGGTCGCCAACTGGTCGACCGCTTCCGACAACTGGCCGATGATCTCGGCGACGCCATCACCAAAGTTCAGGGAACGGGTTTGCTGTTGAGCTGTGAGTTGCAGCCTCGGTACAAATGTTTCGGCACAGACAGCACTGAAGAGTATCTGCGCCGGATGGGGCTGGGCGTCATTCATGGCGGCACCAATTCCCTGCGTTTCACACCATACTTCCTGATGAGCGAAGCCGAGGTCGATCTGATCGTGGAACTGACCCGGGATGCCCTGATCAACGGACCCGTCACTGCCTGAGTCCTGATACCGGACTTGGGCGCCGCAGGGCCGCGCATTTCATTGCGCGGCCCCGTGCCAAGCTCCGAGTCAATAGTCGGGACCACCCTCGTAGGTCAAACCCGCCTTCGCTGCCTGCAAACTCACCGTTTCGTAGATTTTTTGATCCAGCGAATCGGTAGCCCCACCCTCTTCCGCTATCTTTGTCTCGAGAAAGAGATCGCGTTTGTCAGCAAGCTCCCGAATTTTCTTCGTCAGCTGATGACGCTCTTCCGTCATGTGCAGGATTACGGCTTCCTGCTCAGCGGGGGCCAGAGGTTTGAGCGACTCAGGCAAGTCTGCGTCGTCGAGTTCGGCAAGACTCACTTTGCCGCTGCTTAAGGCATCGACCAGTTCCATCTCACCAAGCCTGTTGGCGGAGCCGGCAGGCGACGCGTTGAAGGCTCCGCGTCGCGCCAATGACTCCATGGATGCGAAGCTATTGAGCTTGTCAGTGGCAGCGACCTTTAGTTCCATACGCTTCCGTTCCTCGCCGGTTCCGTAATAGAGACGTGTCCGGTCGAGCTGCGCGGACAGAGCAGCGATATCCGCATCGAAAGGCGTGGCAAATGCGACGGCGCCGCCGGCTTGCTCGACTTGAAAATACCGCCCCTGCCCGAGGGAAGCAATTTGCTGCCAGGGTTCCATCGTAATCGGCATATCGCCGCACTGAATAGTGTTGACGACGATACCTTTCTTACGAGCCTGCGCCAGAATTTCCGGGTACTGCAGTTCATCCTGGTACTCTGTGTGCGGAGGCGCATCACCGACCAGGAATACCACCTGATAGGCTTGCGGATCCTGGCTCCATGAAACCTTGTGCACGGCATCGTACAAGGCCTTGTTGACACTCTCCGGTGTATCGCCACCGCCATTGGCCTCGAAGTCCATCAATCTGGCATAGACCGAATCGAGATCGGACGACAGATCGACAACCTGGGTGACATACGCATCGCCTCGATCCCGATAAGCTACCAGGCCGATACGAATGTCCGGCGTCGGCTGAGCCGACGCCATCGTCCGGGCAATCGACCAGATCTTGTCCTTTGCCGTCTGGATGAGACCGCCCATACTGCCGGTGGTGTCAAGTACGAATACGACATCGATTTTCGGACGGCTCCCAGGAACGAAACCTGGCCGATCGTTGTCCAGGTCGGTCAGGAGGCGAGCGTTCAAAGACGGGTAGCTGGCAATCGCTGCCAGCGTCAGCACGAAAAGGAATATGCCGGTGATTTTCGTTTTCATTTCGTTGTACTCCAGTGTGGAATGGATATCTGTCAGCGTGAGAGCAGTTGTTCCAGGGCGGTAACGCCGCGCCGCCTGGCACGCTCGAAAACCTCGTTATCGACTTCGTCGCACAGGTCGTTGGTGTACTTTTCCTGTGCTGCGCAGTTCGGCGCGACCCGGATCGGCGCGACCCGGATCGGTATCGCTACGAACAACGCCTGCAGCAGGAAAAAGCACCACGTGGCGAGAAATACATTTCCGGTACGTGAAAACGCCCAGGTGGCTGCGGCGGCACCTGCTGCTGTAAGCCCGAGATCCAGCAATGCTGGAAGCAGTCCCGAATAGATGAGTAATGAGCGAATCAGCCAGATCGCAGCAACGTGCATTAGCAGGTACATGGACAAGGTCGGCGCAAGAATCCACGTGCCGACAGAAAGGACGCCCCAGAACGCAAGCGCCACGAAATGCCCGCTTCGCCTCCGGCTGCCACCAATTAGCCAGATCAGGTAGAGGAAGCCGAGGACAGAAACAAGCAGTTGCAGCAGCGTCCCGATGCCGACAGCCGGCACGAGAACGAAAGCCGCAATGCCGGCAGTCAACGCCAGTACGAACGCCACAGCGGCGCCGGACAGAAAAGATAGTTGCTTCATGATGCGCTCCTCGCCTCTTGTTCACGCAAGAAGGCAACTTCGACTTCATCATCACTGACAACTGCGTTCTGATTCAGGGTATACGCGTGATCGGATTCGTCCGGATTGCGTCGTCCTGCGGCATGCAATTCGAACAGGTCAGCCTTTTGCCGGAGACCGTCCAGCGTGTTACTGTTTTCCGTGAATAACGCCTGGCGGCGAACCGTCGCCTGGCTTAGAAAATCCTTGCGGCTGCCCATTTGCACAATCAGTCGTTGCATCTCGAGTTTGCGGCGTATCAGCCCTTTTGCCAGGTCGTCCTTGCCCGATTTGAAGCAAAGGTCCAGCTCCTCGTCGAACTTGTGCAGCCTCTCTGTCAGCTGGTTCCGCCGCAGCACCAACTCCGCCTGCTCACGTCCATCACTGCGAATCTGCCGCTCTTGTCGCGCCAGTTCCGCTTCCATGTCACGGATGGCCTGTCGAAGCAGCAGCTCGGGTTCCTCGATGTGATCGAGTACTGCGTGGAAGTCAGCCTTGAACAGCTGCGTTATCCGGTTAACTATTGTCATGGTGCATCTCCGTCAATCAGGTCAATAAAGAGAACGACGGAACGCATCATAGGTAACGAAAAGGCGGCGTAGCAGGCGCAATCAGGTAAAAGTTGTATGCCGCGTTTTACAAAAACTTTACATAGCTGCACTTCCGGATCGCGAACAACCTGATAGCCTAGTGGATATTCTGGAGACACCCTGCGAACGGTGCAGGGGTCCCTGATATGGAATGCATATGACGTCGACGCAGCGACTATTGATCATCGAAGACGAAGCCGCTATTCGCACCGGCCTTGTTGACGTTTTCGTGTTTCACGGCTTTACGGTGGAGAGTGCTGCAAACGGCACCGAAGGCTTACAAAAAGCATTGTCCGGTCAATTCGACCTGATACTGCTCGATATCATGTTGCCCGGGATCAATGGCTACGAAATCTGCAACGCAATCCGTGAACAGGACCGCCAACAGGCCATCATCATGTTGACCGCAAAAACGAGTGACGAGGAAAT
>CAZSDL010000117.1:0-5969 GCA_964605635.1 uncultured Woeseiaceae bacterium
AGCGCCTGGCCGCAAAAAATTCACTGAGCAGCAGGCCGCACTCCACGGCCAAAAGACCGCCGCTCGTCTCGATGCGATGATTGAAACGCCGCTCGTTGGTGAGATCGATAACGCTGCCGGCGGCGCCGGCTTTCGGGTCATAAGCGCCAAACACAAGGCGGCGTACTCGCGCCTGAATCAACGCGCCGAGACACATCGCACAAGGCTCGAGTGTTACGAATACACTTGCATCCGGAAGTCGGTGATTGGCGCAGGCGGCGGCTGCTTCTCGCAGAGCGACGATTTCCGCGTGCGCACTGGGATCGAAATCGCCGATGGTGCGATTGCGTCCGCGGCCGACAATCCTGCCGGCAATTGTTACGACCGCGCCAACAGGAACTTCGCCGACACCGCGTGCTTCGACGGCAGCGTCGAGAGCAAGCCTCATCAACTCTCGGTCAGAATCAGTCCAGTTTGCAGTCATATCGCGGCGTTTTAGCTAGCGCGGCATTCCCAACGGCTCACTCCCACTCAATGGTAGCGGGCGGCTTGCCGGAAATATCGTAAGTAACCCTTGAGATGCCGTCGACTTCGTTGATGATGCGCAGCGAGACCCGCTCGAGAAAGTCATAAGGCAATCGAGCCCAGCGCGCTGTCATGAAGTCGATCGTTTCGACGGCGCGCAAGGCAATGACCCAATCATAGCGCCGGCCGTCTCCCATCACACCAACGGACCGAACAGGCAGAAAAACGGCGAAAGCCTGACTTGTTTGCTCGTATAAGCCACTGTCGCGAAGCTCGTCGATAAATATGCGATCGGCAAGTTGCAGTAAGCGAACGAATTCGGGGCGTACTTCGCCCAGTACTCGCACACCCAGGCCGGGCCCCGGAAATGGATGCCGATTGACAATCGACTCGGGCAGCCCCAGTTCCAGGCCGATTTTTCGCACCTCGTCCTTGAACAGCTCACGCAACGGCTCGACGAGTTTCATGCGCATGTGCTCGGGCAATCCGGCAACATTGTGGTGCGATTTGATGACCTGCGCTTTACCGGTCGCCGCACCCGCCGACTCGATGACGTCGGGATAGATCGTACCCTGCGCGAGCCAGTCGACATCCCGCAACTTCAACGCCTGTTCCTCGAATACGTCGACGAACAATCGGCCTATGACGCGCCGCTTTTCCTCCGGATCGGAGACACCCGCGAGAGCCGCGAGAAATATGGGCGCCGCGTCGACGCGAATAACGTTGACGCCCAGATGTTCGGCGAAGGTCTCCATCACCTGGTCGCCTTCACCGTCGCGCAGCAATCCGTGATCGACGAATACACAAGTCAGCTGATCACCGATCGCCGCATGCAGCAGCGCCGCAACAACCGAGGAATCGACACCGCCGGACAAGCCCAGCAATACTTTGCCGGTGCCGACACGATCGCGTACGTCCTGGATGGCGGTGTCGACGATGTGATCCGGTGTCCATTCACCCGAACATCCGCAAATATCGCGCACGAAGCGGCGAATGATCTTCTGGCCTTGCGGCGTGTGCGTCACTTCCGGATGAAACTGCACGCCATAGAAGCGGCGCTCGACGTTCTCCATCGCCGCCAGTGGCGAATTGCTGCTGACGCCACTGACGCGAAAGCCGGGTGGCAGCACTTCCACGCGATCGCCGTGGCTCATCCATACCTTGAGTAGCGGCCCGGAGGTCGTGTCCTCGGCGTCGTCGATGCCGTCGAGCAAGTGGGATTCAAGCGGGCGGATCTCGGCGTAACCGAACTCCCGCAGCGCCGAGGTGGCCACTTTGCCCCCGAGTTGAGCCGCCATGGCCTGCATGCCGAAACAGATGCCCAATACGGGAACGCCGAAATCGAAAACGGCCGGCGCCACGCGCGGTGGATGCTCGACGTTGACCGACTCCGGACTGCCGGAGAGCACGATCCCCGATGGCCGCCACCCGCGCAGCGCCTCTTCGTCCATGTCCCAGGGATGAATTTCCGAATATACGCCGCATTCGCGCACACGTCGGGCGATCAGCTGCGTGTACTGGCTGCCGAAGTCCAGGATCAGTATGCGATGGGCGTGGATATCGGGACGCTTGTCCGACTCATTTCTGTCGGCTGGCCTGGCGGCTGGCTGGCTCATGCGGGAAACGTCACTCTTCCGTCACTCCTTGACGCGATAGTTCGGTGGTTCCTTGGTAATCGCAACGTCATGCACGTGACTTTCACGCATGCCGGCAGTGGTTATCTTTACGAACTTCGGACGCGTCCGCATCTCGTTGATATTGCCACAGCCTGTATAGCCCATCGCCGCACGCACGCCGCCCATGAGTTGGTGCACGATAGCGATTACGCTGCCCTTGTAAGCCACGCGACCCTCGATGCCTTCCGGCACGAGTTTCTCCAGTTCTTCGGTTGCATCCTGGAAATAGCGGTCGGACGAACCGTGTTTCTGGCCCATGGCACCCAGCGATCCCATGCCCCGATAGGACTTGTACGATCGTCCCTGGTACAGCTCGACCTCGCCGGGTGACTCCTCGGTGCCGGCAAACAGGCTCCCGATCATCACGGAATACGCGCCCGCCGCCAGCGCTTTCGCGATATCGCCGGAGTATCGGATTCCACCGTCGGAGATCAGCGGCACGCCCTTCTTGCGCAATGCATCGGCAACCTCGGCAACCGCCGACACCTGTGGCACTCCGACACCTGCCACGACGCGCGTCGTGCAAATTGACCCGGGGCCGATACCGACCTTTACGCCATCGGCCCCGGCATCGACCAGCGCGAGCGCGGCTTCGGCAGTAACGACGTTGCCGCCGATGACCTGCAGGTCCGGATAGGCCTTTTTCGTGTGCGTAATGCGCTCGAGAACGCCCTTGGAGAATCCGTGCGACGTGTCCACCACGATGACGTCAACACCCGCCTGCACCAGCGCGTCAAGTCGTTCGTCGGTGTCGCGCCCCGTGCCCACAGCGGCACCGACTCGCAATGCCCCGTGACTGTCCTTGCAGGCGCGCGGAAAGTCGGTTGCCTTCTGGAAGTCTTTCGCGGTGATCATCCCGCGCAATTCGAAATTCTCGGACACCACCAGCACTTTCTCGATGCGGTGCCGATGCAGGAGCGAGAGGACTTCCTCGTCATCCGCGCCCTCCTTCACCGTGACGAGCCGTTCCTTTGGTGTCATCACCGAGGAGACCGGCGCATCCAGTTGGGTTTCGAAGCGCAGATCGCGATGTGTCACGATACCGATCGGCTCGCGCCCGTGCACAATCGGTACGCCCGAGATGTTCATCGCGCGGGTGAGCTCGATAACTTCACGGATAGTGGTGTTGGGCGTTACCGTGATGGGATCCCGCACGATGCCGCTCTCGAATTTCTTTACGCGAAGTACGTGCTTCGCCTGCTCCGCCGGCAACATGTTCTTGTGAATGATGCCAATGCCACCTTCCTGCGCCAGGGAAATGGCCAGGCGGGATTCGGTCACGGTGTCCATGGCCGCCGAAATGAGCGGAATATTGAGATTGATTTCCGCGGTAAGTGGGGTGGTCAGGTCAACTTCGCGTGGCAGCACTTCCGAGTAATCCGGCTGCAACAAGACGTCATCAAAAGTCAGTGCATCCTTGGCGATTCGCATACGGCCCGCATGAGTTGGCTAAAACGGGCAATGTTACGCTCCGGCGGCCAGCCGGTAAACTCAAAAATCGGCTGCGAACCCGGCGCCTTGCGGCTCCCGTATACTGTGGCCATGCACGATCTACTGGATGAGGGGTCTTCCGGCGGCGCCATAACGGTATCCGAGCTGAATCGCCAGGCCCGCACACTGCTGGAGCGCGGTCTCGCACGGCTTTGGGTAGCCGGCGAGATTTCGAATCTGGCGAGGCCCGCCTCGGGCCATCTCTATTTCAGCCTGAAAGACGCGGGGGCGCAGGTTCGCTGTGCCTGGTTTCGCCAGCGCCAACGTGGTGCCCAGCCCACCCTACGCGACGGTGACCAGATGCTGGTTCTCGGGCGCGTCAGCCTGTACGAGCCACGTGGCGACTACCAGCTGATTGTCGAGCAAATCGAACCGGCCGGTGAAGGCGAACTCCGGCGTCGCTTCGAAGCCCTGAAAAAAATGCTGTCGGCGGAAGGACTCTTCGATGTTTCACGGAAGCAACCACTGCCGGCGTTGCCGACGCGCATCGGTGTTATCACCTCGCCGAGCGGCGCCGCGATACGCGATATTCTGACAATCCTGCGGCGTCGATTCCCCGCGGTCCCCGTCATCATCTATCCGTCAGCCGTGCAGGGCGACGCAGCGGTGCCAGAACTGCTGGCCGCTCTTCGGGCCGCGATCATTCGCAATGAATGCGATGTCCTCATTATCGGCCGCGGTGGCGGTTCCCTCGAGGATCTCCAGGCATTCAATGACGAAACACTGGCGCGGGCGATCAGCGCCTGCCCTGTTCCGATCGTCAGTGCCGTGGGGCACGAAGTCGATGTGACCATAGCGGACCTCGTCGCTGACGTGCGCGCGCCGACGCCGTCCGGCGCTGCTGAACTGGTGGTTCCCGACCAGCTCGAATGGCAACGCACATTGCGTGCCGCAGCATTGAAGCTTGCCGCAGAAGCGAGGCGTGCGCTACAGAACAGGGCTCAGTCGCTCGACTGGCTTGCCCGCCGCCTCAACCAGGCGAGTCCGGCGCGCCGCCTGCAGTTACAGGCGACACGACTGGCAGAACTTCAAAAGGCGCTCTCGGTCGCCATGCGCCTCGATTTCAGCCGGCGAGGTCGTACCGTGGACCGACTGCTGGACCGCTTTATGCAACAGTCGCCCGCGGCGCGGTTGCAGCGAACGCAACAACAACTCGCCTCGCTCCGCAGCCGCATTTTTCGCTCAGGCGGGCTGACCGTTGAACGTGCGCGCCACCGGCTGCGGCATGCGGAACGCTCGCTGCATGCCGTCAGCCCGCTGGCGACACTGGAACGAGGTTACGCCGTGGTTACGGATGCTGAAACCGGTGCCGTCCTGATGCACGCCGAACAGGTCCGGGAAGGTCTTGAGATACGCGCGCGACTGGCGCGTGGCAGCGTTCGAGCGATGGTTACAAAGAGCGAATCATGAACATGCAGATTGCAACCAGGATCGGGTTGGCGAGCCTTCTGTGGTTCGTGGCGGTCGAAGTGGCGGCACTGCCTGCGCATTCTCCCCGGCCGGGCGGCGTTGCCGTGATCGAGATCGGCGCTGTCAGAAACGGGGTCACTCCGCGCGTGCAGTTCGGCGAGACCCGCGCCCTGGTTACAGCGGACGGCGACAGGTGGTTTGCCGTCGTCGGCATACCGCTGGAGCAGTCGGTCGGCGAAGCAGCCGTCACCATTTCGATCCCCGGTGAGCCCGACCGTCGCAAAGACTTCGAGGTGGTGGCATACAATTACCGTGAGCAGCGCATCACGGTCGAGAATCGCAGCTATGTCAATCCGGACCCTGCGCAACTCGAGCGCATTGCGAACGAACGAAAAGTAATCGATGCGGCGCTCATCAACTGGCGGGATCAAGCGTTAGCGGACATAGCCTTCGTTGTGCCGGTTGACGGTCCCCGCAGTTCGAGTTTCGGACTGCGGCGCTTCTTCAACGAACAGCCGCGCTCACCGCACAAGGGCATGGACATCGCCGCGGATACCGGCACGCCGGTCGTTGCTGCGGCGGCGGGTACCGTTACCGTGACCGGCGATTTCTTTTTCAATGGCCAGACGGTCATCATCGATCATGGACAGGGCCTGGTCACGATGTATTGTCACCTCGACCGCATCGACGTGGAGCCGGGGCAGACAGTGACGGCTGCCACGGATATTGGCGCGGTTGGGGCGACCGGACGCGTAACAGGGCCGCATTTGCATTTCGGCAGCTACCTGAACGGCACGGCCGTTGATCCCGCCCTGTTCCTGCATTCCCCGTAAGCGGTTGGAATGCGCCTTGCGCGAATGGGACAAGGCTTGTCGCTTGCGCATTCGC
>CAZSDL010000117.1:6069-7835 GCA_964605635.1 uncultured Woeseiaceae bacterium
GCGCCTTGCGCGAATGGGACAAGGCTTGTCGCTTGCGCATTCGCCCGCATGGCGGGCTCCTGCGGGGTGCTGATCAACGCGCCCAATCCAGGAGCGAAATCAATTATCGTAACCGAGCGGCTTTTCGCGGCGTACGTAGGTACCGTCCGGCTGCCGTTCGAAGGTGCTGCAACAATTCATTTCGCCGCCATAGATATGCAACGACACGGCAGTCGATTGCTCACAGGGGTTGCTGATGCTGTGATACTCGTACGGCGGAATCAGGCAACCCGCGCTGCCTATTCCCGCTTCATACGAGTTGCGCGCCTCGAAGCGAATGGCACCTGACGCCGAAGACTGCCGTATTTCATACTGTTGCACATCGATGCTGCCACCCCAGACACCCTCAACGCACCACATACCGGAGTGATCGTGAATCGGCGTGCGCTGCCCGGGACCCCAGGTCATTACGACAATTGAATAGCCCCGATCATCGTCCCGGTGCAACAGCCGCCGGGCGTAACGCCCTTCCACCGGACGAGTGAGGTCGGGCGGCAGTTCGATCTGCCCTGATCGAATCAGTCGACATAGGTCGGCTTTGATGGCTTCGACAGTTTCTTCGACAGTACCCTTCTCGACAGCCGAATCAACCAGTTTGATGAGTTCGCTTAACCCTGACATGGCCATGCGTCTCTACTCCGAAATTCTCGATACGCCCATACTAGCAGCTGGCAGACTCAGACCGCCGCCAACCTCTCACGCAGGCCCGGCGCCGGATGTTCCTCGAAATAACCGCAAATGATGGGGCGAAAGGCGTCCATGTCGACGAGGAACGAGTCGTGCCCCTTGATACTGTCAAGTGGCACGAAGTTGACGTCACTGACGAATTCCGACAATCCCGCGGCCAGCTCTTCCTGTTGATGCAATGGGAAAAGAATGTCTGTTTCGACCCCGATAACGAGTGCTCGCTTGAGCTTCATCTTGCGGAACCCGGAACGCAATGAGCCGCCGTGCTCGGCCAGATCAAAAAGATCCGAGGCGCGTGACAGATAAAGATAGCAGTTCGGATCGAACTGCCCGGTAAACTTTCGCGCCTGCGATTCCAGATACCCCTCCACCTCGAAATCGATCTGGAACGGTTCACCGCGATGATTCGCTGTACTGACGCGCTCCCGGCCGAAACGCTTCTCCCATTCCTTTGCGGAGCGATAGGTAATCATGCCCAGTTTCCGTGCCAGACGCTGACCGGCAACGGGCGGATCGGCAGGATCGTAGTTGCCGTCCTGCCATTTCGAGTCCTGCCGGATCATCTCCCTTTGCAATGAGCGCACTGCAATGGAAAACGGCAGCGCACGGGTAGCTGACGAGATGGAGATGAAGCCGTCTGATAATTCCGGATGACGCACGCAAAATGCCAACGCGCTCATGCCGCCCATCGACGCTCCAATAGTCGTATGCAATCGCTCGAGACCGAGGTGCCGGACGACCTCATAGCCGCCGTTGGCGACGTCTTCGAGAGTCAGAACGGGAAAGCCGAGGCGATAGCGTTTGCCGGTGGCTGGGTTGATCGATGCCGGCCCGGTCGAGCCGAAGCAGCTGCCGAGTGAGTTGACGCAAATGACAAAGAACTTGTCGGTGTCGAGCGGCAATCCGGAACCGATCATTTCCTCCCACCAGCCGGCCGATGGGTTCTCCGGCGACGACGCGGCGTGTGCCGATGGCGACAATCCCGTGAAAAGCAGGATGGCGTTGTCGCCTTTGCCCTGCAACTCGCCCCAGGTCTCATA
>CAZSDL010000118.1:0-3454 GCA_964605635.1 uncultured Woeseiaceae bacterium
CCGACTGCGTCGAGGAGCTGGACGGCAAGCCCGAGGACATCGTCTTCGCGCTGCCCCGGGAGCTGCGCGCGCGGATCGTCTGAGGATTCAGCAGCGGCACGGGCGCCGACGTCGGTTGCCGCTCGAGAATCTGCGAAACGTGATCCGGATCAATCTGCCCAGGCGCGGCCCGAGAAGGCCGAACCGCTCATCGGCCGGGTCTCGCCGCTCGTCGGCGGAACCTTGTACGCTCGCCGTTTCCGGCACAGACTTCAGGCTCAGGGAGGTGCGTATGCGCTCAAACCGATATCGTTTAACCAGTTCTCAGCCCCAAGGGTTCACCCTGGTTGAGCTGATGATCACGCTGGTCGTGCTCGCGATCCTGGTCGCGATCGCGGCGCCAAACTTCCGCGAGGTCTCGCTGAACAGCCGCAGCAGCGGCAATATCAATACCTTGGTCGCGGATCTTTCGATGGCGCGCAGCGAGGCGGTCAAGCACGCTCGCACCGTCACAGTGGCCGCCGACCCAGGCGGCTGGAGTTCCGGTTGGCAAGTGTTTCTCGATGTCCGATCCACCGGTACCCTGGTGCCTGGGGATGGCGACCAACTGATCAAAATCGGAGAGCCTGTTAATCCCGACAACGCGGCGGAAGGCAATCGCTTCCGCCTGCGCGCCGTGACCGGTACCACCGGTGCCGGTGCCGCGCTCAACGAGATCACATTTGGAGCTTCCGGCCAGTCGCGTGTTCCCGCAGCCGGTGCTCGCTTCGCGTTGTGCCGGCCGGACGACGATGCGGAGAAATCTATCGGCGTACGGATTGATGTATCCGGGCGCGTGCAGAGTGTCAAGGACCTTAACGGATTGGGGTTGTCATGTCCTTCCTGAAGCCGTCGTGTATTCGTTACTCTGCCCGGTGCCGAAACTCTTCGCGATCCCGGGGCTACACCCTGCTTGAGGTGCTGATCGCTCTGCTGGTGTTCAGCATCGGCCTGCTCGGCCTGGCCGCGATGCTGGTTTCGGCAGTCAAGGGCAATCATCAGGCGTACCACCGTTCTCAGGCCGTGTTCATCGCCAACGCGATGAGCGAAGGAATGCGTTCAAACTTGCCCGGCGTGAACCAGCTTCTGTATGAAACGCCCGGCCTGATCAGTTCGCATGATGCTCGCGACTGTGAAGAAGACTGCTCTGTCATCGAGCTCGCCGATCGCGACCTGATGCGCTGGGCCAATATGGCGAACGACCGGTTGCCTGCGGGGCAGGTCGGGATCGACTGTCGTCGCCAGACCGCCCCGGCCGGCGCTCCGACCTTCAATGGCATTTGCCGGGTACGCGTGGCCTGGAACGAGACCGGTGACGTCGGGCAGGCGGCTGCCAGCACACAAAGTATCTTCAGTTGGATGGTGCAGCCATGAACCTGTACGGACATCGCCGACAACACGGCGTTTCACTGATCGAGCTGCTGATTGCCGTGCTCATTGGCATGCTCTTGCTGGTCGGCATCGTCAGCTTGTTCTCGACCACGAGCGACGTCAGTCGCATGGAGAACGGACTGGCGCGCCTGCAGGAAAACGGTCGCTTCGCGATTGAGCGGATTACCAGGGATCTGCGCATGGCCACTTCCGGTCGCGGAATGCGCAAGGACGCACTGGCGCCGGTTGGACAGATCTACGGTGATCGCGGCATCGTCAGTCACGTTGATTTTGGGCAGCCGCAGCGTCTTCAGCATGGTCTGCCCGGCAATCCCGGTGAGCCAAACTCCTACACCATTACTCCATCTTTCATGATGCATGGATATGAATGCGATGCTGGAGGATGCGCGCCGGCAGCCGCGCCGGGGCCAGCCGGCAATGGCGCCGATCATTATGGCGGCGGCTTGCCGGCCCAGGGTACCACCGCAGGTGCTCGCGCACAGGGCGCCGACGCGTTGACGGTTCGCTACCTGCGTGGAGTCGGCGTCGGCCTGGCTCCAGCAACACAGCTGAATGGTATCGATGGAGGTGTGATTCCATTGGCCGAGGCGATCGACATCGGGCCAAGCGGGCTGGTCGTGATCGGTGATCATCAGACCACGATCATCGTCTCTGTGGGCGAAAGCAACGGTAGTTTTTCTGAACTGACGTTGTCGGGAAATATCTCCAATGATATTTCCAGCATCGAGGGTCTGGATGGTGATATCCGGGTCAGTGATTTCGACAGCGACTTCATGACCGTCAGCTATTTTCTCCGCTTGACCGACGATCCCAGCGTTCCCGGCCGGCTGATCAGCACCTTGGTGCGGCGGGTCAATGGCGAAGCGCAGGAAATCGCCCAGGGCATTGAGCGTCTTGATTTTCTCTATCATATCGAAGGCAGCGACGGCACCGTCGCCGTGCTGACCGCAGATCAGCTGTACGACGCTGCGACAACGACGATGTGTCCGAACTTGTCCGCTGTAAGCATGCTTCCCGAGTCGGTCCTGACAATGGAGCGCCCGTTTTGTGGCTGGCGAATGGTCCGTTCGGTCGAAGTCTTTTTGCTGGCCAATACCATTGATAACACGGCGAGCAACGAAGAGCCTTTTTTGTACAGCTTTCTGAGCAGCGGCGAGATTAATGAAGATAGTACGCCTGAAGTCGCGTGCAATGCCGCGCCTTGTTATGCCGCGACCCCGGTAACCAGTCTGATCTCGGGATTGCCGCCCGAGCGAATGATGCGACGAGAGTTTCGTTCGATCGCCACGCTCCGTAACAATGCCATTTGAGTGGGAGTGAACGTGATGTCCTTTCCGTACCGATCCTCTTCTCTCGCCGTCACTCCTGCGAATTCGGCAGCAGTCCGCATTCCGCCCAGTTTGGGTGGGCGGCAACGAGGCGCTGCGCTGGTAGTCGGAATGATTTTCCTGCTGATCACCAGTCTGATGGCGATCACGGCAATGAGCGGCGTGGTCATGCAAGAGCGCATGGCCGGCAACCTGCGCAATGTTTCGATCGCGATTGGCGGCGCGGAAAGCGCCCTTCGAGCTGGAGAATTGTATTTGATGGGTTTGATTTCACGTGGAGATCAACCGACAGGTGGTTGCCCGGCACCCGACCCGATCCACAATATCTTCGATCGCGCAAGTATTACCTGCGACGACTTCGGCATGGTCGATAACTTCCGTAGCGAGCAAAACTGGATCGAGAACCACGGCCCCGGCGTGATGAGCTATCCCGTGTCATTGATCACGGAGCAGGAGTTGGATAGTCACGAAGGCGCTGGCATGGCCCGGCGACCGGTCTTCATCATCGAACATATGGGCGTCATGCTTCCCGGTAGTGGCGGCGCCGGTCGCGAATGGGGAGACGATGGCGGTTATCAGGCGGGAGGCGGTGCCGGTTCCGGGTTCCCTCCGCCCAGAACCTTCCGCATCACAGCGCGCGCCACCGGTTCGACTGCATCGGTGGTACGGGTCGCTGAGAGCTATTTTGCTGCGTTTGTCGGCGGCGGCGCGGGCGG
>CAZSDL010000118.1:3464-7796 GCA_964605635.1 uncultured Woeseiaceae bacterium
TCACTCCACCCGATGAAGATGGAAACTGCCCGTAAGGAACAGCCATGAGCAAGCTTAATGCAAGTCGCTTTCATAGCAGCCGTGGCGGCGTCCGACGCCTGGTTTGGGTGTTGATGTCGGCAGGGATGGCATTCGCCTCCGGCGTCTCCGCGCAGGAGCTGGATCTGACACGAGTTCCGGCCACGCTCAGCGCCGCGGTCCCGCCGAACCTGATGATGACGCTGGATGACTCCGGCAGTATGACCCTCGGGTTCACTCCGGACTCCCTGGCGTTTACCAGCACGGGCGGCAACGTCGGTTGTTACTGGCGGTTTCCGCGGTACTATTCGCCGCAGATCAACCGGCAATATTACGATCCCAACCAGGTCTATACGCCGCCGGTCCGCGCTGATGGCACCTCGTTCCCGGCAGCCAACGCAACTTCGCCGCGGATCGACGGCTTTATCGGCACGGCGACCCGCAACATCGTCACCAACTACGCAGCCCATACGATCGGCGATGTCTACGGAGGCACCCGGCAATGGATCACTCATAGCGGAACTTTGAATAGCACCACGACAGCGCCGATGGGGCCAACCAACTGCGGTGGCAACTGGCAGACACAGAACAAGTCGGCGCGATTCCCGTTTGGTGCGACGGCATTTTACTATGATTATCAACCCAATGCGACGTATAGCAACGGTTCGCCGAATGATGCACGAAACTTCGTTGCTGTGGAGGTGACCGGCACGGCGCAACGACAGAATTTCGCCAACTGGTTTCAGTATTATCGAACCCGCGTCCTGACTGCAAAGACATCGTTGTCGCTGACCTTTGGCGATGTCGACGGCGGCAATCGCCTGATCTGGCAGAACTATCATCGAACCAGCTTGACCGACGGTGACCGGCATCCGGGCGGAGAGATTCACTCGCTGGACCACGAAATAGGCGGTACGACTTGGAAGCATCGGTTCTACGACTGGTTGCAGTTGGCGGAGGTGCCCGGATTGGGCACTCCAATGCGTCAGGCCCTGGTCGATGGTAATGAGTTCTTTGCCGGCGGCTCCCCGACCCAGCTCAACGCGAGCAATCCGTATTGGGAGCCTGTGACTAATCAGGAGCTGTCCTGTAGACAGAACTTCCATGTCTTCATCACTGACGGTTACTGGAACGGTGTCAATCCAACTACGCCGGCCATTGGCAACTACCAGGGCACTAGTACGTCATTCCCGGATGGTCAGGAATATTCCCCAGGGGGCGCCGCCGAGCGGGTGTTTTCGAATCAGCCCGACCCGACCGCCAACTATTGCAATCCCAACAACAACAACGTCCCTCAAGCGCAATGCCTGCCCCGGATGTCGGATATCGCGATGTACTACTGGGGCAGTGATCTTCGCGACGACCTGGACGACAACGTCCCGCCCTATATTCCGGACCAGCGCACCGGTCGAGTGACTGGTGCAAGTGTCGAGGACGAGGTTTATTTCAATCCGTTGAATAACCCCGCAACCTGGCAACATGTGGTCAACTACATCATCGGATTCTCGGTGGCGGGCACCCTGCCATATAGCCGGGAAAGCGATTGCGTCAACGACGCCACTCAGAACGTGCCGAATCTGTGTGAAGGCGCGCGCTTGCTGCGCCTGCGTCAGGGATTGGACTCGTGGCCGGAGATCCGGGCGGGACAGGCGAACACGGTCGACGATGCCTGGCATGCGGCGATCAATAGTCGCGGTCGTTTTTTCACCGCCGATAGTTCGCAGGATCTGATCAACGCGTTGTCGTCTGTGCTTGACAATATCAACCGCCGCCGGGGAGTCACTGCGGCGTCGGCGTCCAGCGCCTTCTTTCGTGCTGGTGAGTTTGACTACACGGCACTCTACGATAGCTCGAGCTGGAGCGGCGATGTCGAAGCGGTAGACGGCGACGGCGAGAATGCATGGTCGGCCGGCACCGCCGCCGAGCAGTTGGCGGCGCGACCCTTCGGCGGCCGCAATATTTTTACCTGGCAACCTGGAGCAGGCGGACCGGGGACGGGTGCGCAGCGGCAGTTCGAATGGGCGCAGCTCAGCGCCCTGCAGCGGGAGTGGTTGAGCTTCGATCCCGCCACCGGTTTGAACGACACGCGCGGCGCCCAGCGCGTCGACTTCCTGCGCGGCAATCGCGCCGGCGAGCAGCTGAACGGCGGCGAGTTCCGCAACCGCGGGTCGGTCTTGGGCGCGGTTGTCGGCTCGAATCTTGCGTATGTCGAGGCTCCCGCGGGTGGCTATGTTGCGCGCCCAGGGTTTGCTGAAGGCGGTGTTCCTTACGGTGATTTCCGTAGCGATCATCGCAATCGCACGCCGATGCTGTATGTCGGTGCCAACGACGGCATGCTGCACGCCTTCAACGCTCGCACCGGCCGTGAGGAATGGGCGTTCGTGCCGAATCAGGTGATCGCGAATCTGTCACGGCTGACCACGCCAGCATTCCAGTTTGTGCCGACCGTGGACGGCAAGATTTCGATCCATGATGTCTATGTCAATGGCGCCTGGCGCACCTATTTGTTCGGTACCCTGGGTCTCGGCGGGCAGGCGGTTTACGCCATCGACATCACCGATCCTTTGGCTCCGCGGGTACGTTGGGAACTCAGCGACACCCATGAACCGCATCTGGGCTACAACTACGGCGCAGCCACTGTCGCCCGGATCCAAGTGTCCGCCACCGACTTCCGATGGGTTGCGCTCGTTCCCAGCGGTTACAACCATTCGGCGACGGTGGACTATGCGACCCGCGGCTTGCCGTATGCCCGGTCCGACAATAGTCACCACGACGACGCGGCCTTGCTCGTCGTCGATGTCACGACCGGACAGGTACTGCACCGCCTGAGCGGGTTCCCAGGGACCGGTAGTGCCCTTGGCCTAGCCCAGACAACGCCGGGCGAGTATGGCCGAATCTATGTCGCCGAGTTCGCGGTAGCCGGGGACTTGAACGGCAACCTCTGGAAATTTGATCTCACTCCAGCTCGGATCGGGTCGATTCAGCACGTCTTCCGCGGTTCCCCCGACCGGCCGATCACCAGCGCTCCGCGTGTGTTCCGCGACAGCGGCCGTGGCGTAGTATTCGGCTTTGGTACGGGAAAACTGCTGGAGGAAGAGGATCGTCTCAACCCGCAGAGTATCCCCCAGCAGGCCTTGTACGGCGTTTACGATTGCCGTCCCGACCGGGCCACATGCGTGGTCGCTACGGATGACGATCTTGTTCGGCAAACCTTCGTACAGAGCGCGCAAGACGGCTATATAGCGATGAACGAAACGCTGGTGATTCCCCCACAAGCCCGTGGCTGGTATCACCTGCTCGGGGCGCCGGGCCTGCTGGGCGGTAATCTTCGCGGCGAACGCGTACTGGATACTCCGGAGGCAATCTTTGTCGCCAATGCGTTCGTTGTTCGAAGTTTCATCCCCGGAAACGATCCGTGTTCGCCAATCGGCGAGCATGTCGACTACATCCTCAATGCCAGTACCGGCGGATTCCTGTTTCCTGGCGCGTTGGTAGATGGCGCGTATCTTCCCGGAACTTCAGTATTCGGCCCGCCCAGTGGACCCGAGGATGTGGGAATCTATCGCCCGGGGCTAGGTGGCGGTGGTCCAGGGCCCGGTCCCGGCAGCGGTATCGGCGACCTTTCGATGAGCATCATGCCGAACGGCTGCCTGTTGATCGGTGGCCAAGTAACCAATATCTGCATCAACCCGCGTCGGCGTGGTTGGAGCGAGTTGACTGACGAGTGAAGGAGACTAACGAATCATGACTACGTTTAGCTTGCGCCTATCGTCAGTTCGAGGCTTCACGCTCATCGAGCTCATGATCGTGGTTGTGGTGATCGCGATTCTCGCGGCGATCGCGTATCCCAACTACACCGATCACGTCATGCGGACCAAGCGTGCGGAGGGCAAGGCACTGCTCAACCGGATCGCCGGTGAGCAGGAGCGCTTCTTTACCGCTCGCGGGCGCTACACCGACGGCATCGTCGTCGCCAAACCGAATGGCTTGGGTTTCGCCAACAACCAGTCGGAAAATGACTGCTACCGGGCGACCGTCGTTTTGGGTAATGCCGGAATGACGTACACGCTGACGGCGACTCCTCAAGACAGCGCCACATGTGGAGCCCAGGCAACTCGCGATACCCAATGCATCAATCTCACGCTGACCAGCAATGGAATCAAGAACGCCACCGGGCCTCTCGGGGCCGACTGCTGGTAGGTGAGAAGTTGGGAGGGGACACGGAATTGGGAGTCGATTGTCCAGGCGGTCGCGAAGCCCTATAATCGCGGCCCCTCGCCGTTGTAGCTCAGTTGGTAGAGCAACTGATTCGTA
>CAZSDL010000119.1:0-7756 GCA_964605635.1 uncultured Woeseiaceae bacterium
CCGCACATCAAGAATGTGCGCGTGGTGTCCACGATCGAGTATTACCTCTCGGATTAAGTGTAGGAGCGCGCCTGCGCGCGAACGGGAAGTTTTCCGGCGTTGCCTCATTCGCCCGCAAGGCGGGCTTCTACAACGCTCGAATCGCGCTTTTGTAGGAGCCCGTATCACGGGCGATTTCCGATCAACGCCGCAGTCGCTCCAGCCCGAGCAGTGACGCCACGCTGATCGCATCGGTTATCTTCCCCCGCACAACCATGTCGATTGCATCAGCCAGCGGCAGCTTGCGCACCTCGATGTTCTCCGTTTCCTCGAACGCCGTCTCGCCCTCGGTCAAACCCTCGGCGACGAAGACAATGCCTGATTCATCCGTGATCGAGTTGCTGGTATGCACTCGCAGGATCTCCGTCCACGTCGTTGCGCTCAACCCGGTCTCTTCCTTGAGCTCGCGCTTTGCAGCCGCCAGCGGATCCTCGTCGAGCGGGGCGCCGCCCATCGGCAACTCCCAGGTCCAGATGCCGAGCGTGAAGCGATCCTGGCCGACCAGCCAGGTGTTACCGTCATCGTCGAGCGGCACGATCGCGACGGCACGATTTTTGAAGTGCACGTGTCCGTAATCGTTCTGCCCGCCGCCCGGATTGATGACGCGATCCTCGAAAACGGTGATCCACTGGTTGTCGAACACGATTCTCGAGCTGAGTTTCTTCCAGGTCATAAGTAATTCCGCTGTTGGAGCGCGCCTTGCGCGCGAATGGTTCAACGCCCGATAGTTCCCGCTTGCTATCGTGGTCGTCGAGCACTAATCCGGAGATGATAACCGCGCTGCAGTACAACCCTGCAATTGCAGCCGGCGTTCGGCTGGGTCATAGTAAGCGTGCGCCAGAATCCGGCCCGGCGCGCAAGTTTCCGCGGAATCATCATGGCATCCACACCCGCCCGGCTGACCCAGGGGTCGGTCGGCCGACATCTGGTCGATATGACCGTGCCTGTCCTGTTCGGCATCTTCATGATGATGCTGCAGGCATTTGCGGACGCGTGGTTCATCGGCAAGGTCGGTGTGCGCGAACTCGCCGCGCTCAGTTTCGCGTTTCCGGTGTTGATGATCGTCAGCAGTGTAGCGATCGGTCTCGGTGCCGGCACGTCATCCGTAGTGGCACGTGCGTTCGGTGCAGACAATCAGCGCCGCGCGCGTCGGCTGGCGACCGACAGCCTGCTGCTGTCTTTCGTGATTACGGCGGTAATCTGCGCCATCGGTGTCCTGACGATCGATCCGCTCTTTACCTTGCTCGGCGCGCCAAGTGACATGCTGCCGCTGATCGGCGGATATATGATGATCTTGTACGCCGGCGTACCGTTCGTCGTCGTTGGCATGGTTGGCCTGAGCAGTATGCGGGCGACGGGCGATACGCGCTTGCCGAGTCTGCTGATGGTCATCGCCGCTGTCACCAACGTCGCGCTCGACCCGTTGCTGATCTTCGGCCTGGGCCCGGTTCCGGCGATGGGATTGAACGGCGCAGCGATGGCGGCGCTCATTGCGCGCGGCGCGCTGTTCTTTGGTGCACTGTGGTTCATGTACTACCGGCTCGATATGCTGAGCTTCAAACGCCCCGACCCCGGGGAATTGCGCAAGTCATGGATCGATATCCTGCATGTCGGTATCCCGGCGGCGGGCACGAACGCGATCATCCCGATTGCGATCGGCGTCATCACCGCGATGCTTGCCCGTTACGGACCCGAGGCCGTCGCCGGCTTCGGTGTCGCGACCCGGGTCGAGGCACTGGTGCTGGTCATCTATTACGCCATGTCGGCGATCATCGGGCCGTTTGTCGGACAGAACATCGCATCGGGCAAGGCGGATCGCATCTATCTTGCGTTGCGATTGTGCACGCTGTTCTGCCTGGGTTCCGGATTGGTCATCGCGATTCTGCTTGCTGTATCGAGCACCTTTCTGCCCGGCCTTTTCAGTGACGATCCGCTCGTTACCCGCACGACGACGCTGTTCCTGTGGATCGCGCCGATCAGTTACGGCACCTACGGCATGGTCATGGTGATGAACGCCTCCTTCAACGGCATGGGCAAGCCGATGCCGGGCGTGGTGGTCAGTGTCGCGCGCATGGTGGTGATCTACATTCCACTGGCCATCATCGCCGACGGCTTCTTCGGCATCGCGGGCATTTTCGGTGCCTACGCGGTTGCCAACATCATTACCGGGTTCGCATCCTATGTGTGGGCGCGAAGCGCCGTGCAGGAGCAGACCGAGAAACACAAGCCGCCGGTGATGGTGACGGAAACGGGGTAGTCGATGCGCTGTTGGAGCGCGCCCTGCGCGCGAACGGGAAAAGTTTGGTCGTTGCCGCATTCGCGCGCGGGGCGCGCTCCTACGGCGCTTCGATTGCGACTTGCAGGAGCCCGCATCACGGGCGATCCAATACTTGTTATTGCGCGACCGAGTGCAGCACCCGCGTCCGGTAAAAATAATGCATCCCCAGCCCCCGGCTCGCCATAAACACCATGAACGCAAGCCACAGCCCATCATTACCAAGAAACTGCAGCAGGTACCACGCAGGAACGAACACCAGGAAAGTCGACACCAGCATGATGTCGCGCATCTCGCGTGAACGCGTGGCGCCGACGAATACACCGTCGTAAAGAAACGACCACACGGACACCAGCGGTGACAGGACTATCCACGGCAGATAGCGCAGCGTCGTCTCGCGAACCTCCGGCAGGTCGGTCAGCAGGTTCACCAGCAGCGGTCCGCCGAGCAGGAAGAAAACGCAGAAACCCGCGGCAACGTAGGCGGACCAGCGCAACGTGATGCGCACCGAATGCTGCAATGCCTCCCTGCTCCTGGCGCCCACCGCTTTGCCGACCAGCGCCTCGGCCGCATGCGCAAAACCGTCCAGCGCGAAAGACAGCAAATTCTGCAGGTTCATGAGAATTGCGTTCGCCGCCAGCACGAGGCCACCCATTCTTGCGCCCTGCGCCGTGACAAATGCGAACGTAAACATCAGCGCCATCGTGCGCACCAGCAGGTGGACGTTGATCGAGAGAAAAGCCGCGTATGCGGCGGGCGACGTCAGCCGTGACCGGTCCCAGCGACCGCCGCGCCTCTGCAACTCGCGAGCCACGAACAGAAGCCCCACAGCGAGGCCCGAGAACTCGGCGATGACCGAAGCCGCAGCGACACCGTCGACGGTCATGCCGAGTCCCAGCACAAAAACCAGGTCGAGCACGATATTGACGCTATTGGCGACGACCACGATGAGCAGCGGGATGCGCGCATTCTGCAGGCCGATGAACCAGCCGATCAGTGCGTAGTTGGCGAGCGTCGCCGGCGCGCTCCAGATCCGGATGGAGTAGTACTCCCACGCATACGCCGTGATCTCCGGGCCGGCGGCGATCAGGCCCAAGGCGAACGCGCCGATCGGTCGCTGCAGCAGCAGGAGCAGTGCAGCGATGGCGAGCGCAACGATGATCGCCTGGCCGAGGCAGGTACGCAGCCCTTCCGCGTCGTCCGCGCCGAAGCGCTGCGCCGCAATTCCGGTCGTGCCCATGCGCAGGAAATTCACGCCGGTGTAGAGAAAGCCGAAGATCAACGAGCCGATCGCAACTGCGCCGAGGTACACAGGGCTGTCGAGATGCCCGGTGACCCCTGTATCGACCATGCCGAGAAGCGGTACCGATATGTTGGACAGGATCATCGGCAGCGCAATGCGCCACACATCACGATCGAGTGGCTTTGCGCTGGACTGGATAAATCGACTCCGGGTAGCGCGGGCGCGGCGCCCGATCAGGTCAGAACGCGCTGACGCCCGTCAGTTCCTTGCCGACAACGAGCTGGTGCACCGTCTCAGTACCTTCGTAGGTAATGACGCTCTCGAGATTCAGCATATGACGAATCGGCACGTATTCCGCACTGATGCCACTGCCGCCCAGCATGTCGCGTGCATCGCGTGCGATGTCGAGTGCCGCGCGGCAGTTGTTCCACTTCGCAACCGACACGTGCGTAGGGCTCATCCGTCCTTCGTCCTTGAGACGACCGAGCCGCAGCGACAACAGTTGCGCGGTCGTAATGCGTCGCGACATATCGGCGAGGCGCAACTGGATCGCCTGGTTGTGAGTCAGCGGTTTATCGAATAACGTACGATCGGCGGTGTATTTCAACGCTTCATCGAGACATGCCTGTGCGGCCCCGATCACGCCCCAGGTTATGCCATAGCGCGCCTGCGTGAGACAGCTTAGCGGTCCCTTGAGACCGGTGACGCCGGGCAGTACGTTTGCATCCGGTACGCGCACATTGTCGAAGAACAGCGCTGATGTCACCGAGGCGCGCAGCGAAAACTTGTTCTCGATCTCCTGTGCGGTGAAGCCCGGCATGTCTTTTTCCACGATGAACCCGCGGATGCCATCGTCCGTCGTCGCCCACACGACCGCGGCATCGGCCAGATTGCCGTTCGTAATCCACATCTTCGCACCGTTCAGGATCCAATCCTTACCGTCGCGTTTCGCGCGCGTCTTCATATTGGAGGGGTCGGACCCGCCCTGCGGCTCGGTCAGGCCGAAGCAACCGATAGCCTCGCCCTTCGCCATCGCCGGCAGCCAGCGCTGCTTCTGCTCTTCGGAACCAAAGGCGTAAATCGGGTACATCACAAGGCTGCTTTGCACAGACACGAAACTTCGCAGCCCGCTGTCGCCACGCTCCAGCTCCTGGCAGATCAGGCCGTAACAAATGCTGTTGAGACCGGCGCAGTCGTAGCCTTCGATCGAACTGCCAAGCAGCCCGAGTTCCGCAACCTGCGGGATGAGTTCCTTCGGAAAGTAATGCTTCTCGAACGCGTCCCGAATGATCGGCAGGACTTTGTCGTCGACAAAGCGCGCCACGGATTCCTGCACCATGCGTTCGTCGTCAGTCAGCTCCGAGCGAATGTCGAACAGGTCGAGCGGGTCGAGTCGGCTTTTGCCGGCGTCGGCTTTCTTGATTGCTGCGGTGGTGGCCACGAGGACTCCTGGACTTCTCGGCGGGTGGACGGGCGATTTTACCGGAATCGGAGCGCGGGAACCTGTCTCAAACGGCAGCGCAGGCGGCGAATCGGGCGCCCGGTTCGACGTTTCGATGTCAGTACGGAATCCCCAGCCGCCGGTACAGGTTCGACAGCAGCCACGCCGGGCCGATCATCATGAACTGGATATCGCGGAAAACGGCCCGGATGCCGCCCGCGGCATGATGCCCGAGCCAGAGTCCGAGGATGCTCAGTGCGACCAGCGCGAGCGAAATTCCTGCGAGGGACACACCGGACGACTGCAGCCAGAGCTGCAGCGCGGAAACGCCGACGATGAACGGCAGCATGCCGATGGCGAGCGCAATCGAGATAATGAAGTAATAGACGACGGTCGCCATGAGAAACGCGCTGCCCCAGTTGAGCACCGGCGATATTTCGGCAAACGCCTGCGGAACCGGGAGCGACCACAACATGCCCACCGTGCCCACGACCAGCATTAACACGGCCGGCCAGTAAGAAGCCGGGAAAGCAATTTCGCGATGATTGTCGCCGTATTGAGACAGCCAGCGATCGGAGTCGGGCATGCAGCCTCCGCATGTAACAGGGGCCAGCATTCTACACGGCGGGGTGCAATGCTTGAAAACCGGCGAAATAGTGAGAACGGCCTCGCAGATTGAGCCGATTAAGTGCTCGTTCAGGTTCGTCGGCATTACAATACGCATACACAACCGCGGTATTTTCACCGAGCGATAACCCCGGTGGCCCGGGTTGATTCTTCAATTGGGCATTCAGGTAAGGTAAAGACAATGAACAGCAAGAAGTTTGGAACGATAGCGGCTGCGGCTGCGATGACCGTAATGATGGGCGGGTGCCAGACACT
Organism: uncultured Woeseiaceae bacterium; assembly: GCA_964605635.1. Classification (GTDB taxonomy): domain Bacteria; phylum Pseudomonadota; class Gammaproteobacteria; order Steroidobacterales; family Woeseiaceae; genus IDS-8. The sequence goes on from CAZSDL010000119.1 coordinate 5,881, forward strand.
CGACGCATACACGCAGGAATCCAAGACGAGCAGTGCCACCAAGGGTGCTCTCATCGGCGCCGCAGCGGGTGCTGTGGTGGGTCTGGTGTCCGGTGACGACGCTGTCGAGCGCCGTCAGCATGCGATGATCGGTGCCGGCGTTGGTGCACTGGCCGGTGGTGCCGTGGGCGCCTACCAGGACAGGCAGGAAGCGAAACTGCGGGCCGAGTTACAGGGCAGCGGTGTGAGCGTTACCCGTATGGGCGACAACATCACGCTCAACATGCCCGGCAACGTCACGTTTGCGACCGACAGTTCGGATCTCAGCCCGGCATTCTTCGATGTGCTGACATCGGTGTCCAAGGTTCTCAAGGAATTCGACAAGTCCGTCGTTGAAGTAGCCGGACACACGGACAGTACCGGCAGCGATGCTTACAACCAGGCGCTTTCCGAGCGTCGCGCAGGATCGGTTGCGCAGTACCTGCGCTCGCAGGGAATTCTCAACGATCGGCTGTTGACGGTGGGCATGGGCAAGTCACGCCCCGTTGCCGATAACAGTACTGTGAACGGGCGTCAGGCCAATCGCCGCGTGGAAATTACGATGGTACCGCTTACGAGCTGAGCAACCGCTCGTTGTGTTGAGGGGCGCGTCGGCATTCTGTCCGGCGCGCCCTTTTTTATTGGGCATGCAGGGACTTGAAACGCACACTCGGCAAACACGATTCCGATACCTGGGTTGAGGGTTCGGGCTTTGTGATACGACTCCTGACGGACGACCGCGACGGCGGCAGTCATCAGCGCTTCGTCCTGGACATCGGCAACGGGCAGACCGTCCTTGTTGCTCACAATATCGATCTCGCAGAACGGGTGCCGCTCGGCATCGGCGACCGGATCCGATTTCGGGGCGTCTACGAGTGGCAGGAGCTCGGCGGCATGGTGCACTGGACCCATCATGATCCGCTGGGAGAAGAGGACGGCGGTTTTATCGATTATCGGCGCACGATTTATCGCTGAGTAATTCGCCCGTGATACGGGCTCCTACAGGACCTGGCGTAGGAGCGCGCCCTGCGCGCGAACGGGAAGAGGTTTGTCGTCACCGCATTCGCCCGCGAGGCGGGCTCCAACGGACGGCTTCAAGCTTCCATTGCCGCCCGAAGCTTCTTGATCGCATTGCCCTCGATCTGGCGAATACGCTCCGCGGAAATTCCATAGTGATCCGCAAGCTCATGCAGCGTCTGTTTCTTCTCAGCCAGCCAGCGCGTTTCGAGAATATGCCGGCTGCGTTCGTCGAGATCTTCCAGCGCATCCGTCATTCGGGAGGTGGCATCGTCGTGCCAGTCCTCTTTTTCCATCAGCATGGCGGGATCGGAATTCGGACTCGGCAGGTACGCCGCCGGTGTGAATGACCGATCGTCCTCGGAGTCGTCCGGACCGGGGTCAAACACCGTATCGCGCGACGACAGCCGTCGTTCCATTTCCGTTACTTCATCGGTGCTTACGCCAAGATCGGCAGCCACGGCTTCCGTCTCGTCATGCGATAACCACGCGAGGCTCGGCTTGGCCTTGCGCAGATTGAAAAACAGTTTTCGCTGCGCCTTGGTGGTGGCCACCTTGACGATGCGCCAGTTGCGCAGGACGAACTCGTGAATTTCGGCGCGAATCCAGTGCACTGCGAAAGACACCAGCCGCACGCCGTATTCCGGGTCGAAACGCTTGACCGCTTTCATGAGTCCGACGTTGCCTTCCTGGATGAGGTCGCCAAGCGGCAGGCCGTAACCGGTATAACCCTTGGCGATATGCACGACGAACCGAAGATGCGACATGACCAGCTGGCGCGCGGCATCGAGGTCCTGTTCGTCGCGATAGCGACGGGACAAGGCCTGCTCGTCTTCCCTGC
>CAZSDL010000120.1:0-7717 GCA_964605635.1 uncultured Woeseiaceae bacterium
CGCGGTCGGCCCAGCCGAGCAGGCGGCGCGTGATGAACAGGTAGATCGGTTTGCCGGTGCGCATCCAGATGCGTGAGGGAAGGGAAGGGGTTGCCAGGATGCGGCGCTCGCGTGCGGTGAGGCGGGACGGACAATAGGTGCGTTTGTGTTTGAGCAGGTGTCGCAGGTCCTCACGTGCAAGCAGTCTGAAGAGTCGGCCGCGGCGTGGCGCATGCCAGGCCAGTTGAAAGTCGACGAGAGCCGGCCGCTGTTCGGGTGTGACCAGCCAGTTGGCTTCCTTCGCGAGGTCGTTGTGTACGACGTCGAGGCAATGCAGGTGGCGCAGGAGTCGGTGGGCGTGCCGGAAAAATTCATCGTCGGCGGGAGCGGCCTCGTGCATGGGCAGGCCCTCGATGTAATGCCGGTGCAATTGGTCCGGTTCTGACTTGAGGAGCTCCGGTATACCGTCCTGGCCGTGTAGCGCGGCGAGCGCGCGTGCTTCACGCATCAGCAGCCGGCGCGCCAGCCCGCGTGCCCACCAGCGAGCGCTGCGAGTATCCCGGACGATGGTTTTGTCGGGTCCGGTTTGCTGCAGGGTTATGCAGCCGAATATGTCACTTTTCAATAGCTTGAGATGAGAAGACTGCATTCGCCAGCGCCCCGGAGCTTGCCTGCCCCGGTGAACTGCCGGGCGATCTCGGCTAGCAGTGGCAGGCGAATTTGCAGAGAATATATCAACAACGGATGAGCGGTAACGCAATGTCGGAAAGGCCACAGGAATATGCAGCGGCGGGGCTCGATGCCACCGGTGAATATTTCACGATCAATGCACCGCTCCACGCGGTGCGTCCGGGGTACATCCGTCGTCCGGCGGATGACGCGTTGTATGAAACGGTCGTCGCGGGTCGCTTTGCACATGTCATTGCGCCAAATCGGACTGGCAAGACCAGCCTGATTGCAGCAGCTTCAGCGCGGCTGCAGAACAACGGCTATCGGGTTGCCGTACTCGACCTTGCGCAGATCAGCGAACGGGACGGCGGGTCTGATGCGGGCCGCTGGTACTACAGCTTCGCCTATCGGCTGTCGCGACAGCTGCGCTTGAAAGTCGATCTTCAGGCTTGGTGGCAGGACAAATCGATACTCAGCAATCGCCAGCGCCTGGTCGAGTTCTATATTGAAATTATTCTGGAAAAGATCAAAGAGCCGATCGTAATTTTTATCGACGAGATCCAGTGTATTGTCGATCGGCCATTTGCTGAGCATTTTCTTGCCAGTATCCGTGAAGCGCAGAATTCGCGCATCACGGAACCTGAATTTTTGCGATTGAGTTTCGTGCTCGCAGGAGAGTGCGATCCGCTGAGTCTGGTCAGCAACGTTGCGCTGTCTCCGTTTGCTGTTTCGCAGGAAATCCGGCTGGGGGATTTCTCGCGGGACGACCTTGATGCGTTTTCAATGGAGATCAACCTGTCCCGTTCGGACGCAGCGCTGGCGCTTGATCGCGTCTATTACTGGACCAGCGGACATCCGTACCTGAGCCAGAAGCTGTCGCGTGCGATCGCCAGGGAGCGCATCTCCGGGAATATCAAGGAACACGTGGACCGAATCGCCATGCACCAGCTTGCCCGCGCTGCATTGCACAGCGAACCGCACATGAGTCACGTGCATCGGCGCGTCGTCAGTGACCGCAAGAACAGCGAAGCGCTGCTGAATATTTATGGCCGGCTGCGGAAAGGGATTCCCGTCAACTACGACCCGGAATCAAAACATCAGCGCATACTGTTGGCCATCGGGCTCGTAGTTGCAGACGAAAACGGTCGCCTCAGGGTGCGCAACCGTCTCTACAGGGCCGTGTTCACTGCCCGCTGGGCCAACCAGAATCTGCCCTTGCATTGGCGCGGGCCAGCCATTGCGGCCCTGGTGTTGCTGGCAGCAACCGCAGTGCCGTTTTGGTACACGCAGCTCTTGCCCAAGCCGTACATGCGGGTGTTGTCGTCGCACACGCAGCCGATGGAATCCGTCCACGAAGCGTACGTCAATCTGAGTTCGTTTCCGGGTCATGCGGATGCGGCGTCGCGTCTTTTTCGCTTTCAACTGGAGACGCGCGCCGCCCACGCTACCGACGCCGCAGGTATTCACGAGATCGAAAGCTTTGCCAGGCGCTTGCCGGATTCGACCGTGTTTGCCGACAACCTGGTGGCCGGTTTCTGGGACGGGCAGGTCGCGAGAGCGTCGCGCATGGAGCAGCGGGACGAAGCGCTGATCGCTGCGCTTGAGTCGCTGGCCGTGTCGACGCCGGAACGTCGGCGACGGGCAGCAACGTTGATCGGCGACGACTATTCACTGCTACTGGGAACAATTCCTCCGCAGAATGCAGAAACGCTGCTGTTCGAGCCCGAAGGTCGTGTCGCGACCTATGTAACCGGTGCCCGGGCGCAACAGTGGTCGGTCGTCAACGACGGTTTGCAAGCGCGAGAGCCGTGGTTGCTCTCGGCGCTCGAGATTACACCGCTCGTGCGACGCGTAATGGTCGATCGCGCCGGACAGGTCGCGCGGATCGGCTTGACTCTTAACGTGGACCACCCGCGCCTCGATGACTTGCGCATCAAACTGATTGCGCCGTCGGGTCGCGCCGCGGAACTTGCCGTTGAGTTGCCGGCGACCGTAAGCAACGATGTCATACGCTTCGCCGGCGAGCAGCTTTCGCCTTTGCTGGGCGAACCAGTCGCCGGGGCCTGGACGCTCAGTATTCGCGACGAGGCTTCCGGCGTGGCGGGAAGTCTCCACGCGTGGGAGCTGAGCCTTAATTCGCAGGTCGCCGTTGAAAGCTTCGATCGCGGACTGGAAATTCCGGAACCGGTGGCTCGGGAATCTGACGACCTCTGGTTCGATCCGCACGGGCGCTTTGCCATAGCACGGGCGCGCCAAAGCGACAGCGCACGGCTTTGGGACCTCGGTTACGGGCGCGCCGCTCGTACCATCGCGGTGCCGGCCAGCGAGCAGGTCCTGGGACTCGGCAATGCGGGCGAGTTTCTGGTGACGCTTGCGCAGAACTCGCTGCAACTGTGGCGGACGACCGATGGTCGCCGCCATACCGAGCTGGATAGCGGCGCCGGCAGTTTTCGACCGATCCTCAGCGAGGACGGACAGCATGCGCTCTTGTTGCATCGCGGTGATGTCAATACGAATTTTCGTCTGTGGTCGCTAACGACCGGCAATACCGTGGCTCGATTGGACGTTGCCGGTGTTCCCGCGCTGGTGGCCATGGATGCGGCGGGTCAGCATGTCGCAGTGGCCGATTACGATCGCGCCGTCAGAATCTGGAATCTGCGCAACGGAGAACTCCTGTCGCAAATCGCGCTTGCCGAGCAGCCGAGTTCTCTGCAGTTGTCCGCCAATGGCGATACGGTGGGTGTCGTACACGGCGGGTCCGGGTTTTCATTGTGGAAAACAACGGCGCCACAGGAGCCATTGGTGTCCGGGCAGGGTGCTGGCAACTGGCACTTGTCTTTTTCGCTGTCCGGCGCGCGGGTTATCGCCGGGAATAATCGGCAGGGGTTCCAGATCTTTCGTGTTGCAGACGGGAGTCTGGCAGGGCCGTCGCTCGGGTCCGAACTCGCACCCGCCACGCAAAAGGTGATTGCGTTCAGTGCCGAAGAAGACATCATCATTACCGGCGATCCTCGCGGCAATACGCGCCTGTGGCGTGTTGCGCCCCCCGTCGTCTCGCAGTCCGCGCAAACAGCGGCGGAATCCGGCAACGGACATGAACTCTGGCGACAGGGAGCGGGTTCCGTCAGCGCGCTTGACCCCCTCGGCGCGCGCATTGCGGTCGGTGACAGCCAGGGCCACGTGCACTTGCTGCAAGTCGACGTCAATGCAACGGAACTGCAGGGTTCCGGCGAGGAAATCAACTACCTCGGGCACCGCAACGCTGTTGTCGCCCTTGCCTTCAGCAACGATGGAGCACTCGTCGCCAGTGCCGGCGCAACGGGAACGGTACGTATCTGGGATGCGGCAAGTGGCTTGCCGCGGCCGTTCAGTGCCGGTGGTATGGGCAGCACTGTCGCTCGCATGCAGTTTTCGCCATCCACAGCTCTTCTCGCCGTCCTCGGCGGTCGCCGCATCTGGATCATGCGCGTTGACACGGGCGAGGTACTGGTCGACACCGAATTGGGTGAGTCACACGCGGACATCTCGTTTGCCGATGAAGATCGCGTCTACCTCGGCGGCGAGAGCGGCATGCTGCGGGTTCTTGCAACCGATCGCACCGGTAGCTGGAATTTGCGCAACGTCTGGGCCGGCAACGCAGCGCTGACCCGACTGGCGGTGTCACCGCAAGGGCAGAAGCTGGTACTGGTCGATGCGGCGAACACGGCGCGCTTGCTGAATTTGCAAAATGGCAGAATCGGCGCCGCCGAATTGCAATTGCCGGACATGGCACGGTATGTGGTTTTCAGTCCGGGTGAATCACGTGTTCTTTTCCACACGGCCGGCTGGATTCATCGCGCAAGTGTCTCCATGACTGGCCTCACCTGGCTCGACTCGCTGCGCTCGCCAAAGCCGATGAGCGGCTCAACGCTGGTTTTCGAACCCCCCCTGGAGCAGGCAGAGGGTGGAGATACAGAAATCAAGAGCGCGGATCCGCTGGGTAATCGCGTAATGCTGTTGACGCGCGACGCGGGATTCGCGGAGCTGGCGGTCGTAGACTTCACCTTCAGCACCGGACCGACTGTGTTCGGCGCTCACGAGCAACTGCTGGAAGAATGGCGCGTTAAACTGGGGAAGAATGCGGTCGCGGTACCGCAGGTGCCCCTGCCGTAATCTCAGCGGTCGTCACCGCGCAGAGTGCGCACGAGTAACTCCAGTCGTTCTGCAGAGGCATCACCGGGCTGCACAGGCTCGCCGGTACGTACGCTGACGCGGGCGAAGAGCCGTCCAGGTAACAGGCGCAGTGAACCGGACTTGCTGCGGCTGAACCAGCTACCCCACAATCCGCAAAGAGCAATTGGAACAACCGGCACAGGTCGGCGTCGGATGATCGCCTCGACACCCGGCCGAAAACGCTGGATGCTACCGTCGCGCGTAATGCCGCCTTCCGGAAAGATGCAAACGATATTGCCGTCCGCGAGCTCGGCGTCGACTTTGTCGAACGCCTCTTTCATCAGGCCCTCATTTTCTTTTGCCGACGCGATCGGGATGGCTTTGGCGGCGCTGAACAGAAACCGCAGCAGCGGAATTTCGAAAATGCGGTAATACATGACGAATCGCACCGGACGATGCACGGTTCCACCGACAATCAATGCGTCTGCGAAGCTGACGTGATTGCATACGATTAACGCGGGTCCTCCCTGAGGAATGTGCTCGAGACCCGAGGCACGGATGCGATAAAGCGTATTGATCAGGATCCACGCGACGAATCGAATCAGGAATTCGGGCAGCAGGCTGTAAATATACGCAGCAACGAGAGCATTCAGAATCGCCAGGCACAGGAAGAGCTGCGGAATCGACAGTCCGGCATTGAGCAGTACGATGGCCATGATTGCAGCGGCGACCATGAACAATGCGTTCATGATGTTGTTGGCCGCAATGATTCTCGATAGCTGGCTGCGCTCCGCGCGCTGCTGGATCATCGCGTAGAGCGGCACAATGTAGAAGCCGCCGAAGGTCCCAAGCAATGCCAGATCGATCAGGACTCGCCAACTGCCCGGCCTCGCAAGAAATTCGCCGGCGGTGTCCACGGCGACCAGATGCGCAACAGGTTGGGCAAAATAAAGGTCGATCGCGAACAGGCTCAGCCCGATGGAACCGAACGGCACCAGTCCCAGCTCAATGCGCCGTGCCGACATCTTCTCGCACAACAGGGAGCCTGTACCGACTCCGATAGCGAACGCCACCAGCAGAATCGTCGCTATTTCCTCGTTGCCGCTCAGGATCGTCAGCGTGTAGGCCGGAATCTGGAAAGTCACTGCCGAGCCGAAGAACCAGAACCAGGAGATGCCGAGAATGGCCAGAAAGACGCTGCGCTCCTTGCGCGCGAAGCCGATGATGCGCCAGGTTTCCGTCCATGCATTCCAGTTGACGGCCAGGTCCGGATCGACAGCACCCGTCGGCGGTATCCAGCGGCTTGCGAGGTAACCGGCGACCGCGATGGTTACGAGACAGGCGGAGAGCAGGACCGGGTTTACCGGGTCGATGGCGACGGTGACGCCGCCGAGAAGAAGTCCGAGGATGATTGCCGTGTAAGTGCCGAATTGCACGAGCGCATTGCCGCCGACCAGCTCACCGGCGGACAATTGCTGTGGAATGTATGCGTATTTGACCGGTCCGAATAGTGTTGATTGCCAGCCCATCAGGAACAGCACGACCAGCAGGATGACGAAGCTGCCGCTGACGAAGGCAATCGCCGCAAGCGTCATCAGCACGATTTCCAGGATCTTGATGCAGCGGATCAGGAACGACTTCTCGTACTTGTCGGCCAGCTGGCCTGCCGTAGCGGAAAACAGGAAGAACGGCAAAATAAACAGCGCGCCGGCGACATTGGCGAGCAATTGCGCGTCCATGCCCGCGATCAGGACGCCCTGAAAGGTAATCAGGATTACCAGCCCGTTCCGAAACACATTGTCGTTGAAAGCGCCGAGAAACTGCGTCAGGAAAAACGGCGCGAACCGGCGTTGCTGCAACAGGGAAAACTGGGATGCCACGTCGGAGAGATCCAGATCCAGATTCAATGGCCGGTCGGAATGTCCCGCGGGAGTTTCCATGGGCGACGCCACAATAGCAAGGCGCCGACGTGACGGGGGTCGGCGTCGTATCGGGCATCAAGGGCGGGTCGGCTGGTAACCCGGCGCGAGGCCGGGATGCGAATCGAAATGCGACCCCGCGCTCAACGTCGGCAAGGAACGCGGTGCTATCATGCGGTAATGGCCAGTGGGCTGGCTTGCCGCGGGACCCTGTCGAAACCGGGTGATGCAATGACGAGTGAGCGCCAGACTATACGAATGTGCATCGGCGCGTTGTGCACGGTGAGCTTGCTCGTCGCCTGCGCCGAAGAGCCGCCACCGCGCTCGGCGAATGAGTTCATCGAGAATCCCATCCTGCTGGAAGCAACCATGGTGCGCTGCGCCGAAAACCGAGCCGAAGCCCGCTACGATCCGGAATGTATCAATGCTCGCGAGGCCGTTAATCGACTTGCGGCGGCTCAGGAACAAGCGAAACGACAGGATCTCGAAGCGCAGTCGGAACGCAAACGGCAGGCGCTGCGCCGAGCCCAGGAGGCCGCGGCTGAAGCCAGGCGTCGCGCCAGGGAAGCAGAGGAGCGCCGCAGAGACGCCGAACTGCACGGCGTATTTGAGCCGCTGCCCGAAGAGCGGGCCAGTGAGGAGACCGGCAATCAGGCTGCGCGGCCGTTGGCGCCGCCCGCCGGGACGCCGTATACAGATTCCCCCAGCAATGCCGGCGAGGATCCGAGCGACGGTCGCAGTACAACTACGGGAATGCCGGCAGCGTCGTCTGAAAGGCTGCCTGAACCGGTGCCGCCGCCTGTGGCTCCACCGGAAGCGGCCGAGAGCAGTGACCTCGAGGCGATCAGGCGCGAGCTGGAACGCCGCCGCCAGGGTGAATCGGGGGAGCAGTAGACGGGGAGCACGACCGCAGAGGTCGCGATGCGTGCCGCTCAGAAATCCTCAAAAGTCCCGCTTTCCGGGAATTCCTCATCCGGGAATTCCTCTCTGGGAAATTC
>CAZSDL010000121.1:0-7655 GCA_964605635.1 uncultured Woeseiaceae bacterium
ACCGATATACTCGCTATCCGACCGAGGGAGAAATCGCTATGAACCCGCCTTACGCGAAGTTGCGAGCAAGGGTGACCGCCACAATCGCCGCATCTCTGCTGTCCCTTGCCCTTGCCCCCACAGCAATCGCAGAAACCGACATCGCCACAGTACAGGCAGCAGTCGACACCTGGCGCGCCGATCGCGAAGCAACCATCCTCGAAGACTTCGTCGAGCTGCTCGCAATCCCCAACGTTGCCTCCAACCTCCCCGACATGGAACGCAACGCCGAGCACATCATCGGCATGCTCGAACAACGCGGCTTCACCACACAGCGATTGACCGCCGGCGGCGCGCCCTACGTCTACGCCGAGCTCTCCGCGCCTGGTGCTACCGAAACCATACTTATATACGCGCACTTCGACGGCCAACCCGTGCAGGAGGAGGAATGGGCCTATCCTCCGTTCTCACCCACCTTGCTGGACGCACCGCTCCCGGACGGCGGCAAGCCCGTCGACCTAGCCAAAGTCGACGGGCCCTTCGATCCCGAGTGGCGCCTGTACGCGCGCTCCGCCGGCGACGACAAGATGCCGATCGTCGCACTGGTGCACACACTGGACGCACTCGCCGCGAACGACATCGAACTATCGGTGAACGTGAAGCTCCTGTTCGACGGCGAGGAAGAGCGGGGCTCACCGACGGTCGGTAAGATCATCGACGAACACAAGGACCTGTTCGATGCCGATCTCCTGCTGATCTGCGACGGGCCGATGCATTCCTCCCGCCGCGCGCAGCTCGTCTTCGGCGTGCGCGGCGACATCACCGTCGACGTCACGACCTACGGCGCCACGCGGCCGCTGCATTCCGGGCACTACGGCAACTGGGCGCCGAACCCGATCATGCAGCTCGCCCAACTACTCGTCAGCCTGCGCGACGAGACCGGCCGCATCCTGATCGACAACTACTACGACGATGTCGTGCCGCTTGGCGAACTGGAGCGGGACGCCATCGCGAACATGCCCGACACCACCGAAGCGCTGAAGGACGAGCTTTCGGTGCATACCCCGGAGGGCGACGGCGAGCGGATAGAGGCGCTGATCTCGGAGCCTGCGGTCAACGTTCGCGGCATCAGCGCCGGCGGTGTCGGCGAGAAGGGCCGTAACATCATCGTCTCGTCCGCGACGGCGTCGCTCGACCTGAGGCTCGTCCCTGACCAGACGCTCGCGCGGGTACGCGAGCTGCTGGAAGCGCACCTGGCCGGGGAGGGCTTCCATGTCGTTCATGAAGAACCCTCCGCGGCGACGCTCCGCGCGCATGAACGGGTGGCAAAGTTCGACTGGGGATCCGGCTATCCGGCATTGCGCACGCCGCTCGACGATCCGATGGCCGCAAGGCTCACCGGGCTCATGCGCCGCATCGCACCGGACCTCATCGTGACGCCGTCGATGGGCGGCAGCCTGCCGCTGCACGAATTCGGCAGCCGGCTGTCCGCACCGATCGTCATCCTGCCGCTCGCGAACCACGACAATAACCAGCACGCAGAGAACGAGAACATCCGGCTGCAAAATATCTGGGATGCGATGCGGATTTATGGGGCGGTGCTGGTGGGGTTTGGGGAGGGGTAGGCCTCGTCGCCGTGCTTCACAACTTCCTCCAGTCTCTCAGCCTTCCAATGTTGCCGGCCGCGCGTGCGACACGGAAATAGCGCTCGTCCGCGGTGATCAACACTGCGTCCGAAGCTTCCAGCGCGACGGCGTGGTAAAGCGTGTCGAACAGGTGTTGATTCAGGCTGATGGCCATCTCGCAAGCGCGGTGCAATGCGCGTGGATTGTCCGCTGTCGGGAACTCGAGGGCGCTCAGCATGAGCAGGTCTTGCGCAGCGGAATCCGGGCTGGCGCGAGCCAGCACAGCACCGACCTCCACGAGCCAGTGCGGTGGTTGCAGCACGGACTCGACACCAGTTACGACAGCCTCAACCAGACCGGTAGCTGCATCCGTGTTCGGTTCCCGCTGCGGGTCCTGCAACAGCCACTTGACGATCACACTGGCATCAAGCACGAAGGTCACGGTCGCCCCGATCTCCGGATCGCCCGGAGTTCTGCATCGGACAGCGATGGCCGTTTGCTTCGGCTCTCAGTTAGCGACCGGAACATCTCCTCACGGCGCTGCTTCAGTTTTGCTTCATTGACCGCCCGACGCATAAGTTCCGCGATCACAGCGCTCTTGTTTTGACCCTTGAAAGTTCTGTCGAACGCCGCCTTGACGTCGTCCGGCACGCTGAAGTTGACGGTGGCCATGACAATCTCCATTGTTGAAATCTTCAACAATGGAGAGGATAGCTTGTCTGGAGAGTGGTGAACATCATTCCGAGGCCCAGGCAGGATCGATTTGAATAAGCATGGCATCGGAGGAGCCTGGGAGCATCATTCAATTCAGTGCCTCACGCCTGGTTATGAGGCTTCACTTCAGGCCTGGTCCCGGTATTGCAGACGCCCCTTAGCTCAAGCGTATTGAAGCCTGCCTTTGGGCTCAGGAATCGTTCGGCCAAGCTTTCTCGCCGTATCGATCCATTCCTGCATCGCTATCTCTGCGTTGGCAGCGGCCTCCTGATAGTTGCGTCCATCCGCCATACAGCCCGGCAGTTCCGGAACTTCCGCAACGAAGCAATCGTCTGCCTTGCTCCAGAATATGATGATTTCGTAGCGGCTAGTCATCGTTAACTCCAAGGCCGTATTTCAGGAGAATCTTACGAACCTGTCTGACCTGATACGGCTTCGCCTTTTGACCACGAGGCTGCAAGTTGATTATCTCGATCACACCCGTCATCCAGATAATATGGTGGCCGCCTCTTATCCGTATCGAAAAACCGAGTGCTTGAAGCAAGTTTAGCAAATCCGGGAACGGCACATTGGCGTCCGAACGCCCGCTCAGAACCATTTCAAGCACTTTTCGTTGCCGCTTGCCAAGCACGACCATCCCCATTGCATGCAATACGGGCAGTGCACGGAAGTACGGTTTGCCTGTCGAGGCACGAATCTGTGCTGATCGTCGTGCAATGGTAGAGTTTCATGCTGATGGCACCGTATATTCATACTATTACCTGAGTACGCCCACGAGATTAAATGTCCAAACCCGTTACCAATAACGTGGATGCCTGCCCATTCTGCAGGCCGGCTCCGGAGCGGCTAATCACCGAGTCAAAATCTGTAGTCGCACTTTACGATGGCTTCCCGGTTTCTCCCGGTCATGCGCTGGTGGTTCCCCGCCGTCACGTGGCAGCCTGGAGTGAGGCTACCGAGAATGAAAGATCCGCGATTTGGAAAGAAATTGACGTGGTGCGGACCATACTGGCTAGCCGTCATCATCCTGATGCCTTCAACATTGGCCTCAATGACGGCATCGCAGCCGGCCAGACAGTGATGCACGTTCATGTGCACATCATTCCCCGCTACTCGGGCGACGTCGACGATCCGCGAGGAGGAATACGCTGGGTAGTTCCCAACAAAGCGACGTACTGGGAGTCGAGCCGATAGCCAAAGCAGTTAGAATCGGTGAACTGGAGTTCCTGAGGAAGATTCAGCGATTGCTGAACGAAGGTGACTTCTCCGCCACCTACAAATTCGCATTGCTCAATGCTTTGGCTGATCTCAGCGTCGAGCGAGAAACGGCAGCTGACGGTACACTCGTACTGCCACTTTCAGCCATCGCCGAAAAGTTTATCGAGTTTTACTGGCCGCAGGCGAGGCCGTTCGATGCTGTGGGTGGCGACGCCACTGTTTTGTTACAGAATACCGGCAAACAGGCAGCCGTAATAACCGCACTGGTCGAGCAACACGCGAAGCACTCGACATTAGGCATTGCCCGCCGGTCGAATGAATGGCCGACCCTCGTAAACCGGGTAAGCCGTATCATCCATGTTATGCCTTTGTGGAAACTCCAGACGGTCGGCAGTGAGACAGACGAATTCCTGTATAGAAAGTCGGATTTTCAGAACGATCAGATCCAGTTGCTTCCCGGAATAGCGGCCGCCTTTCGCAGCCTGCACGGCATTGTCCTCGATGCCGTTCGTGGCGCGTGGATGCGCCAGATCGCTTGTATAGGAGCAAACCGTCGCATGCTCGGCGATGCCGATCTCGCGACATTCCTATTTGGCAGCCAACGACGAAGTCTCGCCCCATTTGCACGGGTGCTGCGGGATCATCAGAAGGGGATCTGCCGGCGCACCATCTCCGGGCCCGGAGTAGTCGACCATTTCGTAGCGTGGTCGCGATACCCGGTCGATCTTGGCCACAACCTTGTCCTCTCTCACGCTGGCTATAACGGGAGCAAACGGGAATTCCTGGCTCATACAAGCCACCTGAAGTCTTGGCACTTATCAAATGTTGAACGCAGCGGCGAACTCGTTGAGCGGCTCGACGAGAGTAAGTTGCCGCATGATTTTAAGCGCACTGTCGCTATTGCGTGGTGGGCCTATCAACAGGGAGAGCTTGCGGGAGCGCATGCCTGGATACGTGGGAAGGAGTTCGAGCGATTAGACGGAACATGGCGGGATGCCTTGCTGGGAAAGAGTATTAAACAGGCAGCGGAAATTGCCCCGCCGGACTACTAGACGATTTCCATTCGGTACGCGGCCGCGCGAACGGCGAAATTGAACGTAAAGCAATAACAATGGAAGGTCCTGTGAGAGGGGAAAGTACGGCCAGCTGCGAGGGTATCCATTAGTGATCATCCGCGGACCGAGACGTCACTGCACTTCAGAAGCATTCGCTTGAAAACATTCAAGTTTTAGCAGGCAACTCCCACGGCAAGGTACCTCGCAGGCTGCTGTTGAAAACGCGGGCTGCCGGTGCAGGAAGGAAATCCCAAAATGGGATATCCCAATCCAGGATATAGCATCCTGGCTTCATGCAGAAATCTATTTCCTCTGGATATCAACGTGCACTTCTAGAGGCACTTCGCCAAACACGTGAAGCGGCGTCACTGCGCCAGTTGGATATTGCGAAGCGGCTCGGTGTACCACAGTCTTTCGTAAGCAAGTACGAGGCCGGTGAGCGACGCCTAGACCTGCTCGAGCTTGAACAGATTTGCGACGTGTGCGGCATTTCGTTATGCGATTTCCTTGCTCGATACGAGCAGAATAAAAAAGCCAGGAAATGACAGGGTCACACCCATCCGCGCATTCTGGCTACACGCGAGATCCACCGAAAGTGCCCCGCTCTTACTACTCCGCCAGCATTAGTGAGTTTCTCTCCGCTGATCCTCGTGCCATCCTCGGCCAACTAGTCGACTCGCATGGCTATTCAGTCGAGGATCTTCAGCGGAATGCTTGGGTCGCCCAAATTTCCGTTCTTCGCGCACTTTTTGCGCAGGAAGCTAGTCCACACGATCACTTATTCTTTGAGTTTGCTATCCCACGAATGGGGCGGCGGGTCGACCTTGTGATTATTTATAGGCGGCTGGTGTTTATCGTGGAATTTAAGGTCGGTGAAACTGAGTATCCTCGATATGCGCTCGACCAAGTCTACGACTACGCACTGGATCTTAAGAACTTTCATTCTGGGAGCCACCTTCGATCCCTTGTTCCAGTATTGGTCGCTACCGAGGCAAAACCATCGATTGGTAAGACAATTTGGTCAACGGATTCAGTGTGCGAACCGCTAACGGCCAATAAGGCAAATCTTCTGAACGTAATGCGCGATGTTTCATCAGGATGCAATGAAACAGAAATCGAACCTGGCGCATGGCAATCATCGGAGTACCGCCCGACGCCAACAATTATCGAGGCAGCGCAAGCCCTATATCGCGGACATAGTGTCGAGGAAATTTCTCGGTCGGATTCCGGTGCTATAAACCTCGACCGCACTGCGCTAGCAATAGGAAGGGCAATTGATACGGCAAAGAGGAAAGGTGAAAAGGTAATTTGTTTCATGACGGGGGTCCCGGGTTCCGGAAAAACGTTGGCTGGGCTCAATATCGCTACGAGCCGGCACAACATAGATGAGGGCGAACACGCCGTGTTTTTGTCAGGGAACGGCCCGCTTGTAGCTGTGTTGCGAGAGGCATTGGCTCGCAACGAAATCGAGATCAAGAAGGACGCAGGTGTGACGGTTCGTCGGGCTGATGCTCTACGAAAGGCTGAATCATTCATTCAGAACATTCATCATTTTCGTGATGAGGCTTTGCGAAGTGACTCTGCCCCGGTCGAAAAGGTTGTTGTATTCGACGAGGCTCAGCGTGCATGGACACGATCAAAGACTGAGAAATTTATGGCGCAGAAGAAGGGAATTGCAGCCTTCGGAATGTCCGAGCCGGAATTTCTAATCAGCATTATGGATCGCCATTCCGACTACGCTGTGATTATCTGTCTGGTTGGTGGTGGACAGGAAATTAATGAAGGCGAGGCCGGATTGCGAGAGTGGTTTGATTCGATTGAAATGAATTTTCCGGAGTGGAACGTTTATATATCTGATCGCTTGCCCGACGTGGAATATACGCGCGGTGGTAAGTTGTTAGAGTTGATTTCCGCTCAAAGACTAAACATCAACAAGGATTTGCACCTGGCGGTGTCGATAAGGTCGTTCCGAACAGAACGGTTATCTAGTTTTGTCAAGGCAAGTCTTGATGAAAACCTTTCAGCGGCGAAATCACTAGCTGCAGAATTGCTTGCAAAATATCCAATCTGTTTGACTCGAAATCTCGATGTAGCCCGCAAGTGGTTAAGGAGTAATGCACGGGGAACCGAACGTTTCGGTCTTGTTGCCTCATCAGGAGCCTTACGCCTTAAACCAGAGGGGATAAATGTTAAAGCGAAGATTGCACCTGAGTATTGGTTTCTAAACTCGAAGGACGACGTGCGTTCGTGCTACTACCTTGAGGATGTTGCAACAGAATTTGATATTCAGGGCCTGGAACTTGATTGGGCCTGTGTCGCCTGGGACGCAAATTTCCGCATGAACGCTGGTCGCTGGGAGTACTGGCGCTTCCGCGGTACTAATTGGATCCGCGTAAAAGACGCAATGACGCAGATATATCTAAAAAATTCTTACCGAGTACTGCTAACTCGCGCAAGGCAAGGCATGGTTATCTTTGTGCCTCGCGGTGATGCGACCGACTTGACCCGTAGTCCCATCTTTTACGACTCAACATTCGAATATTTTCAAGAGATTGGCATTCCAGTTATCTAGAAGGAAGCATAGCAACGGCTGCGAATATGGCGCCACCCATCATCCCGACGTCGATTCTGCGTAGCGACATCACCACAGAAAGAAAGCATGGTCAGGATTACGTTTCCTGGGCTATGTGTGAAGTCGGGTCGTGCGAGACGTTCAATGATATGTTCCAATCCGCCTCCGTGCTGCGGGGCGTGACCGAACCTCCCCGGCCCGTAGCGTCGCGTTACTCGCGGAAATGTAAGGATTTTCCGTTTGTCCTAACGCTTCAGACTGGATATAATAACAGCCCTGTATAAAAACCCAGTCCGGAGCCGCCATGCTTGCCCACGCCTCTGCCCAACCACCGGCCGTCACCACCACTACCGACCCCTCCATCGACGACCTCGACCGCGCCATCACCTCCCTCGCCGCACAACTCAACGCAGTAACCCACGACTTCCTGATCCTCATCCGCCGCTTCGACGAGCGCGCCGGCTGGCTCAGCTGGGGCTTCGAGAGTTGCGC
>CAZSDL010000122.1:0-7631 GCA_964605635.1 uncultured Woeseiaceae bacterium
CGATGACCTGGCCGGTGCGGACATTGCCGGCACGGACATCGACCAGGCTTCCGGCGCGGAGATAAACGGTTTCTTCGGCGGCCATTGCAAATGAACTGACCAAAGCGAACATCACATAAAAAGCGCAAATCCTGCTGGACATTGTGGCGATTCCCCCGGCTTTGGTAGCGTCGGACAGTGGTCCGTCATCTGACTGCATGCGCGGGCATTATCTATCATTCGGCGGAACCTGCAAAAGGCCACTTTGTCGCCGGGTAGTGCATTCGCCGGTCACAAAAAAAAGGCCCCGTCCCTGGGGCCTTTCGTCGAACAATCGAAATTTTCTGAATTACTCAGCTTCTTCGATTTCTTCCTTGATAGCTTCGAACTCAGACGGTGTCAGGTAGCCATCGGCGTTGATGTCAGCGTCGTTGAACAGCGCTACCAGATCTTCATGCGCGGCCGCCTCAGCCTGGGTGATTACGCCATCCTGGTTCGTGTCCAGGTCTTCGAACTTCTTCGAATCCTTGCCTTCGCCTGCAAAAGCGATGCCGGATGCGAGTACGATGCTGCTTGCAATTGCTACGAGCTTGTTCATGTGTGTCTCCTTTGGGGTGACTTGAATAACTTTTCGACGTTGGCGCTTTTGCGCCGCTCGATACACATAATGCAATTGGCATGCCAAGACCCCGGAAGCCCGACGCTACGCCTGAATTCGTCTTTCCGATCGCCCGTACAGCTTAAAAAAATTCGCGACTAACAACGACTTGAAGTGGGTGGCAGGAACGCACTGATACCCGTCGTCGATCGACGACAGGTGAATCTACACAGCGGAAAATTCTGCAAGCAACAGAAAAATCTGCGGCAGCCGGAAGCGTGCCGTCTGCAAGCCGCGACGGTTTGCAAAAGGGATTAAAGTCAATTACTTGCTGAGGTCCGACCCGGGGTGGCCGGAGGCGCGCCGTCCGGAGTGGTTAGTTGTGCTTTGACTTCGGTGAACAGGGCGTTGCGCACGCCGATCAGGTGGAAGACTTCGACGATCGTGAAAAAAGGTGCAGCGAGATTGGCCTGGATGGGATGTTTGAGGATCACCGGTGCCGAGCGCTCGACCGCGTGCCCGACGAACTGCAGTGCGTAGCCGCCGAAAAACGCAGCAGCGCTGGCTGTCCATGCCAGCGTCGGCGGCAGCGCGCCGATCGTTGCTGCCAATTGCGCCACCAGCAGCGCCATGATGAGAAAGACGAGTGCGAAAACCCAGTCCAGCGTCCAGTAAAAAATAAACAAACCGAGAACGGTCAAGTGCGCGAGATTGACGCTGATGCCCGGCAAGTCGAAGCTCAGCCAGGTCATCGGTATGAAAACGCCCAGCATGATGGTCGGAATGCCGACCAGGTGCACGGCAACGTTGAACGGGTGCTGGTGCGCCGCAGCGTAGCCGCACAGCATCTCCATGAGTTTCGAATCCGCGCTCATCGTCGAATTCTACCCCAACCCCGGCCCAACCCCGGGTCGGACCTCAGCAATTTATTGAAAAATATAAGGTTGTCCGACCGCAGGCGCCTGTGCAGACCGATGGCGCTGGCGCCTCGCTATACTGCCCGCCACCATGGCCACCGAACTCCCGGACTTCTACTACCACGATCACTTCAATGAAATGCTGTCGTTTGTTTGCCGGCATTACCAGCACGCACTGGATGCCGAGCACAAAGCATTTATCGGCGATTTCCGGCGACTGGGCGTCGCGGCGCAGCGACTGTATATACGCCTCGCCAATCGGCGGGGCAGGGTATTCGACGTCGACAAGCTGAATTACCCGGATATCGCGTGCCTCAATAATGCGCTTCGGGAGCTGCGAGCCGCCGACTGGATCGCTGCCCCTGCGGCTGAAGACTACCCGCACCTGCTGGCCTGCCTGACCAAAGGGCAACTTCACGCGGCCGCTTGCACCTGTCTGGCCGGTGTCAGCAGATCGTGGAAGAAAGCCGAGCTGCTGGAGATGCTTCTCAACAATGTGCGAGCGGACGTGTTCCTGAACACCATCAATGTCGAGCACCTGATCGTGCAACGACGGGCCGGCACGCTCGGATATCTTTTGTACCTGTACTTCGGTGAAACGCAGGATCGCCTGGAAAAATTTGCGATGCGTGATCTCGGTCTCGTTCGTACCCACGCTGTCGGCGATTCGTTCGAACCCCGTTTCCAAAATCGAGAGGATGCTTCACAGGCCTGGTACTTTGCGACACGCCTCGACCGAATGAAAAGCGCGAGTTCGCCACAACGGGATGCCCTGATAGACGAGGCAGCCGCCTGGCCAGAGCCATCCTGTACCGTCGCCGCGGAACTACGGTCTCGACTGGCGCATCGGCTGGCACGTTACCTCGAGGACTCCGGCCGCGATGAAGACGCCGTGCTGATGTACGAGCGCGGCAACTCGAGCGCGTGCGACGAGCGACTCATCCGCTTGTTGCTACGCAACGGCCAGCGAGACACAGCGCTACGCCAGCTCCAGCGCTGTAGCGCCATGCCACGCAGCGAGGAGGAGCGCCTGTTCGCAACCGATCTTCTGCAGCGCAAGTTCGGCAGCAAACGCACCACACCGGTTACGGATGCATTGCGCGAGTCGGAGACCATTGAAATCGATGAATCGCAAAGCGGATCGGCGGAGAACGCCGCACTGGCGCACTTTGCGAGGCACGGTGTCAGCGGTTTTCGCGCCGAGAACACGCTGTGGCGAACACTGTTCGGCCTGCTGTTCTGGGAGGAGCTTTTCGGCAGCCAATCGGCAACCCTGCATTCACCCTTCGAGGCGATGCCGGCGTCACTGCAAAGCGGCTCTTTCTACGCCGACAACAAAGACAGGATCCATGCTCGTCTGGCAGCACTGTCGAAGCCCGCCGGGATCAAGCGTCGAATGTTACAAACCATTACCCGTGAGTACAGTCGTCACAATGGCATCTTTCGCTGGCATCGAGCAATGACCGATGCACCCTTTGCACTGCTGGATGCAGCGGATCCGCATGCTCTCGGCAAAATGCTGGAGCGCATGTGCCGGAACTATCGTGACATGCACGCCGGGTTTCCCGATCTGCTCCTGATCGACGCGAATGGTTGCCGCTTCGTGGAAATCAAGGCCGATGGCGACCAGTTGCGACGAAATCAATTGCTGCGGCTGGAGCAATTGCGCGAGGCGGGTTTCAGAGCCGACATCGTGCGTGTGCGCTGGGTTCTCGATCCGGCGCAGATTTACGCTGTCGTAGACGTGGAAACGACGGGCGGCGCCGGTGAAGCGCACCGAATTACCGAGCTGGCAGCCGTGAAAGTGCAGCACGGCAGGATTGTCGACCGGTTCCAGACACTCATAAACCCGCAACGCCGGATTCCGTCCACGATCACTCGCCTCACCGGTATCAGCGAGGCCATGGTAGCGGACGCACCCGTCTTCGCGGACATAGCCAACGAATTTTCAACGTTCATGCAGGATGCGATTTTCGTCGCGCACAACGTGTCTTTTGATTACGGTTTCATTACGCGTGAGTTTGCGCGACTGGGACAGCCGTTCCGCCATCCCCGGCTATGCACCTGTTCGTCCATGCGCAAGTTGTATCCTGGATACCAGTCCTACAGCCTTGCGGCACTGTGCGAGAACCACAACATACCGTTAAGGCGCCACCATCGTGCGCTTTGCGATGCTGAAGCGGCCGCAGAGTTACTGTTCCTGATTAACGAGAAGCGGGCCGGCAATGTGGCCCGCTGGAGCGACGACCGCGCATAGGAGTATGCTGACACGATGACGTCGCCCGTGATCAATTCCGAAGACGCCATCCTGCAACCGGGCAAAACGGTCTGGCGGCTCGCACATGCCGATCACGCGGCTGTCCTGGTGGACGGGGCAGCCTACTTCGGCGCGTTGCGTAACGCCCTGGCGAAGGCGCGCCAATCCATCGTTATCGTCGGCTGGGATATCGACAGCCGAACGCCACTGGTCGGACCCGACGGTGCCGACGACGGTGCGCCAGAAACACTACTTGCCTATCTCGAATGCCTGGTTGCCCGACGCACGAATCTCGATCTGCGCCTGTTACTGTGGGATTACTCGATCCTGTACTCGATCGAGCGCGAAGCACTGCCGACACTGAATCTCAAGTGGCTGACGCCGCGGCAATTTCATGTCGAGCTCGACAACTGTCTGCCGCTCGGTGCCTGCCACCACCAGAAGCTGGTGATCGTCGATGGCCGGTTGGCGTTTTGCGGCGGCCTGGATCTTGCCGTGCGTCGCTGGGACACCCCGGAGCACCGCCCGGATCATCCGCGCCGCATCGGCCCCGACGAAGAAACTTACGCACCGTTTCATGACATGCAGATGGTGGTCGACGGAGAGGCGGCAAGTGCACTCCTGGAAATTACGCAGCAGCGCTGGCTGGGCGCGACCGGCAAAGAGTTCAGCGTGCCGGCTGCGGAAGCACTGTGGCCGGACAATGTCGAGCCCGATTTCGTGGATGTCACCGTTGGCATCGCGCGGACGCTCCCGGCAAGCGATACCAGCGATGCGGTGCATGAAGTCAAGGCGCTTTATCTTGCTGCCATTCGGGCAGCGAGACGTCATGTGTATATCGAGAATCAGTACCTGACAGTCGAGAGCATTGCGGATGCGCTCGTCGCGCGCATGGAAGAGGTGCCCGGGCTGCTGGTCGTAGCAGTTACGCCGCGGCTACCGCAAGGCTGGCTCGAGGCGCGGACGATGGGCGCCGCACAGGAAAAGTTTACAGGGAAATTGCAACGCGACGACCTCGCAGGACGTGTGCGCTTCCGTTACCCGTGGACAGGCGCCACAGAGCGGACGCCGGTCATGGTGCATTCCAAGATGATGATCGTTGACGACCGGTTGATCCGCATCGGTTCGTCGAATCTCAACAACCGCTCGATGGGTGTCGATTCGGAATGCGATCTGGCCATCGAAGGCACGGATGATGCCAGTCGCAAAAAGATACATTACTTGCTGTGCCGGCAGATTGGCGAGCACCTCGGGGCTGACCCGGCGACTGTAGAACAGGAATTGGCATCCGGTTCGATTGTCGAAGTCATCGACAAGGAGCGCGGTGGCAATCGCGGCCTCGCGCCGCTGGCAGAGCGTGAGTCCCAGCGCACCGACCTGACTGACACAATTAACCTCGCCGCGGATCCCGCAGAACCACTTGACCCCGAAGCGCTTCTCGGCGACATGTTCGACGCCAGGACTAGGCCGCGCCACCGTTTGCGCCTGCTGCGGCTCACATTGGTTGCCGCCGGACTTATTGCACTCGTACTCGTCTGGCACTACACGCCACTGGCCGAATGGGCCGATCCGGAAGAGTTGGCTGAAAGGCTGGAAGCGATGCGTGGCAACTGGTGGATCTATCCATTGTTCGTGGCAGGCTATGTTGTTGGCGGCCTGTTGTTGTTCCCGTTGACACTGATGGTCGCGGTGACCGGCATGGTTCTCGGCCCCTGGAGCGGGTTCCTGTGTGCGATCGCGGGAGCTCTCATCAGCGGCTGGATCGGGCTTCGCATCGGCGCGTGGACGGGTAAACGATTGTTCGAATCAATGGCGACCCGCGCCTACCGCCTGGTGTCACGTGTTATGCAGAATCATGGCGTTCTCACCGTTGCGGCAGTGCGCATGGTGCCCATCGCACCCTACACCGTGGTCAACATCGCGATGGGCGCAACCGGCTTGGGAACGGGCGCGTTCCTCGCCGGAACCTTCATCGGACTTCTGCCCGGCATCTTCGTACTCACCATGCTTGGCGACCGCCTGCGCGCGGTGTGGCGCAGTCCCGAACCGGAAAACCTGTTCTGGTTCGTTCTGGTTATCGTTCTCTGGCTGGGCGGTGCCTACGCTTTGCAGCGGCTCGTGACCGTTCTGCGCAAGCGAGCCGGTTGAAACATGCCGGAACCGCGGCTGCGTATGATGACCTGGAACGTCCACAGCTGTATCGGCAGCGACGGTCGCGTCGACCCCGAGCGGGTGCGCGACGTCATTCGCGCGATTAACCCGGACATCGTGGCATTGCAGGAAGTCGACAGCCGCCGCGATCAACGCGATGGCTTCGACCTGCTGGGCGATTGTCTCGACCTCGGACACGACACCCATCGCGCCGAAGTACGCACCATTCGCACAACCGATGGCGACTACGGCCACATGCTTGTGAGTCGTCACGCGATATCCGAGTGGGCTTGCCACGATGTCAGCTTACCCCGGCGCGAGCCGCGATCGCTGATCGAAGCGCGTATCGACACCGGCCACGGGGAAATCAGCGTCCTCGCCGCCCACCTTGGCCTTTCCCGACGCGAGCGCCGCATGCAGGCTGACAAACTTTCCGAACTCGCTGCCACCGACAACCTGCCCACCGTTATTCTCGGCGATTTCAACGAGCCCAGCGGCTTCGGCGCCGCAACGCGACGACTGCGCCGCTCATTTGCAAGCACCGGCCGGCGTCCGACCTGGCCCGCGCGCTGGCCGCTCATTCCGCTTGACCGGATCTGGTTCGAGTCGTCGCTGCAACTGCTCGACTGCGGTGTCTGGCGCGAGGCGCGAGATGCGTCCGATCATTTGCCGTTGTGGGCGGACTTTAGCCTGGTTCGCTGAACAAGTGGCTTTTTGGTGCGGTCTGGTGGTTCTAATCGGTCTCGACCGCCGGGGAATCCTTTGACGCAATGGCTCCCTTCGGTCCGCTTTATTTGCGCCAAAGGATTCCCCACCGGTCGAGACCTTGCGTCGTGGTTCGTTGCGACTACACCGCTCGGCTCGTGGTTGATGGCATGTCGTAAGGTCGGGACGGGTGCGAGACGCTTCCGGGCCTGGGCTTTGGGAGGTTCTTTGGCGGAAATAAAGCGGACCGAAGGGAGCCATTCCGCCAAAGGACCTCCCGAAGACCAGGCCCCCTCGCAAACGCCCAATCAAAGGCCCTTGCGGTAGACGACCTTGTCGTCGCCGGGGGCGTAGAAGTCGGCGACTACCTCGTGCACGCGGTAGCCCATGCGTTCGTAGAAATCGCGGGTTGGGCGGTACTGCGCGCGGCCGGAGGTGTCGATGAATATTTCTCTGCCGCCGGCGGCATGGATGCGCCGTTCCGACTCATCGATGAGTTGCTTTCCCATCCCGTGTCGCTGGTGATCAGGCGACACGGCGATCCAGTAGAGGTCGAAGGCTCCGGGGCGTTTGTCGATCGGGCCGAAGCAGCTGTAGCCGAGCAACGCGCCGGAGCCGTCCGCGGCATCCGCGAAGATGAAGTCGTAGCCGGACGCATGGCCGTGGGCAAGTGCTTCGTCGACCAGCTCGACGGCGATTTGCTCCTCGTCGGCATTGAAAAAGCCGGTGGCTGAAACAAGGGCCAGCACCGCCTGCCGATCGCCGTCGCAGACCTCGTCGCGCCAGTGCATCAACGTTTCCTGGCAGCCGGGCGCTCGCCGGACAAGGTGTCCCAGAGGCCGGTGAAAAAATGGCGCGCGTTGGCGCCAAGTGTCTGGGTGCGGTAGCCGCCTTCCTGCACCACCAGCGTGGGCAGGCCGAGACTGCCTATCATGCGGCCGTTTTCGCGAAAGTCGCGCGTCATGAGTCGAAAGGAACCGGTCGGGTCGCCCCTGGCGGTGTCGAGACCCAGTGCCAGGACGAG
>CAZSDL010000123.1:0-7627 GCA_964605635.1 uncultured Woeseiaceae bacterium
GCCTGCATCCTTTCCAGGTGTCGCACTGAACGCGAAGACCGGGCCGCGCTGCGGCGACACGCTGAGATGATCGTCCGAGGTGCGCGCGAAGGTTTGCCGGAAGGCGAAGACCCACGAGCGGTGGAAGACCGTTTTGAGATGATGGTCGGGGCGCTCCAAGAGTCGCAAGTGGCTCGCCACTGAAGAAAAGGGGACAGTCCTTGAAAGAACCGTCCCCATTTTTATCTGGTGGAGGCGGCGGGAATCGAACCCGCGTCCGCAAGCCCTACGTTCCGTGCTCTACATGCTTATTCCGCCATTAATCTCACTGTGAGCTACCCGACGGACAGGGAAGACCCACAGCCAGCCCGGTAAGGGTTTTAACGGTTCGAGCCCCGAGCGTGCCCTTGCCGCGATCTTGTGTGGATGACCCCTGAACCCCGAACGCACAAGCACATCCGGTCAGAGGGCACTAAAGCTGGTTTTTAAGCAGCGAGTGCGTAGTTGTCGTCGTTGGCAACTATAGGTTTTACAGATGGATTAACGAGGTACTCTGTTCCTCGGCATGCACCCGGAGTTTCGCGACCCACGTCGAAGCCATGTCGCCCCCAGTGGCAGGGCAGGCGCTGTGCTGCTTGCCCCACAACCACAGTGTAGGGGCTGATTTCGAAAAAACAATCGGCTGCTGCCGATCGTGAGGTTCCCAGGTCTGCTCCAAAGTCGCCGATGGCCCGGTGACCTTCTGTCGACGAGGCGGGGGAAAGGGCCGCTTCGCCGATTGCTACTGAATTGAAAGCAACCTACAATGGCCGCTACTGAATAAGAAGCAATATACTGAAACCGTTGTAGCTAAAGGCATGCAGAGCCAGAGAACAAGGCCCACCAGCGTACGGATGCAAGTTCTGCTGAATGTCTGCAGCCGTCGCTGGGCGCTGCGAGTGATATGGGAGTTGCGCGCAGGGCCACTCAGCTTTCGTGCTGTGAGGAAGGCTTGCGGAGATATTTCGCCGAGCGTGCTCCAGCAACGCCTGCATACCTGGCGTGAACTGGGCGTGATCGAGAATATTCCCCGCCTGGGTTACCGGTTGACGGCACGAGGCGAGCAGCTGTTGCTGATCCTGGGTCGTCTCGATAAATGGTCCGAGGTCGACGGGGCGGCGTGATACTTAGTAAGAATATAGATCAATTATACTGTATAAATTATTGATACTATTTAGAAGATTTTAGAATTTTCGCTTTCTGGCGTTCCCAGTCACGATCTTTCTTGGCTGCCCGCTTGTCGTGCTGCTTCTTGCCTTTCGCAAGACCAATATCCAGTTTCGCCTTGCCTCGGCTCCAGTGAAGGTTCAGCGGCACCAGCGTAAAGCCTTTTCGTTCGACCGCTCCGACCAATCGGTCGAGTTCCTGTCGATGCATCAGGAGCTTCCGGGTTCGAGTCGGGTCTGCGTGCACGTGCGTCGAAACCGTGTTGAGCGGCGTAATATGCGCGCCCAGTAACCATGCCTCGCCGTCTCTTACGTGCACGTAGCTTTCGGTCAGTTGTGCGCGACCTGATCGCAGGCTCTTGACCTCCCATCCTTCCAGCGCGAGTCCGGCTTCGAAGGTTTCTTCGATGAAATAGTCATAGCGCGCCTTTTTGTTGAGCGCAATCGCACGCTGCGAGGCGGGTTTTTTTTCGTTCTTGCTCATCCGCTTTTGCTCAACGATTATTCGAAACGGCTGCTGGCACCGGCAAGGCCTCCAGCGGAAGTGGGCGGCGATTATACGTAAAGCATCGGCAGCCTGCCGTTACGGGCCGTTCCTGTTGTCAGCTTTACGGATTTACTCCAGAATTCCGGCAATTCAGGGGGCTGCGGGATCACCATGCAAAAACAAGAAGCTGCCGGCAAGGCGCCACGCACGTCGCTGCATGGACACTGGTCGTCCCGCATGGCGTTTATCCTCGCCGTTACCGGGTCGGCGGTCGGTCTGGGAAACATCTGGAAGTTCCCGTACATCGCGGGCCAGAACGGCGGCGGCGCGTTCGTAATGGTGTATTTGCTATGCGTATTCCTGATCGGCATGCCGGTCATGATGTCGGAGATCCTGATCGGGCGCCGCGGGCGCCGTAACCCGGTCGCCACGATGGCGTTGCTGGGCGAGGAGGAGGGCAGTTCGCGGCACTGGCGCCTGGTTGGCGGGATGGGCGTAATCGCCGGTATTCTGATTTTGTCCTACTACGCCGTTATTGCAGGCTGGACGCTCGCCTATGTTTTAAACAGCGCGTCGGGAGTTTTTGCCGGTGCGTCCGCCGAAGCTGTGGGTGCCGTATTCGCCGCGTATACCGGCGACTGGCGGATGGTGGCGCTAAGCCACACTGTGTTTATGGCGATCACGATATTCGTGGTTGCGCGCGGCGTTGAGCGGGGCCTGGAGCAGGCAGTCCGATTCATGGTGCCGGCGCTGTTAATGCTGCTGCTGGCCTTGCTCGGCTATTCGATAACGTCCGGCGATTTTGCTGCCGGCGCGGCCTTTATGTTCACACCCGATTTCTCGGCCTTGACCTGGAACAGCGTACTCTCCGCCATGGGACAGGCGTTCTTTACGCTGAGCATCGGCATGGGCGCCATCATGGCGTACGGCGCCTATTTGCCGCAGGAAACCTCCATTACCGGGGCGTCCGGAGCGGTGGTCATTGCCGATACCTTCATCGCGATCCTCGCAGGGTTGGTTATTTTCCCGTTGGTGTTCGCCAACGGGCTGAACCCGGCCGACGGGCCCGGGCTGGTATTTTTTACCTTGCCACTGGCATTCGGGCAGATGCCGGCCGGTGTGTTTTTTGCGACCCTGTTTTTTGTGCTGCTGGCGTTCGCCGCATGGACTTCGGCCATCGGTTTGATGGAGCCGGCCGTCGCCTGGGTCGTGGAGCATTTCGGCCGCACGCGGGCGCAAGCCGCCGTGATAATCGGCGGCCTCATCTGGTTGCTGGGTTTCGGCAGCGTGCTGTCTTTCAATGTGCTGGCCGACTTCAAGTTCTACAAGGGCACGATCTTCGATAACGTCGACCATCTCACCAGCAACATCATGTTGCCGCTCGGTGGCCTGTTTATCACTCTGTTCGCTGCCTGGGTGATGTGTCGGAATTCGACGTCCTCCGAGTTGGGCGGTGCCGGCACGATCTACGATGTATGGCGTTTTCTGGCACGCTACGTGGCGCCGCTGGCCATACTTTTCGTGTTCCTCAAGGCGATCGGCGTAATCCCCGAATTTTCGGCAAACTGATGCCGGTGGTTGTCGTTGCAACCGGCTTTCCGGATCGTCGGACAAAGAACTAGTCGTCGATGCGCAAGGTCAATCGCACTGCACTGGTTCCCTATGCCGCGCGGGAAATGTTCCGATTGGTCGACGACATCGAGTCATACCCAGAGTTTCTGTCCTGGTGCAGTGCTGCCTCGGTGGAGCAACGTGACGGCAATACGGTCGTCGCTACCCTTGAACTGCGCAAAGGCGCGGTGAGCCGGCAGTTCACCACGCGCAATACATCGACAGAGTTTTCCCGAATTGATATTGCACTTGTGGGAGGGCAGTTCAAACGACTTTCCGGCGGCTGGCGGTTTCGGGATGTCGGCGAAGGCGGCTGCGAGGTAGGCCTGGAACTCGAGTTTGCGTTTGACAGCTTCCTGGTGGACATGATGTTCGGAGCATTCTTCGAGGACATCTGCAATTCGCTCGTCGATGCCTTTGTCCGCCGTGCAGCACAGGTCTACGGGCTCAACTAACCGCGGTGTCTGAAACTGACCCTGTACAACTGCATGTCGAAGTCGTCTACGCGCTTCCGGAACGCCAGGCACTCATTCCGTTAGTGGTCAAGGCCGGCACAACCGTGCAGCAGGTAATCGACGAATCCTTACTCGCCGAACTTTTTCCCGAGGGTGATTTCGAGCGTTGCCGCGTAGGCATCTGGGGACAGATCGTGGATCGCGAGCAGCCCGTACAGCACGGTGATCGAATCGAGCTCTACCGTGAATTGCTGATCGATCCGCGGGATGCGCGCCGATCGCTGGCAACGTCAGGCAGGACCATGGGGCGCGGCAAGGCCTGAGCCACTAAAGATCCGGTTCCAACTCCTGGTCTGCGACGATCCTCGAGACGTTGTCACCTTCAAAAAAAATCGACACCCAGCGTTTGAATGTGGCGTCCGCGCGGCCCACCTTCAAGAAATAAACGTAGTCCCAGCGTTCTTCGTGAAACGGGTCATCGATCATCGGTGTGCCGAGGAGAAATCGCACCTGGCTGCGAGTCATGCCGACTTTCACCTGGTCGAGGTCTTCCTGCTTGAGCAAGTTTCCTTGTGACAAGGGCGCCTGGTAAACACAGCCCGCGCAAGCCAATGCGACACTCAGGAACAGGGCTTTAATCATCTGCCTTCGAAACATGGTTGTGGGCTCGGAGTTCGGGGCTCGGGGTAGTGATGCAGTGCCGGACCGTCGCTCACGAATGAAATCGCTGGTGGAGCGACCCGACTAACTGGGTCATAATAGGGGCGCATCATACCTGCTCGCATCACGCCGCGATAGTTGCGGTCGACGAACTGTTGTACGGGATTCAAGCTAATGTTACAGCGTCAGGAACTCAGAAAAGCCGGGTTGAAAGTAACGCTGCCGCGACTCAAGATTCTTGAAATTCTCGAGGGCAGCCAACAGCGACATCTAAGCGCTGAAGATATCTACAAGGAGCTTTTGGACACCGGTGAAGATATCGGCTTAGCGACTGTTTATCGTGTCCTGACGCAGTTTGAAAGCGCGGGTCTTGTTTCCCGGCACAATTTTGAGGGCGGGCATTCAGTTTTTGAAGTTGACGAAGGCGAGCACCATGATCACATGGTGTGTGTCGAGACCGGCGACGTCGTGGAATTCAGGAACGATGAGATCGAGCGCCTGCAAAAGGAAATTGCCAGAAAGCATAACTACGAACTGATCGATCACAGCCTGGTGCTGTACGTCCGCCCGGCCAGGAAGAAGACGGACTGATCGATTCGTTGCGAGAGCCTGACGTCAGACCTGGTCCCGGCCGCCGGACGCCGCTCGCGACTTGCGTTGCCGAACCTTGCGTTTTCCCAGGTTTCGCATCTCCGCCGCATGCCGGCGTGTCTGTTCGGTAATTTCGACGCCGCCCAGCATTCGTGCCAGTTCTTCGATGCGTTGTTCTTCGCTCAGCCGGTTTATTTCCGTACGCGTCGTTTTCCCGTCGCTGCGCTTGACGACCTGGAGATGATTGTCGGCAAGACTCGCGACCTGCGGTAAATGAGTGACGCACAACACCTGGCGATTGGCGCCAAGCTCTTTGAGCCGCCGGCCTACCATCTCAGCGACGCCGCCGCCGACACCGCTGTCAACTTCGTCGAAGATCATGGTGGGTATGGAACTGCCATCGCTGGCAATGACCTGAATCGCGAGACTCATGCGCGACAACTCGCCGCCCGAGGCGACTTTCGATAACGGCATCGGCGGCTGTCCGGCGTTGGCGCTGATGCGGTATTCAATGTCGTCGAGTCCCCAGGGCCTGGCGTCATCCGGTTGCCGCCTGGTAATGGCGATGTCGAAGCGGCCGTCCGGCATCCCGAGGCCCTGCATGGCCGAGCTGACGTCGCTTGCAAACGCCGCAGAGGCCGCCTGCCTGGCGTCCGAAAGCAACTGTGCACGGCTCAGGTAATGCGCGGCTGCATCCTCGGCTTGTCGCGCGAGGCGCGTGCCGATGGCCTCCACGTTTTTCAGGTCCTCGAGCTGTCGCGACAACGAAAGCTGCAACGGTAGCAATTCGCCAGCGTCGACACGGTGTTTGCGCGCCACGCTGCCAATTGCATCCAGGCGTTCCTCGATCCAGTCCTGTCGCGTCGGGTCGAGGTCCAGCGACTCGCGATAGCGGTGCAGCGCGTCGGCCGCCTCGGAGACCTGGATCGACGCTTCATCCAGCATCGATTTAACGGGCTGCAACCCGGCATCGACGCCGCTTGCGGCTTCGAGGTGCTGGCACGCCTCAGCGAGCAGTGCCTGGACGTTCGCATTGTCGTCATCAAAGATGGCCTGCAACGCCTGCGATACCCCCTCGACCAGTTGTCCGCTCATGCGCAGGCGTTGGCGCTCGGCGAGCAGGGATTCATATTCATCGGCCTGGAGGTCGAGCGCCTCCAGTTCGCGGCACTGAAATTCGAGCAATTCGAGGCGCGCCGACCTGTCTTTTTCGGCGTCTCGCAGGTCGCGCAGCCGTCCGGCCAGCGACTGCCATTCAGTGAACACTTCGGCACATTCGGCACGCTCGGGGACGAGATTACCGAAGTGGTCCACCAATTCCCGCTGCACACTGCGTCGGCCAAGCGACTGATGAAAGTGCTGGCCGTGAATATCGAGCAATTGTTCACCGAGATCTTTCAGGCTTTGCAGAGGAACGGCTACGCCGTTTATGAACGCACGCGAACGACCATCCGCATTGATCACGCGCCGGATGAGGCAGTCGCCGTCCTGGTCAAGTGTCTGCGCGGTGAGCCACTCCCGCACGGCCGGTTGATTGGTCAAATCGAATTCGGCGCTGAATTCAGCGCGATCGGCGTTGCTGCGCACCAGTCCGGTGCCGCCTCGTTCCCCGAGTACGAGCCCGAGCGCATCGACGAGAATGGATTTTCCGGCGCCGGTCTCGCCGGTAAGCACGGTCATACCCGCATCAAATTCGATGTCGATGGCATCGATGATTGCGAAATTACGCACCTGCAGGCTGACCAGCATGAATTATTCCTTCTGGTCGGAGCCGCGGCCGGCCCGCACCCGGCTGTCACGACCCCAATGGAGCTTTGAACGAAGAATCTCGTAGTAGTCGTAACCCGGTGGATGGATCAGCGTTATCCGCATGTCGGCCTGTTCGATGAGCAGTCGATCGGCGGCATTGAGATCGCCCAGCGTCCGCCCGTCAACGGTTACTTCAGCCCGGATATCTTCCTGTGCGAGTAGCCTTACTTCGATCGGATGACGGGATGGAATGACAATCGGCCGGTCACTTAATGTGTGCGGACAGATTGGAACGAGCACCACTGCATCCAGGGTGGGTTCGATAATGGGGCCCCCGCAACTGAGCGCGTAGGCAGTCGAACCGGTCGGCGTCGCAACGATCAGCCCATCGCCGGCATGCGTATTGACATAGCGTTCAGCAATGCGGGTCTCGAAGTCGACCATACGGCCGGTTTCTCGCCGCTGCAGCACGACATCGTTCAGGGCGATCGCCACCTTCGCCGAACCATCCGGCGTGAGGATAGAGGCATTGAGCATCAGCCGGGACTCGCGGGTGTATTGTCCGGCGAGCACCTGGTCCAGGCTGTCGAGCATTGCGTCGGGTGTGATATCGGCAAGAAATCCAAGTCGCCCCCGGTTGATGCCCAGCAGCGGTACCTGGTGGTCACGCGCCATATTGGCCGCGTAAAGCATGGTGCCGTCACCGCCGACGGCAATGAACAGGTCGGCTTCGCGTGCCAGGATTGATTCTTCAACCGAGCGGACATTGGTCCCCGGCAATACGCCGGGCGCCGCTATCGCGTCGACCTCTCGGAGGGCGAGGTGGGCAGCCAAAACCTGCATGGGTTCGGCAACGCGCGGATCAGTGAAGCGTCCGACAAATGCCACCG
>CAZSDL010000124.1:0-7480 GCA_964605635.1 uncultured Woeseiaceae bacterium
CGCATGGTTCGAACCCGACACCGGTTTGGTATTGCCTAATGCCACAGCCCGAGAATGGCGCCGAACAAGGTGTATTGAACCGTGTGGTATCCGCCGTTGATCAGCAACAGCCCGAAGGGCTTCTGTTCGAACTGGTAATTGATGGCAAACGATCCGGCCACCCAGAACAGTCCTGCTGCGAATCCTGCCGCGGTAGCGGAACCGAACGCCGGAGTCGGACCAATAAACATCGCGAATACCAGCGCTCCAAGAAGCGACCAGATAAATGCAATGCCGAAGACCTTAGCCTGATTTGCCTGCGCGGCGCGTTCCTCCGTGATGCCGGTCAAGCGCATCCAGGCCTTGCCGAACAAAACCGGTGAATACCACAGCCCACCGAGCAGAAACGCAGATACGGCGGCCGCGAGCACGGCCAGGTAATTGACTTGCCCCATGACACTTTCCATGACGAATACTCCTTTGTTGTTAGTTTTCTGTTGGTAATTTTCGAGTCGTTGGTGCTTTCCGATAATCAGTGCCGGTAAGACAGCGAAAATAATTCTGTAACTGCTCGACGGACGCATCGAACGGCTCCAGGCTGCGATGCGTGCGAGCCTGCATGACGCCGCCTTCCATGGTGGTGAGCACGAATTGCGCCAGTGCCTTGCGGTCGATATCCGCGGGCAGGCCGTCGGCCCACTTCAGGCATTCTTCGATGGCTTGCGTCCAGGCATCGAAATTGGCAGCGAGCCGCTCGCGTACCGGCGGATCCGGCTCATGAATCTCCAATGCGAGGTTGCCGATGGGGCAACCGTAGAAGCAGTCGGAATCCACCAGAAACTGGCGGTAGCGTCCCAGAAGTACGAACACGCGCTTGAGAGGGTCGTCGACACCCTGCCAGGCAGGTTCGAGCAACATGGGTCGGATGCCGTGCAGATAGGTATCCAGTACCGCGATTAACACGTCCTGCTTTCCGGGAAAGAAGTGGTAAAGGCTGCCGCTGTTGGCGCCGGCCTTCCCGAGGATGTCGGCAACGCTGGTCGAGCTATAGCCCTTTTCCCGGAACAGATGCATCGCCGCCATGACGATCCTTTGCCGCGTATCAGAAACCAATCGCCAATCCTGAGTTGAATGATCAACCAACTGTAGGCCAGACCGGTCCGCCCGATCAATACGGCGCCGGAAAAGCAGCCCGCGAATGCAGCAATGGCTGCAAGAAGGCGATTTATGACTCTGATTCTGGGACTCATTTCACATAAGACCGGGCAGTGCGTGGTCATACTTCGGCAATGCTCAAGATGCTCAAATCGCTCGCGCCTGCCCGCAGCCGCGCCAATACCGTTGTCGGCGTCACTTTTCATCGTGCGCTGGCACTGGCTGCCGTGCCGGCGTCAGGACGGGCAACCGTGCAGCTCGCCGAGCTGCCGACCGAGCCTGCAGGCCAGGTCAAAGTGTTGTCGAAGTTCATTGCAGACTTCGGACTGCGAGGATGCCCGGCAGCTATTACCTTGCCACCCGGCAGCTACAGCATTCTGCAGATAGAGCGGCCACCGGTCGAAGACGACGAACTGGTGGCAGCTGCCCGCTGGCGTATCGGCAGCTTGCTGGATTATCCGGTCGAGGAAGCCGTCCTGCAGGTATTCGACGCGCCGTCGCCGAACGACCGGCAGCGCACGCCGATGCTGAATGTAGTCGCAGCGCCGGCACGTTCCGTCAGGGAACTGGCGTCCCTGGCGAAGAAGTCGGGACTCGTGCCTCAAAAGGTGACGGTTGCAGAACTGGCGATCCGCGATCTGGTGGGACTGTCAGAAACCGGCAGCGGCCCGGTGGTAACCGTGTTCCTCACCGGTCGGCAGGGTCTCATTCAGGTCACGCACAAAGGCCAGATACACCTGTCACGACGACTGGATTACGGTCTCAGCAGTGTCAAGCCTGTCGATATGCTGGCAACCGGTATCCAGAACACCCTGCCGCTCGAACTGCGTCGCACCATCGACTATTTCGACAGCCATTTCTCGGCCGGTAGCATCCGACGGATTCTTGCCGGTCCCGATGAAAATACCTTTATGAATTTCATGCGCCAGGTGGGTGATGTGGTCGGTCTGGCCGTTGCGCCCCTTGAATTGGTAGCCGACCTGCAACCGGTACCTTCCAAATCCGCCGACTTCGGCTTACCGGAAGCGTATTTCGCGCTGGGTGGCGCTTTGGCTTTGCAAAACGTCGACGACAGGACTACCGGCCGGCAACAGGTGGCAGTATGAAGCAGGACATCAATCTGCTCCTGACACCGGCAGGCAGCACGTCGCGTCATCCTACGGCGAGACAGGCAGCAATCGGGCTGTTGCTGGTGCTCGCCGTGGGCCTCTCTGGCGGCTCCTGGTATGACTATCAGTCGAACTCACTGCAACAGCAGGCAGCGACACTCAATTCGAACATCGATGACCTGGTCTTCAGCCTGGAAGAACGCAGCCACTTCCTGGCACAGCGTAACGCCGATCCGTCCCTGGTTGCCGAACTCCAGCGACGGCAACGGGAAGCGGACGACAAGTCGCGGGTGCTCGACCTGTTGAGTGGCGAATCGGTCGGCAACACAGACGGTTTTTCCGGGCACCTGGCAGCTCTCGGCCGGCGTCATCCAGAGGGTCTCTGGCTGGACCGAATCCGCATTTCTGATGGTGGACGCCAGCTCATGCTGCGCGGCCTGGCGCTCGATGCACAACTGATACCGAAATTCTTAGGCGACCTGCAGCTCGAGCCGGTTCTTTCCGGAACTTCGTTCTCGACCTTCGCATTGTCGTCCGACGAAGAACGGGCGGGGCCGCTGCGATTTGCGCTCGCGACCGGCTGCACCTCCGACGCAGAAGCACCGGGCGCATTGTCGTGTCCACCGGATACCGACCAGGAAGCACAGCCATGATGGACTACGTGCGCCTGGCGGAGTCCTGGTACGACGGCCGGCCGTTGCGCGAGCGTGCGGTGCTTGCGGGCGCGGCTTTGATCGTTACCGTTTTGCTGTTTGAAGGACTTTGGTGGGGACCGCAACGCGAGCGTGGAGCGGTGGCCGCAACAGACGTAGGCTCACTGATCGAGCAGGAGTCGACGCTCACGGCCGAGCTCGAACAGCTCGAGCTACGTGAATTAGCCGATCCGGACACCGCGATCCGCGAACAACTGGATTTACTGGCAGGAAAAATATCGGTTCTCGATGATCGTTTGCGCGGTCAGACGCTGCAGATCCTTGCCCCGGAACAAATGCCGGCTGTGTTGCGCGACATGATTCACAACGTTGACGGAATGCGGATCACGGCGGTTCGCTCTGAGCTGCCGCAGCGCCTGGTCAATAGTGCCGAAGACAACCTGCCGGTCTTGTATCGTCACGGCCTGGTCATTGATCTTGAGGGCGACTATCTCGGCCTCCTCGATTGCGTACGCAAACTCGAGGAATTGCCATGGCGCCTTTACTGGCTTGGCATGGAGGTACGTGCCGACGGCATTGCGCCCGGCGAATTCCGGCTGCACGTCTATACCGTAAGCCTGCGCGAGGAGTGGATCCGTGTCTGATCGGCTTACCTGCGGTCATCGATTCCTTTTGTTGCTCGCGTGCGGCATCGCTTGGCTGCCGCTCCACGCGGTTGCTGACAACCTGCCTGTTACGGACCCGACGCGACCGCCGCAAACTTCGTCGGCTGTAAAGGCCATGACCGCATTCGATAGCCTGTTGCTTTACTCGACACATGTTTCAACAACGCGCAAGAGCGCCGTAATCAACAACCAGGTAGTAACAACCGGTTCGCGCATAGCTGGTGCAGTGGTCACGGAAATCGTGCAGGGGCGTGTGTCGCTCGGGCGCGGGTCCGAAGTGATTGTCCTGCAGTTGTTCCCGTCACCGATCAAGCGACCCGCCAAGGACCCGACATGATTTTACGCAAGCTGGCTGCATGGCTCTTCCTGGTGGCTGCATCAGCCATGTCGGGTTGTGCGGTCGTCGACGAGAACCAGCGCAGCGACGAGCGTCTCGAAGCGACTTGGGAAGCGTTGCCGCCGGCAGCTCCCGAACCGACCGCTGCCGAGGCACCTCGTGTCCCGGCGGTGAAAGCGGCCGAACTTTACGATATTGATGTAAAAGACTCGCCCGCGCGTTCCTTCTTCATGAGCCTCGTAAACGGTACGCCTTACAACATGGTGGTGCATCCGGACGTCGATGGCACCATCAGTCTTACCCTGAACGACGTGTCGATTGAAGAGGTCATGGCACTCACGCAGCGGGTGTACGGCTACGAGTACGAAAGGACCCGCAGCGGCTTCATCGTGTTGCCGGCGCGGCTCGAAGCGCGCGTGTTTCACGTCGACTATCTCAACCTGCGCCGTGAGGGCACCGCACAGACGCGCATCAGCTCCGGCGACGCCATGCGCGACGTTGGCGATGCAGGCGGCAGCGAGTCAGGGTCCACACCGGGTAGCGTGGTCAATACTGTTAGCTTGACCGATTTCTGGCAGGAAATCGAAGTGGCTCTGAGAAGCCTGGTCGGCGATGCCGAAGGCCGCAACGTCGTCCTAAGCCCGCAATCGAATCTTGTCGTGGTACGCGGACTGCCATCGGAATTGCGTGAAGTAGAGGAATACCTGGAGCAGGTGCAGGGCAACATGGTGCGCCAGGTCATCATGGAGGCCAAGATTCTCGAGGTTGAACTCTCCGAGGGCTTCCAGGCTGGTATTAACTGGGCCGCCCTGGCCGAACCGGGCTCGGACCAGATCGTGTTCGGCCAAACCGGCGGCGGCACGTTGCTCGGTGAATCGGGTACGTCAGATATCGCAGGCGAGAGCGGTGACCTGAATCCGCTTAATCCGGACCTGGTCAACGGCACCCTTACCTCGGCATTCGGCGGCATGTTCAGCATCGCTGCCAGCGCTGGGGATTTCACGGCCTTCATCGAACTGCTGCAGACGCAGGGCGACGTGCAGGTGCTGTCGAGCCCGCGTGTATCGACGATCAACAACCAGAAAGCCGTGATCAAGGTAGGCAACGAGGAATTTTTTGTTACGGATATCGCAACGACGACGGTGACCGGTGCCGGTGCCACCACCAGTACGCCGGATATCACATTGACGCCGTTCTTTTCCGGCATTGCGCTGGACGTGACGCCTCAGGTCAGTCGCGCCGGTGACGTCATTCTGCACATACGTCCGTCAGTTACCGAAGTGGTGGACCGGCGCAAGGAAATCGTGGTCGCCGGCTCCGACCAGTCACTGCCACTCGCATTTTCGACGGTGCGCGAAACCGACAGCATCGTGCGCGCGCGCAGCGGCCAGATTGTCGTTATCGGCGGCCTGATGCAGGAATCCCGGCGCAACGAAACCGCAAAAACGCCGGTGCTGGGCAATATTCCCGGCGTGGGGCGCCTGTTTCAGCACACGAAGCAAACCATGCGCAAGACCGAGCTCGTTATCCTGTTGCGGCCGGTCGTCGTCAAAAGCGATGCAGATTGGGATCACGCACTCGGCATCGCTGGCAGGCGAGCCCGACAGCAATGACTATCGCCGGAGTTGCAAAAGTTCGCCGCCGGCTGCGACTCGGTGAACTGCTGCTGAATGCGGGCGTTCTGACGCCCGCGCAACTTGACGATGCGCTGGCTGAACAGAAACGCAGCGGTTGCCGGCTTGGTGAAGCGCTGATCCGGCTTGAACTGGCCGACGAAGACCAGCTTATTGCAGCGATCTCGGAACAACTCGACGTCGCTCGTATTGAACTGGCGGATTTCAACCTCGACCAGAAACTCGCCCAGCGGCTGCCGGAAATGACAGCACGCCGCTTGCGCGCGCTGGTTCTCGCCGAACAGGTCGACGGTTACCTGGTGGCCATGGCCGACCCGACCGACCTGCTGGCCGAAGACGAACTGGAGCGGCAGCTCGGACGACCCGTGCACGCGGCGATCGTACGCGAGCGCGACCTGTTGCGTGCACTGGACCGCATATATCTGCGCCATGCGCAGATCGCCGGACTGGCCGAAGAACTCGGACAGGAAATTGCGGATTCAAGTGTTGCAGGTGACGACTGGAGCGATGCGGACGACTCGGACGCGCTCGTCAGCCGGCTGATCAATTCACTACTTGAAGAAGCACTGCGCGCAGCGGCATCCGACATTCATATCGAGCCGGGCGAAGATGTGCTGCGCATCCGCTTCCGGGTCGATGGCGTCTTGCGCGAACAACCGGTCGGGCAAAAACAGGTAGCCGCGGCACTGATCTCGCGGCTCAAACTTTCCGCCGGACTCAATATCGCGGAAAGACGCTTGCCGCAGGACGGCCGCTTCCGCGTCACGGTACGTGGGCGCGTCCTCGACGTACGTATGTCTTCGTTGCCCACGCAGCATGGCGAAACCGTGGTTCTGCGACTGCTCGATCAAAGTACCGGGCTGCTCGACTTTGCGGAACTCGGTTTGCCGCACGACCTTACCGAACGGCTGCGTCGCATCATCCATCGGCCGCATGGCATGTTGCTCGTTACCGGTCCGACCGGCAGCGGCAAGAGCACCACGCTGTACGCGGCGCTGACGGAGCTGAATTCCGCGGAGCGCAAGATCATCACCATCGAGGATCCGGTGGAGTACCGCTTGCCGCGCGTCAACCAGGTGCAGATTCAACCGCAAATTGACCTGAATTTTTCGCGCGTACTGCGGGCCGCCCTTCGCCAGGACCCGGACATCATCCTGGTCGGCGAAATGCGTGATCGCGAAACCGTCGAGATCGGTTTGCGCGCGGCCATCACGGGGCACCTCGTGCTGTCGACCCTGCACACGAACGATGCACCGAGTACTGCGGTGCGACTGCTCGACATGGGCGCGCCCGGTTATCTTATCGCCAGTGCGTTGCAGGCGATCGTCGCGCAGCGCCTGATCCGACGACTGTGCGAACGTTGCAGCAAACCGTACCAACCCGATACCCACGAGCAATTCTGGCTGGAAAGCGTCGCCGGCAGTGACGCGATGAAGCATGAGTACCGGCAGGCTGTGGGCTGCAATCATTGTAACCAGGTTGGCTATTCGGGCCGCGTCGGAATTTACGAGTTGCTCGAGCTGGACAACAACCTGCGAGATGCACTGCGTAACACCGATGCCATGGCATTCGTCAAAGCTGCGGGCCGCACACCGTCGTATCGGTCACTGGCCGCAGCGGCGATAGACCACGCCAGGCTCGGCGTCACAAGCCTGGCCGAGGTTTTGCGCGTAGTTGGCGGCGACGCCGCGTCCTGAACGGAAAACGCTTTTCACCATGACCTTATTTGTCTACACGGCGCGTGACCGGCAGCGGAAGTCGATACGTGGTGAATTCGACGGTCGTGGTCAGCGCGAGGTGGCTGACTACCTGCTCAACCAGGGCCTGACGCCCATCTCGATTACAGAACGCCGTGCTGCGGTCCAACACTTTGCCGCATTACGCCAGAAGCTTGCGGGCGAGCCGCAGCTCGTCGACCTCGTGTTCTTCTGCCGCCAGATGTACTCCA
>CAZSDL010000125.1:0-7407 GCA_964605635.1 uncultured Woeseiaceae bacterium
ACAACCAGGGCGCGGCCCGCGGCCGGCTCCCGGATGCGGACCTGCGGCGGGAGATCGAACGTTACTGGGATTCACTCGGCTAAATCACGCAGCTCAAAATCGCAGCTGGAAATCTATCTCGACAAAGAAAGCATTGTCGTTTGAAGTGTCGTCGAAGGCCGCGCCAGGCATGAAGTACCCGGTCTCGATCTCGACGGCCACGCGGGACAGCTCCAATCCGAGCACCAGGTCGATTTCCCTGCCGATATCGCGGTTTTCGCCGTTCGGGTCCTGATCGAGATTCGTATCCCGCAACTCGTCCAGCGCCTTATGCTGCTGGTAGTCGTGATAAAGGAGGTGGACCGAGATACCGTCGCGCGGTTTGATGCTCAAACCGGCTGTGCGGATCTTCAGGTTACTCAACTCGGGTTCGAGTAGCGTGCCATAGAAGCGGAACGGCACGACCCCGTCGGCCAGGTATGCCTGGTTGTCCTGCATTCCTGTCTGGCGAAAATTATTGTCGGTGCCATTCTGCGGGTCTGCGTCGCCGCTGCCGAACGCATAACCCAGTGTAAACGCGAGGCCCCAGGGCAGCTCCGATACGTACGTGCCGCCGACGTCGAACGCGTACCCTCTCACCCTGTTCTGCTGGTCACTGCCTCTGCCGCTGACATACGAGAGCTCCAGCCAGTGCTGCAAGCGCTCCAATTCACCGTAGAGCTGCACACCCAGGAAGGTAAGATCCTCGCCGTTGCTGTTGGGATCGTTGCGGACCATCGCGTAGCCGCCGACGAGCAGCTCCTTGATCTCGTAGTCGTTGCCCAGAAGCTCGAACTCCTCGTCCTCAAATTCCTGATAGCCGTAGATGAGGTAGCTGTCGATCGGTCGTCGTGAACTGCTGTTCCGCAAGTCTCGATTGTTCTGCCGCGTCGCTGCCAGCTCCAGCGTGAAATCGTCGCGTTCGTAGAAGGCTCGAACGCCGTCCAACCGCTCATCGAACAGCCATTCGCGCGGATCATCGAAGCGCTGTCGACCGGCCTGGATGGAAACATCACCGCCAGCAAGCTCGAGCACGTCGTCGAACTGAACGTAAAACTCCTCCAGCTGCAGTCGCAGAGGCCGGTTTTCTGACTCGGGCTCATCGAGCGCATACTCCCGAGCGAGCGCAAGGTTTGCGAACAGCTCGAAGTCATCGAAGGGTTCGTACGAGAGCGAGAACGTGAGTTCGGGAAGAAGGACCATTTCCTGCTCATCCGTGCCTTCATCGAGATTGTAGTTGCCCTCGAGCTCGTACTTCACATCGAAACGTCCGCCGAATGTGAGCGCATCGGTCAGCCGAATG
Organism: uncultured Woeseiaceae bacterium; assembly: GCA_964605635.1. Lineage (GTDB taxonomy): Bacteria > Pseudomonadota > Gammaproteobacteria > Steroidobacterales > Woeseiaceae > IDS-8. The sequence goes on from CAZSDL010000125.1 coordinate 1,322, forward strand.
TCGGGAGACGGTGCAGCGTCCCGATCACTCCCGCGTAAGTTGATTCTCTGCAGTTCTTGCGAGCCAGTGTCGCTGGTCGACTGTGCCGCGACGTCACCGGAGCTCGCGACTACCAGTGCCATGACAAGCGCAACGTACCTGATCATCGGACCTCCTTACCTCCCCAACGGTTTTGCGGACGGCTCCGGGTGTGCAACGATGTTGCCGTCTGACTGACCAGCGGCCTCGGTTGAGGGCGCTGGCGGTCGAGCGCGTGCACGCGCTCCAGACTGAGATCGAGCAGCGCTTCGGTATACGGTCGGCGTTCTGCAATGAGCGTGCTGATGTGAACGTGCCGCGCCAGGGTCAGGGCAGCGTAAACCTCGATGCGATCTCGCACGGCTGCGCCTGCTAGTTCCACATAGCGCTCCTTCAGCGCTTCTTCCGCCGCCGCTAAGGCATTTGCGTCACCGTGCTCGCGCAGCGATTGCTCGCTCAGGTGCGCCACGAAATTGCCTACGTCCACCGCGGGGTCACCCTGGCAGCAGAGATCGAAATCAAGCAGATACAGACGCTCGTCACCCACAAGGACGTGATCCGCGTAGAAGTCACGATGAATGAATTGCGGAGTGATCGGCGGCAATGATTTCGCGAGGCGTTCGCAGGCTGCCGTCAGTTGCCTCAAACGTACCGCCAGGTGCGGCCTCGCCATTGCAGTCTGGCCAAGCCGGTCTTGCAGAATGGCAAGTTCGGCGGCCGCCGTATGCGAGCGCTCCGGCAGCGGCCCTGCCTGGTGTAAACGGTAAGCGGCTACGGCGATTTCGCGGGTAAGCACCTCAGCGTTCGGGCCACCGAACAATGCCGTTGCAGGCGTCCCCGTCACTTTCCGCTGCAGCCACATACCCAGATCGTCGACGGCGCCGAGCGGCTGCGGCAAGTCGAGATCGGCGCTGCGCAAGTCGCCCCGCCACAACTTGCGGTAAAGCCGGTACGTCCGGCGGTCAAGGCCCTTCGCGCGTAACTTGGCGAGCACTGTGATCGAGTGGCCGGCGAACTCCAGGTCGTACTCGATCACACAGCGGCGCCCGTGTTTGTGGCGCATGGGGCGGATCGCGCGAATCTCGAACGGCTCTTGGCCGAAAGCCGCGAGGCAGCGCCTCAGGTTCTTATGCATTGTTTCTGCATCGAGCGCGTCGCGCAGTGCGGGCATGGCCTTGTCATTGCAACTGTCGATCCTGGCCACTGCGGGCCGCGGCATCTCGTTGCCATCACGCTGTTTGGCGCTACCGGGTGACGGTACGGTGCGGAGCAGCTCTTCAACACGTGCGAGGATCGCCGCGCAAAGCCTAGGCCACTCCGGCTCCCACTGGCGGAACGGCTCGGGCGCGAGGCGCAGCAAGGCAGCGGCGGTCTGCAATGCCAGGCGTTCACCATGCAGCTGTAGCGGACCGGACCGATAGCCGTCCAGCAGCGCATCGGTCGCGGACGCGGCCAGCTCCGGAGTGAGCCTGCCGGTCGCGGCGTCGCGTTCAAGCTGGGCGGCGAACGCACCCAGATCGATTGCCGGATCTCCGAGCGCTGCCCGGTCCAGATCCAGAATCCCGATCCGGCCGTCCTCTGGCAACACGATCTGCCCGGCGTGGAAATCGCCGTGAGTGGGCCGACAAAGTGGAGGGCTCGCGAGGAGATGACGGCTCAGGCGTCGCGCGAGAGTCAGTGCCGTTGGCCCAAGCTCTGCGCATGCCGCATCGACTCCGCGCGCCGCCCGCATTACGGCAACTGCTTCCGCTCTGCGAGTTCTTGCCGCCAGGCCGCGCGGTTCCTGTGCGTGCAGCTCGGCCAGGGCAACGCCTATGCGACCAAGCGTTGCCGGGTTCGCCGCCGGACCGTCGGGCAGAGCTGCGAGTTCTCGGCCAGGGAGCCACTCAAACGCGAGCAAACGGTACTTCTTCGAACGGGCGAGCCTTCGCGGCACCTGTAGCAAGCCGCGCGAACGCAGCGCTTTCGCGTTGTCGCACACACTGGCATAACTTTCTTTCGTGTACGCCTTCAGGAGCAGCTTGCAGCCGTGCTCGCCCTGCAGCATTGCCACGTAGCGCCGCTCGGGCTTGTACCGCAGGGTGGTCAGCGTGCCGGCCTCGAATTCCTTCGCGAATTCCTGGCTGCCGGGTAGCACGCTGCGTAGCAAGCTCCGCCGTCCCTCCGATTCTGCGAGCACTGGCAGCGCCTTGAGCTTGCGGTCGGTGGGAAACACGTTGATCACGAGTGCTTTCGCCTCGTCTACAAAGCATCCTGGACCGAGTGCACCGCGAACCCCTGTGCGCTGCCTGGCCTTTGCGAGCTTGGCCTCCGCCGCGAGACCGTAAGCATGCGCGTGAATGCTCGTGTCACTGCCCGCGACCGAGACCCGATAGCCAACGAGACAATTAACCCCCGGCTTGTACCGTAGGTAGGTAACACGCAAGTCGCGGAGCTCAGCTTCCCCCGCCCTACGCGCGAGTAAGGCTGCGAATGCTTCCACATCGAGCACGGTATCGAGTCCGCGGATACCGGGATCGCGGCGCACCAGCTCAGTGTCAGCGGCTGACAGCATGGGCGTGCTCATGAACCATTGGCGTCCGCGCGTTAGCACGCGCGGCCTTGGTCTGGCTCTCGTAAAGGGCCGCGTATCGCCCGCCGGCGCGCAGGAGTTCGCCGTGCGTGCCTTGCTCGACGATCCGGCCATCATGCAGATAAAGGACGCGATCGGCGCGTGCCGCCTGCTGCAAGTCGTGCGTGATCAGCAGCGTCGTCCGGCCACGAGCAAGGCGCCAAAGTGCGTCCGAAACTGCCTGCAGGTTTCCCTCATCGAGTGCCGCGGTCGGCTCGTCAAGGATCAGCAGCGCAGACTTGCGCACCGCGGCCCGCGCGATCCCGAGGCGCTGGCGCTGGCCAGCCGAAAGCGTGACGCCGCGCTCGCCGAGGATCGTGGCAAAGCCATCCGGCAGGGCATTGATGAAGCTATCGGCGTTCGCGAGCTGCACCGCGGCAACCACGTCCGCATCGGTTGCGCCGGTGGCGCCACACGCGATGTTTTCCTGCACCGACGTGGCGAAAAGCAGCGGTTCCTGCAAGACAACGCTTATTTGCTCGCGCAAAGACCGGAGCGTGTACTCACGCAGATCGCAACCGTCGATGGTTATGCGTCCGGTCGCGGGATCGTAGAGCCGTAGCATGAGGCTTGCGATCGTCGATTTCCCGCTTCCCGAAACGCCGACCAGTGCTACACGCTCGCCGGCATCGATGTCGATGTCGATGCCGCGCAGCACTTCGTGATCCGGCTCATAGCCGAACGACACTCCTTCGAAACGCACTCGACCAAGAAAAGGCGGCGCGGGACGTGCGCCCGGTACATCCTGAACCTCCGGCGTTGCGTCCAGCAGTTCGAGCACTCGCTCGCCCGCGGCCGAGGCCTTGGCAAGCCGACCCGTGTACTTGGCGAGATCACGCACCGGCCGAAAGGCCGCCTTTAGATAGAACAGGAAAACCAGCAAGTCACCGGGAGTCAGCTCGTTCGCTAGTACGAGTCGTGCGCCGAGCCATAGCACCAGGGCAGTAGCCAGCCCGATCAACACGTCGGCGCTCCGTTCGAGCCCGGCGGCAAGCCGCTTGGCGCGGACACCCGCTTTGAGGTCGGCATCGCTTTGGTTGGCGAACGCCCGCTCGAACATGCGCTCGAGCGACAGCGCCTGCACAACTTTGATTGCGCCGACAGACTCGGCAGCCGTTGCAGCGAGTGCCGCTTCGCGCTGGCGCTGCTTACGCGCCACGTGCCGCAGCCGTCCTCCGAAGCGCAGCGTGGAAAGCCAGAAAAGTGGCAGGATCAGTACGGCCATCGCCGCGAGCTGCCAATGCATCCAGAACATGACCGCGACCATGCCGAGCAGGATCAGCAGGTTGCCGAAGAGCGGCAGCGCCGCGGTAACGGCAACATCCTTGAGCATGCCGACGTCGCCTATGACGCGAATGATGAGATCGCCGCTCTGCGCGCGCGCATGAAACCGGAGTGACAGGCGTTGCAGGTGTCTGTAAAGATCGCTGCGCACCGCAGTGAGCACACGATTGCCGACCAACGCGAACCCGATCACGGCCAGATAGGATGTGAGTGCGCGCGCGGCAAGAATCACGAACAGTGCGATGACGCAAAGTGTGAGCAGTGTTATCGGGTCAAGCGTTGCTAACCCCGCGAGCACCTCGGGCGTTGCACCGGACCCGAGGCGATCTGCGAAAACGCCATCGAACAAAAGCTTCAGCGGCCAGGGTTCGAGCAGCCGCATGCCAACACCGAGCAGCAGCATCAGCAATGCGAATCCTGCCACTCCCGCATGCCGGCGAAGATAGGGTGCGAACCGCTGCAGCATGCGGCCAAGCGACGGCAGGCTTTGCCGAAGTTTTCTCGGCGCGCCCATCAGGCGGATCGCCCGATCGCCGAGCGGGCCTCAGCCGGGACAAGACCGGCGAACGCGAGAGCCCGGTGCGCAACGCCTGTCCACGTGTAATCGCGCGCCGTCTGGCGTGCGGCACGGCCAAGTCGCACGCGGCCGGCCTGGTCCGCAGCGAGCCGCCTGAGCGTTGCGGCCAGCGCCGCAACGTTGCCCGGCGGGTAAAAGACGCCCGTGACGCCATCCCGCAGAACCTCGGCGAGTTGGCCGCTTTGGCTGGCCACGATGGGCAGCCCGGCGGCGAGGTACTCATACACCTTGAGCGGCGAGAAGTAACAATTCGCGCTGTCCGGATACGGCGCAACTGCCACATCCATTGACGCGAGCCAGTGGGGCACGGCCGCGGGCTCGACGGCGCCAGGCAGCAGCGCGAGGTGACGTATCCGGTGCTCCTCAAGTCGCTGCAGCAATGCTTCGCGTTCCGGTCCGTCGCCGACAATCAGGAGTCGAAGGCGGACTCCTTCAGCATGCAGGACGGCGATTGCATCCACGAGATCGGGCAGGCCATGCCACGGCTTGAGCGTGCCCACGAAGCCAACGGTGAAGGTGCCGGCGGGTGCCGGGCAGGCGGGCGGCAAGTTCGGACGGAAGCGTTTGGTATCCACGCCGTTCGGCACAACGTGAATGCGTCCTGGCGCAGCGGCCGCACGCGCGAGATACGATGCGACCCCAGTCGATACAGCGAGTAACGCGCGCGCAGCCGCGTAGGCGCGAGCGGCGGCCGCGACGGCACCGTCGCGATCGACGAGCCCGCGATGTTGCGCCTGCTCATCGATGAGCGGTGCATTAACCTCCAGCAGCCCGGCAACGCCCGAATCTCGCGCGTATTCCATGGCGGCGTAACTCCAGAGCGATTGACGCTCGTAGACCGCGTCGAACGGGCCCGCTCCCTCGAGCGCCGCGCGCAATGCGGCGTTGGCGCCGAGAAGCTCCCGCTCCCTCGCTCCCAGATCGCTGCCGCGCGGCCGATGCAATTGGTGTACGTGCAGGCCGCGAAGATCCAGAGGCGCTTCGCCGCCGGTGCGCGCGGCAAAAAGGTCAATCACCGCACCCGCACTCTGCAGTGCGCGCAGCATTTCCTGCACATGTACGGAACAGCCCTTGCAGCCGAACACTGGTACTCCCGGGTCTGCGCAGACGTAGGCGATTCTCATGCGCAGCGCTCCTCGCTTTCGCTCGCTCCCTGCGTTACTCCCTCGCGGAAAAGTGCCCGCAGCAGGGCGGCATTGCGCTCGGTATCGAAGCGCGACTCGATCAGTTTTCGCGCGGCTTGCGCGAGCCGCACACGAAGGGGGGCGTCAGTAAGCAGGCGTTCGAGAGCCGCGGCGAGCGCGGCCGCGTCGTGCTGTGGCACGCCGAGCCCGGTTGTCCCGTTACGCAAAACCTCCGGAACCCCGGTCACATCGGTTGCGACACACGGCGTGCCAAGCGCCATCGCCTCGAGTAATACGGTCGGTAACCCGTCGCGGTTGCTGTCGGAACCGACGACGCATGGCGCCGCGAGGACGGCGGATTGCTGCACTCGGCGAATCACCTCGCCTTGCGGCAGCGAACCCGACAGCACGACGCGCTGCTGCAATCCCAGGCTGTCGATTCGCGCCTGCAACTGAGATGCGAGCTCGCCGC
>CAZSDL010000126.1:0-7379 GCA_964605635.1 uncultured Woeseiaceae bacterium
GTCGTTGAATAGTTCATAGGTCGGGTGCCTGATTACGTGCCATCGTTGGGCAGCGGCACGACGCAGTCTCGCGGAGTCATACACGCGATGGCGGTCTTTCGGCCAACGTGGAGCGTTCTGTTATTGTTGACAATCCAGGGCCGGAAGTACCACGCACCGGGACTGTTACGGACAAGCTAAAGTCATTAGTCTACCTGATCCCGCCGCATTTGGTTAAATGCCCGGGAAATATCACTGGAGCGACCTGGCTCGCATTTGCATGTTTCGAATTCTCGACCGTTACATATTCCGCGAAATCGCACAGACCTGGTTGTCGGTTACCGCGGTCCTGTTGTTTATCCTGCTGACCAACCAGTTCGCCCGTGTGCTGGGCGATGTCGCCAAGGACAAGCTGCCCAAAGAAGCGGTGTTTCAGCTTATTGGGCTGACCGCACTGCAATACCTCACCATACTCGTGCCAATTGGCCTGTTTCTGTCCGTGATGCTCGGTCTCGGTCGCCTGTACCGGGACAGCGAGTTGCCGGCCATGATGGCCTGCCGGGTCGGACCGGGCGGGATTTACCGGCCGTTGCTGTGGTTGTTGATACCGCTGACCCTTGGCGTTACCTGGCTGTCGATGGACGTCGCGCCCCGGGCGCTGGTTGCGGTCGAGCGTATTGGCGTGGAGGCGCGCCGCCAGGCCGATCTCTCGAGCCTGGAGCCGGGACGCTTCACCGCGACCGGATCCGACGGCACCGTGGTCTATGTGGAAGAGGTTAGCGGACCGGGCAGGGTCGGCAACGTATTCCTGCAACGCCGGACGGTTGACGGCGTCGTGGAACTGGTGACGGCCGAACGCGGCGAACAACAGGACTCGGAGAATCCGGATACACGCTTTTTCGTGCTGTTTGACGGTCACCGCTACGAAGGCGTGCCAGGGACCGCTGATTTCCGCATCATGGAATTTGAAGAGCACGGTATTCCCTACCGCCTGCCGAGTGTCGAAGAACCCACGCCGGAACCGCGTGCCATGCCGACAGTGGATTTACTGACGCCGTCGTCGCGTGAGGAGCTGGCCGAGTTGCACTGGCGCCTCGGGGTGCCGCTGTCCACGGTAATTCTCGCCATCCTGGCGGTACCCCTGAGCCGCAGCCAGCCGCGCCAGGGCCGCTACGGCCGCATCGCTGTCGGCCTGCTCGTGTTCATCATCTATTTCAACCTGCTGAGCGCCGGCAAAGCGTGGCTGGAACAGGGCAGTGTGCCGCCCGTCATCGGCTTGTGGTGGGCGCATGCCATCATGCTGTTGCTCGCGCTGGGATTGCTGGCCAGTCACAACGGCTGGTATCGGCGCCTGCTACGACGCCGGGCCGCCGCGTGATGGGCATTCTCACGGCCTATCTCCTGCGCACTATTCTCGGCAGTACCTTGCTGGTGATGCTGGTTCTGCTCGCGCTGGCCGGTTTATTCGAATTCATCGGACAACTTGAAGATACGCAGGGAAACTATGGCATTCCGCAAGCGTTGCTCTACGCGGCGTTGCGACTACCGCAGCTTTCCTTCGAGATGCTGCCGATTGCCGCACTGATCGGAGCACTGCTCGGGCTCGGTGGTCTCGCCACCAGCAGCGAGTTGGTCGTCATGCGCACGGCCGGCATATCGGTGCGGCGCCTGGCCGGCATGGTAGCGCTGTCCGGCGGCGTATTGCTGGTGGTCACGGCGTTGATCGGCGAATTCATCGGCCCGCCGCTCGACTATTTCGCCCGCTCGATGCGCAATGAGGCTCGTTTCGAGCGCGAGGAAAGCATCAGCGGCAACGACATGTGGGTAAAGGACGGACAGGTCATTCTCAATCTCGAGCGCATCAATACCGAGTTCGAATTCGGCAGCATTTACCTGTACCGATTCAATGACGATCGAACGCTGCGCTCCATTGCGAGGGCTGAAAATTCGGGTATTGACGATGACGACAACTGGGTGTTGCAGAATTTGCGGGAGACGCTGTTCGGCGCCGGCAAAATTCAGGCGACCTCGTCGCCGGTTGCAGTCGAGACGTTTGACGTCAACAGCGAATTGCTGGGCATTACGCTGGTCAAGCCGGTCAGCCTTTCTGCGCGCGGGCTCCTGAGTTACGTGCGTTATTTGCGCCGTAACGGACTCGCTGCCGAACGCTATGAAAGCGAACTTTGGTCGCGCGTCGCGCGCACAACTACGGTGCTGATCATGCCGGTGCTCGCGCTCGCCTTCGTATTCGGGTCTTTGCGGTCATCCGGGTATGGCACACGCCTGATGCTTGGGGTACTCATCGGGCTTGCCTACTTCCTCGCGAGCGAAATGCTGGCGAATTCGGGCCAGGTATTCGATCTCGATCCGGCGATTGTGTCCTGGCTGCCGTCGGCAGCGCTGCTGCTGGTGACGGTCTTCGCATTGAGCCGGGTGCGTTAGAGGAGATCGCAGCTGCTAGCGCTTCTTTTCCGGCGGCGGTACGACGACCAGTCGCGTGCGCGACAGGCGATCGTGCCAGGTAAGCCGGTCGCGGTCCCAGAGCTGCCACCAGAATCCGAGGCCGGCCGGCAACCATGACAGCAGCGCACTGAAGAACCTGATACTCGCAGCGCCCGGCCCCGCCTTGTTGCCGTCGTCTGCCACGATGCGCAAGCGCCACGATTGCATGCCGAGCGTGCGGCCGTATCCCGCCCAGAATCCCACGAAAAAGCCGTACAGGATTACCAGTAATGCCAGTCTGTAGAGCGGATTGCCTGGCGCCACCGGATCACCGTCCGCTACGGCGATGAACGGCAGCGTGCCGAGGAACAACAGCGCAAATATCAGCAGGCTGTCGTACAGGATCGCACCGATGCGACGGCCAAGTCCCGCTGGCTCTATCGCTGCGATTCCGCGTACTGTGTCAGATTGCGCCGACAAAGCTCAGCATGCGCTCGCGGGTTGCTGCATCCGGCAACCTGCCGAAGCCGGCGCCCAGGTTGTCGGCCATGTGCCGCGCCTGGCTGGTGGCCGGTATGACACAGGTAACCGCGGGGTGGCTGATGATGAACTTCAGGAAGAACTGCCCCCAGCTGTCGGCAAACTCCAGTGCCCACTCGGGCAATTCGCGGTCGCGCACCGCCTGGAACAGCCGTCCGCTCATGAACGGCCGATTGATCAGCACCGCGATGCCCAGGTCCTGTGCCAGCGGTAGCACTCGATCGTCAGCCCCGTGCTCACCGAGCGAGTAATTGATCTGGATGAAGTCCGGCTTGTAGCGTTTCATCACCGCTTCCATTTCATCGTGCACGCTTTCGCGGTAATCCGTCACTCCGTTATAGCGAATGCGTGCTTCTTCCTGCCACTCGCGAATGGTGGGCAACTGCACGTCCAGATCGCGTCGATTGTGCACCTGCATCAGGTCGATGACATCCGAGTTCATGAGTTCCGCGGACTGTTCCATCTGGCGAATGCCTGCTGCTTTGCCGTCCGTCCAGACTTTCGTGGCCAGGAACAGGCTGCTGCGCTCGACCCCGGATTCAATGACATCGCCGATAACTTTTTCGGAGCGGTTGTACATCGGCGACGTATCGATCAAGCGGCCGCCTGCATCGGTAAGGTGCCCGACGATCTGTCGGCGCACGGCGATTTCCTCGGGCGTGCTGTCCACGTCGAAGACCTGCCAGGTGCCGAGTCCGACGACCGGCAGCGCTTCTCCGGACACCGGTATAGGCCGGGTAATCATGGATGCCTCCTCCGCCAGCGCCAGTGACGGTAGCAGCCCGGCGGCAGCGCCGAGCTTGATCAGGTCCCGCCGATTCCATTGTGTGGTTTTTTTCATCCTGCCGTTACCTCCTCATGCTTTCGGTCGCGACGCCGGTATTCCCGGCCGATCCACAAGGCGAGGGCGCTCCAGATAACGGCCAGCGGCACACACACCAGCGCTACGCCGGTCAGGCCGATTCCCGACATGGAGCGGACTGTCCAGGTTGCCACCAGGTCGCCGCCGCGCCACACCGCGGTTTCCGTAAAATTCTTGGCCTTGTACTTGGCCTCGCGCGAGACGACGGAGTACAGCATGTCGGTGGCCGGCTTGGACAGGCCGTAGGTAAATCCGCGGCGCACGACCTGAAATACAGCCATCACGATGAAGACCGGGTGAAGAGCCAATAGCGTAAAGCCGATGACACACACGATCGGCAGGATCGCCAGTGTCACGCCGATACCGAATTTCTGTACGGCAAACTTTACGATGATCAGCTGGCCAATAAAAGACAGCGTATTTGACGCGGCATCGATGAGCGCAAAGACGCGTGTATGCTGATCGGTGTCGGGAAAGGCGGCGCTGACCAGTTCGGCCATGTACATATACATGGCGACGCTGAGGAAGTTCGCGAAGACCAGCGAAATGGCGATTGCCGCGAGGTAGGGTGTGGTCAGAACCAGTTTGACTCCGCCGAGTGCGCTGCCGCCGAGCGGACGTGCATTCTCGAGATCCCGTACCGATTCCTGCGCGGTTCGCTCGTCGGCTCCGCGCCGCAGTCGATAAATGCAGTAGACGGCGAACGCGAGGAGCGCGGCCGACAGTGGCAGCAGATTCTGAAAACCGAGCGGCACTACGATCATGCCGGTGAATAGCGGGCCTAGCAGCGCTCCAGTACTGCCGCCGGCCGAGATCAGCCCGAACAGGCGGCGGCTCTGTTCCTTGCTGTAGATGTCGGCCATGAAACTCCAGAACACCGACACGACAAACAGATTGAACACGCTCAACCAGACAAAAAAGGACCGGGCAATCCACACCGTGTCGAGGTCGTTGTGCATGAACCAGGTGAACGCGGCAAAAAAGCCCAGGATATTGGCAATGAAAAAGTAGTAGACCCACGGCAGGAAAGCGCGCCGCGGAAACCGCGAAGTCAGCCAGCCGAAGACCGGGGTCAACAGGACCATGCACACGAATGTGCCGGTGAAAAGCCATGGAATATTCTCGACCCCGCTGACAATCGCCATGGCCTCACGCACAGAGCGCAGCATGTAGTAGGCGGACAGCAGGCAGAAGAAGTACACGAACGACCAGGCGACCGCTGTGAACTCGCGATGCTCGACGCCAAACAGGCGAGTGGCGAAGTTTGCTTGAGGGGTGTCGCTCCCGGGAGTCGTCATATTGCGGCAGGGCGCACCAGCGCGAACACGAATCGGTGGTCTGTTCCGGGCAACAAATACGGTAGTATGGATTGGGTCAATTCATTCTTCCGGGTTTGTCACCGTCCGGTTACGGACTCGACATTGGGGGCGTATCGTGGAACCTGTCGCAATTGTCACGGCATTGGCACTTTTTCAGTTTTTCGCGTTTTCTTATTGGGTCGGAGCCGCACGGGTCAAGCACGGTGTGCATGCGCCCGCGATTACCGGACATCCGGAATTCGAACGCAGCTTTCGCGTTCAGCAAAACACGCTCGAGCAGCTCGTTGCCTTTCTTCCGGCCCTCTGGATTTTCGGCTGGTACGTGCATGCGCTCATTGCTGCCGCACTTGGATTGTTATTCATTGTGGGTCGCTTCGTCTATCGCGCGAGTTATCTGAAGGACCCAACGACGCGCAGTTTGGGGTTCGGTATCGGCGCACTGTCGATAGTTGCGCTGCTGATCGGTGGCCTGATCGGCGCGCTGCTGTCCTGGTTCTAGTCGACGCCCCTGCATCTGCACGCTTTGCCTAGAAACTGAGGTATCGCATTTTCCCGCTGTGACCGATTCTCTACCCGCAACGGCCGGGCATTCGCCGGCCAGGAGGAATCAGCGGAGGAGATCGACCTATGAAGAAATGGAATTCTGCGGCAGCAACAATCCTGCTTGTCGCCCCCCTGACCGGCGGCGCAAAACCGCAGTTCGCCAGCGAGGGCTGTAACGCACTGGCGGAGCAAGTGCGATCGAGCGTTGCGCGGGCCGTGCGCGAGTATCGACGACAGGAACCGCCACACCCCGGCTCTCGCGCACAACGTCGTGACCTCATCGAAGTCACGGGCGGCGGTCAGCATCTTTGCGCTGATACCGCCGCCGTTGCCAGCCGGGCATTCACCCAGGCACTGCAGGGCTTCGACTTCCGCATCTCCTGGAATCGTGAATGGATCTCGCCGGGCGATTACTGCCTCAGCCATGACATCCGGCAGTGTTACCCGTCCGGTGACCCGTTCTCGCCACTGCCGCGGAACCGCGATTTTGCGTTCGTCTACAAAGCGTGGCAGGGCGTGACAGAAGTGCTGGCTGCGCAGATGCCGTATGGCACCGCCGGTGACCTCGTGAATTTCAGCGATGGGTCGCTTGCAGCAAGCTTGACGACACAATCGTCCCCGGCGTTGCGGACTGTCATGCCGGCGAGCGATTCGCTCAGCGGCGTTTCGCCGCGTCGGGATTGCGGCAGGAGCCGGTAACGAGCGCCTCGTAACCGGCCTGTCCTTCGCAGATGCAGCGATTGCGCCCGGCGAGCTTTGCCTCGTAAAGCGCCTCGTCGGCCAGTTGCAGGGCGCCTTTCGGCGTGCGACCGATGGCGGGTCGCACGATCGCGGCCCCGATGCTGACAGTGATGACTTTTATTTGGTCCGAGTCGAGGTTCTCGATTTGCCGTTGCTCGACGGATTGACCAGTTCATTGATCAGCGACTGTTCAAGAAAGCGTTTGCGATAGGAACGTTCCACATCGCGGCAGATAGCAATGCCAAGCGCCGTACCAATGGCGAAAATCGGAACGCATTTCAACAGAAGCGGCAGCGACACATCACTGATTGCCGCCGCAGTCGCGAAGCCGATCAATATGGCCAAGCCTGCGATCAGTGCCGCGCGAAACAGCAGGCCGACGAAAAAGAATGTGACAATTAGGAGCAGCATGAGGCTGGCCATTTCTTCGGCCGCCCCCCGGCTGACCGCCTGTGCCACCGCGACCGCCACACTCGCGCCGAGTAGCGGCGCAAGAAGGGTTGCCACACGCAAATTGAGGCGCATATGTCCGGGCGACCAGGCCAGCCACGTCATGGCAAGGCTGATCGGCAGAATCAACACCACATGGGCCAGAACGCCAACACTCCAGCTGTGGTCCTCCAGCCATTGCGCCATTGTGAAGCCGCCGGTGAGCAGCGCGGCGAGCGCGGTCCATATTCGTGCACGGGGCTGTACGCGCCGCAAATGCTCGTCGAGGTATTCTGCCTCGAGACGTTCGTCGAAACGCAACGTAGACGACGGCTTCCGCAACTCGGCGGCATACAGCGAGTCAGGGAAATCGTCGAGATTGGCGGTATTAATCGGCATTTTGCGAGCTTACGCAACGCGGGCAGGGAGACAAGGGAACGGGTCGCAGTCTGCGGGCCGATCGGGCCGGAATGGCACTCCCTACCGGATTCGAACCGGTGTTACCGCCGTGAGAGGGCGGCGTC
>CAZSDL010000127.1:0-7343 GCA_964605635.1 uncultured Woeseiaceae bacterium
GCGAGGGCGCATTGCGCGTCGGCGGTCAATCAACCGGGTATTACCGGACTGCCGCCGGCTCAATCGGTTTTCAGCTAGGTGCGCAGGCGAAATCCGTCGTCATCGCCTTCATGACCCGGGAGTCGCTGGACAAGTTCGTCAACAGCGACGGCTGGAAAATCGGCGTCGACGGGTCCGTCGCACTGATCGATATCGGCGCCGGCAAAGCCATTGATAGCAGCAATGTAAGGGACCCGGTGGTCGGCTTCGTGTTTGGCGCGAAGGGGCTCATGTATAACCTGACGCTGGAAGGCTCGAAGATCACGAAGCTCGACAAGAGTTGAGCCGCATTCGCCCGTGATTCGGGCACCTACAGCGGATCATTTGGACTTGGCCGATTATCGCCCGCGGGGCGGGCTCCTACAGCGCTTCGATTGCCACCTGTAGGAGCCCCCCGCGGGCGATAGCCGCACCGTTCGAATAATCCCCCGTAGGAGCCCGCCTCGCGGGCGATAGCCGTACCGTTCGAATAATCGCCCGTAGGAGCCCGCCCCGCGGGCGATAATCGATGGGGCAGCGACGAAACGGCCCAACAAGAAATGCAAACCGCTGAAGAGAAAAAAGCAGCAAAAGCGCGCAAGAAGCGCGACAAGGTTTCCTTCGTCCAGGGCATTCGCAACCGCGTTCGCGACATACGGGGCCTCGGTACGGTTCTCGTCAACGAGCCGCGTGCATTTCCGGGCGAAACAGGCCGCGTTCTGAAGCGTTCGCTGCGCAAACTTTGGAATGCCCGCGGCGGCGGACTCTACGCCTGCGGCTACGTCGTAACCTTCATCTGGCTTGAAATCAAAACGATTGCCGGTGAGATCGTCGGCAGCGACAGCGTGCTGGCGTTCGTCAGCGAACAGCTATTCGAGATCTTTTTCCGCTTGCTGTCCGAGACGTTCGTTAATTCGATCCTCGCATTTATCTGGCCGGTTTTTGTATTGCAGTTGTCGCCGACCTGGGGAATCCTTATTCTCACCGCACTGTATTTAGTGTTTCCACGCTTTATCAAGCCGACGCTCACGCAATGGCTGTTCGACGATGATCGGCCGCCGACCAGCGATACGGATCAATCCTGACTGGACGGAATTATCCCAGCAATGACCTTTCGGCGCGCTGCAGGTCGTCCGGTGAGCCGAACAGCACCAACGCGTCGCCGGCCAGCAATTCGGTGTCGGGGGAAGGGCGCAGTTTTCGTTCGCCCTGCCTTACCAGTGCGGTCACGACGACGCCTTCTGTTTCGAAATCGGCGAGTGTGCGATTTACCGCCGGGCTGTCGTCGACAACTAACACAGATTGCAGTCGGTCGCCACGCCATTCGCCCTCGTTCTGTGCAATGGCATCGCCACTGAAGTATTCGCGCATCAGCCGGTAACGACTGGCACGCTGCTCCTGTACGCGACGCATAATGCGAACAAGGGGTACGTTTAGCAGGAACAGGGCGTGCGCAGCGATCATCAATCCTGCTTCCAGGGTTTCCGGTATGACCTCGGTCGCACCGGCCGCACGCAGCTCCTCGACATGCGTCTCATCGCGCGTTCGCACCATGACCGGCAAATCCGGGCGGCGGCGTTTGATGTGGTCCAGGGCCCGCCGGGCTGACGCGAGATCCTCGTGACTGATGACGACGAGACGCGCCGAGTCGAGCCCGAGCGTGTCGAGAACGTCGCGATCGCCCGAGTCGCCGAAGAACACCGGCTCGCCGGCAAATCTTGCCTCCCTGACCCGGGTAGAGCCGAGTTCGATGGCGACGTAAGGAATGTTTTCTTCCTCGAGAAAGTGTCCGAGGCTCTGGCCGATGCGACCGTACCCGCAGATGATGACGTGGCCTTTGAGCTCGCCGGCAGCCGCGGGATCGATGCGCAGTGCGGCGACGTCTTCCGGCGGTTCGGAACGCCCTGCAAGGGCTTTGGCGATGATGTGGTTGTAGCGAATGAATAACGGCGCGGCAATGAAGGAGAACAGTACCGACGTCAGCGCAATCTGCGACGTCAACGAATCGATGGCGCCGGCAGTGAGCGCGATGGCGAGCAGTGCGAAACCGAATTCGCCCCCGACCGCCAGCAACAGGCCGGTACGCCACGCTGTCTGCGAGTCGATGCCTGACCAGCGCACGATCTGCGCGACGATCACGATCTTGCTCAACATGAGCACAGCGGCACCAAGCAGCGCCCAGTGCCAAACCGCCGGCAACGATGCCGGGTCGAACAGCATGCCGATGCCGATAAAGAACAGGCCGAGCAGCACATCGCGAAACGGCCGTATGCTGGCATCGACCTGATGGCGAAATTCGGTTTCTCCTAGCACCATGCCGGCAAGGAATGCACCGAACGCCATCGAGAGGCCCAATTCGTTCGACGTCCATGCCGCGGCCAGCGACACGAGCAACACGGTCAGCGTGAAGAGTTCCGGCGAGCGGCGTTCGGTCACGAGGTGAAACAGCGGACGCAACACCCAGCGCCCGGCAAAAAACACGGCGGCAAATGCCAGCAACGCTTTGGCCATCGCCCAGCCCAGCGCGTTGAACAAGGCGGCCGCCCCGACAGCACCGCCAAGTACCGGGATAACGACCAGGAAAGGCACTGCCATAACATCCTGGAACACGGACATGGCGGTGCCGAGGCGGCCGTGACGGCCGAATTCCTCACCCTGTTCCGCCAATTGCTTGCTAATGACGGTCGTAGACGATTGCGCGAAAACCGCGCCGATAACGAAAGCAGCAACCGGTGACAAACCGGCCAGCCAGCCGAGCAGGCCGACGATGGCCGTAGTCAGGACGATCTGCCCGGTGCCGAGGCCGAGCAGCACTTTGCGCAGTGCATGGATCTGGGGAATCGAGAAGTTAAGACCTATGGTGAACAGCAGAAACACGATGCCGAACTCCGCCAGCGCATGTATCTGCTGGCTGTCGATCACCGGGCCCACCGTGTAGGGGCCGACCACGAACCCGACAATGAGATAGCCGAGGCTCGTAGGGATATGCAGCCGCTGAAACACCGCGATGACCGCCACCGCAACGGCCAGCAAGATCAGGATCTGGACAAACTGCTGTTCCACTAAGGCATACCCTGTTAGTTCCGAGCGACTATTACGTTGAAACTGGAGGCAGAATACACAGTGCATAGCAATTGTATGCTGCCGCACGTCGTTTGCACGATGGACCACGGCGGGTTATCGTGCCTGCCACTCGGCTTTTTAATAAGCAGGCACGAAGATGAACATGATGATAACCATGAACCAGTCGTTGCGTATCGCATGCGTTCTCTGCGCTGCCGTAACCGTCGTCGCCTGCAGCGACGAACAGGCACAAAACCAGGATCCTGAAACGGCCACGGCGCCGGTCGATGTCTTTATGGCGCGCATTGCCGAGCATTGCGGTCAGGCGTTCGCGGGACGCATCCTGATCGATGAGCCGCAACAGGACGACAACGCGTTCACCGGTCAGGAGCTGACGATGCATGTTCGCGAGTGCAGTGAGAACGAGTTGAAGATTCCGTTTCATGTCGGAGCAGATCGCAGTCGTACCTGGATACTGACGCGCACGGCTGACGGCCTGCGGCTGAAGCATGACCATCGCCACGAAGACGGGTCACCCGATGCGGTGACCATGTACGGCGGCGATACAGCCGAGGCGGGCAGCGCTGTTCGGCAGGAATTCCCGGTCGATCAGGAATCCATCGCAACTTTCGAGCGCGAGGGGCTTACCGCCTCATTGATTAACGTGTGGGCGATGGAGATCGAGCCCGGAGAGCGTTTTGTTTACGAACTGGCGCGACCGGGAACAGAGCGCCTGTTCCGCGTCGAATTCGATTTGTCCACACCGGTTGAGGCGCCGCCCGCGCCCTGGTAGCGCCTGGTTCTACGATGTTTGGCAGGCGCCGCGAAAAATCGATTCATGGCGGCCGCGCAGACCCCTAGCTTGCACTCATTGCCGGGAACCGCATTCAGTACGACACGTCAGTTGAAGATATCAAATATGTGGCTGTACTTGATAATGAACTCGCGGCCACGCGGCGGTGCTCCGACGCCACCCTCGTCAACTTCGTTGTAGACGACGTACAAGCCTGAATTTGCCGACTGCAGCCACGAAAAGCGCAGGTTCGCCGCCAGGACATCGGTGCTGTCGTTGTGCTGCACCAAGGCCTGCAACAGCATCTTCGGCGTGAACGAATACGACAACCGCAGGCGTGTCAGATTGATGGAGAATTGGCCGTTCGGTACCGGCAGGTCGAGGTGATTGTAGCTCATCGACAGTTCCGACCGGAAACGCTCGCCAATGCGATAGCGGACGATCGGCTCGAGCTTGACGCGGTCACCGCCAAACCGCCCGCCGGCCACGACGCGCGTGTCAAAAGACAGCGGCTGGCTCTGGTTAGTGAAAAAAACCAGTTGCACCTCCTCGTGATCGTAAGTACCGGGCTGTATCGTCACGCCATCCACGATCTCGAATGGCGCCTTGACACCCGACTTCGTGAAGTTCATGCCGGTATGCAACTCAAGACCGCTGGGCCATTCCCAGTGGGAGTCGACGTGCAGGTAGCCGGTTTCCTGAAAGCCGTCGAAATCCCAGTAACCGTTCCATGAAACGTGCGGCCGGATCTCGAGCAGGCCCCACAGATCGTCCGGGCGGATGCGCCGCATCACGAAGCCTTCACCACGCCGGTATTCGGTGCGTGACAGAAAGCCCACTTCCGGGTTGAAGTCCGCGCCGACTTCCGTGTAATTCAGTCGGGACGACCAGGTCGGCGAACTGTATTCGGCCTTGACGGCAAATGCGTCAGCGCGGCCGGTCAAGCCCGGCGTTTCAGTCTTCGCCGCCCAAGCGTCGAGAACGACGTTTTAGCCAATGCCCCAGCGACCGTCGACCGCATATGTCTGGTTGTCATCTTTCGAACTGTCACCGGTCAGGCTCCCATCACCATCACGATTGACCACCAAAAAGCCCACCGACGATCGGCTCGGAAGTTCCTGGCTCAAGCGCGCGACGGTGAAGTTGTTGGCAGGCGCGACGCCCTCAACGCCGTCGGCCGCCATGTGCAGGAACCCGACATTGGTGCTGCCGCCAAACTTGCCGGACAGCCGGACTCCACCTTGGATCGGTATCGGTATGCCGCCGGGGCCGACGCCAATACGACGGCTAACAAACAGTTCGACCTGTTGCGGATTGCCGACCGAAAACTGGCCGGCATTTTCAAGGAAGAACGGCCGCTTTTCCGGAAAGAACAGGCTGAAACGATCAAGATTGACCTGCTGCTGGTCCGCCTCGACCTGCGCAAAATCCGTGTTGTAGGTCGCATCGAGCGTCAGGCTGGGCGTGATCGAGTATTTGACGTCGAAGCCAAACTCCTGGTCGGTCTCGGTTCCGGACAACGTGCCGCCGCGCGCCTCCTTGGCCAGCAAATAGGGCGTGATCTTCAGGTTGCTCTGCGGCGGCGGCGACAGGCCGACGACCGTACCCGCTTCCGAAACGCGGTACAGGTTGCGCTGGCGTGATAATGGCGCCCAGAAGGCGACTTCGTTGTTACGCCGGATGTTGCGCTGGAAATTGATACCCCATACCTGGTCGTCACCGCGTCCGTACCGCAAGGTGCGGAACGGGATTTCGAACTCGGCACTCCAGCCGATATCGGAAATTGCCGCGCGCACGTTCCAACTGGCATCCCAGTTCAGGTTGAAGCCGCCGCCACCCGAGCTGAAGTCACTGGTGCCTTCCCGCGTCACCTGGCCGTCGTATTGAACGCTGGCCGGATTGGTACCGAAAACGAAACCATTCTGCCGGTCCAACAGACCGTCGATAACAATCTGGAAGCTGTCGGTGTCGTCAAGGGAAGAATCACGACGGCTGTCTGAAACGATAATGCCACCGGGGTTGTCGTCCCACGCAATGACACCGACGTAAAGGGCGCTGTCACTGTAGCCGATCAAGACTTCTGTTTTCTGGCTCGCGGGCCGACCCTCGGACGGCTGTATCTGCCGGAAGCCGGTTGCAGGCTGGACGCCTTGCCACGCGGGATCGTTGAGCACATCTCCATCGAGCGTGGGCAGACGGTCGAGTACAACGGCGTTCACGCTGGGCCGTTCGGCAAACGCGGTGAGTTCCTGTCCCGTTACAACGCGCGACACGGCAAGCAATGCCAATAAACCGCACGTTACGCAGTCTCGCACAGCGATGCGAAACGCCCGACGATTCAATTTTGCTCCCCCCAATCAATTATTCACATAATGGTAAGGCACCGTCATCGCGAGCCGCAATGCGGCACCGGCGCCCAGGCAGGACATGGCTCAGAGCTGTTCTGCCAGTGCCGCGAAGAAGTCGTAGTCGTCCACAACCCAGGTATCGACCGGTTTCGATTGTGCACCCCACATCGCAACGGCCAGCGACTTGTCCGGGTTGACGTAGATGTATTGTCCGAAAATGCCGATTGCCGCGTAGGCGCCGTCGTCGTATCCGCCGTCGGCGTCGGGCACTGGCCAGAACATGTACCCGTACTCGACGAGTTCGCCGCCGATGGTCTGACGTGCTGCGGCTTCCCTGGTCCAGCCTGCGGGCAGTACACGTTCCCCGTCGACGACGCCGCCAGCCAGCAGGAACAGGCCGAAGCGGGCGTAATCGCGTAATGTTGCCGACAAGCCGCTGCCGCCGACTTCGAGCCCGTCCGGGGACTCGAGCCACCAGGTAGCATCGGATTCCATGCCGACAGTCGACCAGATGCGCTGTGAGAGGTACTCCGCAACCGGCATGCCGGTTGCCGCCCGCAACAGTGCTCCGACGATGTGCGTTTCGCCCGTGCTGTAATTCCATAGCGAGCCGGGCGGCGCGGCGCGGGGCAGGCCGGCCATAAGTTCGAGAATGGCGTCCGGTTCCTGCGCGATCTGTGCTTCGAGCATCGCGCGGCGATCGGAATTCCGGTCCGTGTAGGTTTCGTTCCAGGCCACTCCGGATGACATCTGCAGGAGATGCCTGACGGTCACGCCATCGTAGGCGCTGCCCTTGAATTGTGGCAGGTAGTTGATGATCGGGTCATCGATGCTGTCGATATGACCATCGAAGATCGCGGCACCGACGAGTGCGGTACATATCGACTTGACTATCGACATCGACATCCAGCGCGTTTCTTCGGTGTTTCCTGCCTGGTACAACTCAAGCAACGATTCACCGTCCTTGACAATCAGCAGACCGGTGACGTTGTTCAGGGTGACAAAGTCGTAAAGATCGTAACGCTTGCCGTCGGAATCGAACTCGAATGTTTTCAGTGGCGTCGCACTCTTCGGGATCGGACGCACGACCGGTCCCCGCTTTACGATCCGTACCGGAAAGA
>CAZSDL010000128.1:0-7335 GCA_964605635.1 uncultured Woeseiaceae bacterium
ATTTGCGCTCAGTGAGTAACGCCAGAATCCGGGCGTCGACAGATACTAGCAAAACCAATGGAACATTGTATGGAAGTAGCCTCTCTGCGTCCGCAATGCAGTTCACGAAAACGTTTGTGATGAAGGCATCAGACCGAGCCGGTGGCGCCGGCGGAAGCGCTTGACATAATTGATGTGCCTGTCGCGGACGACGGCATGAAAAAACCGGCCGACGCGAATCGGACCCGGGTCGCCCTCCGCGGGCGACCTTTAGTGCTGCCGGCGCGTGAGGACCGACTTTTGAGAACCACGTACCTCGCTGGCAATTGGGCAAGTCGGTATACTTCTGGGAGACCAAGGCAGCCGACATCATCGGCCTTTATTATGAATCCTCCGCAGCACGCGGCGGTGTTCTGCATCGATGAAAAGACAGCTATTCAGGCGCTCAATCGCAAAGATCCGGTGCTGCCGTTGTCGCCAGGCCGCGCCGAGCGACATGGTTCTGAGTACTACCGCCATGGAACGCTGTCGCTGTATGCCGCTTTCAATACCCAAACTGGCGAGGTAATCGGCAAAACGGCATCGAGACACACTTCGGCCGAATTCGTCGCCTTTCTCACTGACCTCGTGGTGCACCAGCCGCATCGCAAAGAGATCCACGTGATCGTCGATAACCTCTCCGCCCACAAGACCAAACGGGTTGAACAGTTCCTTGATGATCATCCCAACGTGCATCTGGATTTCACCCCGACTTACTCGTCCTGGCTCAACCAGGTCGAACTGTGATTCACGAAAATCGAACGCGATGTCAATGCCCGCGGCGTATTCTCTTCCGTGCCGGACCTGAAGAGAAAGCTCATGCGTTACATCCGCCAATACAACAAAACACCGCGAACCGTGAAATGGAGATACTTCGATCCGTCACGCCGAATTACTCCCACTTCAGCTGTTACAGTCCAGTAGTTGCCTTGTTGAGGGTCATGCCATGGGCCGATTACCCGTTGCTATTGAACTGAGCGAAGCCGAAGAAGCTGAACTCAAAGGCTGGCGTCGGCGGCGCACTATCTCCAGCGGATTGCATTTTCGCGCCGGCATTGTGTTGGATTGCGCGCGCAGTTACTCGGGTGAAGTGATTGCGGAGCGACACCATACGAGCCAACAGACGGTTACCAAGTGGCGCCGTCGCTTTGCCGAGTCGCGACTTTTCGAGGCCTGTTCAGCGTTCACTGCTCGTTACGGCCTGCATGCTCGCCAAGTTCCTTAAAGGACCCTCTACACTGGAAGCTTCAACTGCTTCGATGCCTCCACAATTGTTCCAATTGCTACCGGCTGGAACGATACTTGCCGGGTGGGACTCTCACCCACTGAGACATGGCGCCTTTCACGGCGCACTGAGTAATTCCAGCTAAGATTACTTGAATAAGTAAAGTTGGAAACCTGAGTGCGGCGCTTACGGCGTTACGGCCGGCCGATTCGCCGGTCCAGACATTGTCGCAGCCTGGGTTCGCCATACTTCGTTCGTGACTTAGCGTTTGCCGATGGGGCGAAAACCGACATTGATTCTTGCAGCTGGGAGGTATTCATGCATCGCGCGACCCACTTGATGGTTTTGACGATCTGTATCTTTCTTTCGGGTGCTTCAATGGCAACTGACCGGGTATCCGTTGACGTTGTCAAACAACCTTACGGGGGCGCACGCAATGTGCCGGAGATTTCGATGAATCCGGATTACATTCATGCCGCGGGCCTGGAGCGCCTGATCGCAGACTGGGGCGGCGAACTCGTCAGGCCAGTCCAGGACGTTCGTCTCAGCGCGGAACAGAATCGCCAGTACGGGGCCTGGAATCGTATGGCACTCGCCAACTCGAATATGGCCCGGGTTGTGCGTCAAGGTCGTCGTGATGCCGAATTGACAATAGGCCTCGAAGCAAATTGCAATGTATTGCTTGGCATGCTGGCCGGACTGCAGCGCGACGAAGCGGGCAATGAACAACGGGTTGGCCTGGTTTTCATCGACGCACACGGCGATTTCAACGTGCCGGAGACGACCCTTTCGGGAATGCTTGGCGGAATGCCGGTCGCCGTTGCTGCCGGTCACGCGCTGCACAACATCCGCAGGACATCCGGTCTCGAAGAGCCGTTGCCGATGCGCGACATCGTCTGGGGCGGCGTGCGAGACCTCGATCCACTCGAAGCAGATCGCTTTCGCGAGTACGCAGTGCAGCAGTTCTCCGTTGACGACATACGATCGCTTTCGGACGACCTGAAGCAGCATATGGATGCCTTGTCTGAACGTGTCGATGCCATTTACGTGCATATCGACATGGACGTTCTCGACCCGGCCGAAGTGCCGGGCCACGACCTGGCTGTCCGGGACGGTCCGACCAGCGAAGAACTGGCTGCGGCAATGACGATGATGTTTCGTTACCCGAAAACGGTGGCAATCGGTATCGCGTCAACGCCGGCAGGCTCGCTGGATCCGGACGGCGTCAGCCGCCAGGCGGCACTGAACCTTATCGAGGGGGCGCTCCGGGGTGTGCAGAATCGCGGACCCTGACGGAAACCGGGATCTCTTCCAGTATGTCGTTCTAAATCAAAGGTTTATAGACGCCTAAAGGTGACTGTCCCCGTTATGCCGTGAACTCGCAGGGGGAAGGGAAACATTGCGTTTCCCCTCCCCGAGACTGTGGCTTGCAGCGTTTACTCTGGGGCCATGAAGATGGCCGCCCTGTGATTGGCTTCGGGCTGCGTCAGTTCGGCCACCCAGTCTGTGTCAAACAGATGGCTGTCCACGACCAAATGAACTTCGGCACCAAAGCCATTGCCACGCTTCAGCCGATCGCCGAACGGGACGTCCGGACCACCGACGTCGCTGAGGTTAAAAATGTGCAGCGACTCCGGGTAGTTGCCGGAAACAGTACGCACATCGACGTTGATAACGCCGCCACCTTTCCCGTTATCGGAGCTGATCGCTCCTGAAGCGCTGTAGATTGCAACTTTTATCAGTGGATTCAGGAGATCGACAAGCGGATCGGGTCCCGTGCCACAGGGTGTGTCGACGCAGTATTCCGGGTGGTTGAAGATCACCCACCAGATCGTGTACGCCTCGCCCGCGGCTTCGACATTGGTCATAACGCGTCCTTCGATACCGTTTCGCGAACGAATCAGCCACGCCGCACCTTCGACCGACGGCGGATCTCCCGGCGGCAGCGCAATGACCGGTGCGCGCTGATAAATCTTCGGAACATTGGCGTTGTCGGCAACGGCCATTCCCGAAGTCAAACTCATGATAAAAGCGGCTGAAACTATTGATATTGTTTTCATTTCCTTAACCTCATGACGATTGTGCAGGTCAAATTGGAGCGCGGGTATCATCGCTAACCGCTGGCCCGCGGTAGCGGAGTGTATGAACAAGAAACTCGGAAAGTAACGAAAAGCAGCCGAAAAAAAGCGAAAAATGGGCGAAATAATCCTTAAAGATCGCCCATTTGCAGCCAGCATCCTGGCGGGCGCGTCTCGGGATTCTGCGACACGCCTGCTTCGCTCCGATTGAGGCTGGTCAGGTCGATGAGCAATCGTCCGGGCGAGCCTGGCTCGCTTCCGTCAGTCCGCCACCCCCAGGCGTTCGTGCATGATCGGGCTGGTGGTCGTGTACTGCACGTGCACTTTCTTGTCGGGTTCGAGGCGCTGCTTGATCGCGAACGCCGCCAGCGCTGCTTCGTGGAACCCGCATAAAATCAGTTTTTTCTTTCCCGGATACTGATTGATATCGCCGACGGCATAAATGCCCGGCTCCGACGTTTCGAATTTTTCGGTGTCGACGTTAATCGTCTTGCGATTGATATCGAGCCCCCATTCGGCGACGGGGCCGAGTTTCGGAGCCAGTCCGAAAAACACCAGCGCATGCTCAGCCGGAATCTCGAGTTCTGCGCCGTCCTTGATCTGCACGGTCATCGACGTCATGCGTCCACCCGTACCGGTGATCGCCGTGGCCTTCGCGTTTTCGACGACGTCTATCGTCCCGGCCGCGGCGAGCGTACGCATGCGGGCAACTGAGACCGGCGCCGCCCGATACTCATCGCGTCGATGCACCAATGTTATGTGACTGGCCGTGCTGGCTAACTCGAGCACCCAGTCGAGCGCAGAATCGCCGCCACCCAGAATGATCAGGGCCTTGCCCGCGTACTGCCGGGGGTCGCGCACCCGGTAGTGCAGCGATACGTTCTCGAATTCTTCCACGTTGGGAACGCGCAGAGGCCGCGGTTGGAACGAGCCGACTCCGCCGGCGATGACCACGGCTTTCGCGACAAATTGCTTGCCGCTCGCGGTCTCGACAAAAAATGTATTCTCATCCTGTCGCCTGACCACCGTCACCTCGTCGCCAAGGTGCATACCACATGCAAACGGCTCGATCTGCCGCAACAGATTGGCGGTCAGCTCTTCGCCGGTGCATACGGGGATCGCAGGAATGTCGTAAATCGGCTTGTCGGGGTAGAGTTCGGTACACTGGCCGCCCGGCTGGCGAATCGAATCAATGACTTCCGCTTTCAAGCCCAACAGGCCAAGTTCGAATACCTGGAACAGGCCGCAGGGACCGGCGCCGACGACGACGACATCTGTCTGGATCACCCGGTGACTCCGCAAGAATTTCGGGGGGCTATTGTCCGGGCAATGACGAATTCCTGCAATCAGAGGGCAACAGGACTCACTCGCTCATGAGCAACAGGCGAGCCTGGCCGGAATATCAGCGCCGTTGTGGGTGGAACGCACTCCTTGCCGAGCGGGAATATATTCAGGATTTGCGCGGTAAACAGTCAGCCGATGTCATCGTCATCGGTGCCGGCTACACCGGTCTCGCAGCCGCACGACGTGCCGCGGAGCTCGCACCCGAAACACGCATCATCATGCTCGACGCCAGTACGATTGGTGAGGGCAATCCCGGACGAAACTCCGGGTTTCTGCTGGAGATATCGCTCGCAAACGATGCCGACCCGCAAGCCGTTGAGCGCATGGCCACCTGCAACGGACTCATCGCCGGCGCGATGCAGGGCATCGTACAACTGGTGCAGGAATACGACATCGATTGCGATCTGGTCCGGACCGGAACGTACCGGGCCGCGGCCGGAGAGACGGGCGTTGGCGCCCTGCACCGCTACCGGGGATTTCTGGACGCTGCGAGTCTGCCGTACGAAGCATTGACGCAGGATGATATCGGTGCACGGCTGGGCACGCGTTTTTACCGGGAAGGTCTCTACTCCCCGCACTGTTACCTCGTGCAGCCTGCCGCGCTCGCCCGCGGGCTGGCCGATGCTTTGCCCGTCGGCGTATCGCTCTTTGAGAATTCACCGGCGATGTCCATTCGTCGTCGCAATAACGTGTGGAACGTGCAGACGCCCGAGGGCAGCGTCAGCGCGCCCCTGCTGATCATTGCCAACAACGCCTTCTGCACCCGCCTGGGCATCGGGCGCACGCGAATTGCTGCGATCTACACCTACGCCGGGTTGACCGATCCGCTGCGACCGGCTGCTCTCGAAGAACTCGGTTCCGATGCCAACTGGGGTTTGCTTCCGGCACACCGCCTGGGCAGCACGCTGCGGCGAACGGCAGACGGTCGCCTCCTGATACGTTCGATGTACGGGTACGAAAAGGAAGCCGACAACACGGCCATGGCGGGAAAACTGGAGGCTCTGTTGCGGCAGCGCTTCCCCCGGCTACGCGAGCTTGATATGGCGCACATCTGGTCGGGAGCGACCGGTTATACGCTGCACGGCGGGCCACTCTGGGGTCGCCTCGACCGCGGCTTATTCGTCGCCGCCGGCTGTAATGGCGGCGGCGTGGTCAAAGGGACGCTGTTCGGCCGCCTTCTGGCTGACCTCGCTTTTGGCGGGGACGTGCCTGACGTTGCCGCCCTGTTCGGCCGGGCCGCATGGATGCCGCCGGAACCGTTCCGGAAAATCGGCTTTCGCATCGTGTCCGCATTGGAACACAGCAGCGGCAAGGCAGAAGTGTAAGAAGGCGTCCTATGGTGTAACGTCGGGCACGCGGCGAAAAGAACATAAGGGGGAGCCGTGGAACAACCGGATTCACTGGGCGTCCTGTCGTTGGTACCCGCGAGCGTCGCGATCGTGCTTGCCTTCGTCACGCGCAACACTGTTTTCTCGCTGGCAGTGGCCTGTTTTGTCGGTGTGCTGATTGCCGGGCAAGGTTTGATGGGTTTCCCCAACCTGTTGAAAAACGCGCTCGGTACCACCGCGTTCTCCTGGATATTGTTGCTGGAACTGTTCATCGGCATGCTCATCGCCTTTTTCCAGCGTACCGGTGCGATCCGCAATTTCAGCGCCTGGGTCGCCAGCCGCAACATGACGCGTGTGCGCGTACAACTCGTTGCCTGGGTAATGGGCATGTTCGTTTTTTTCAGTGACTACTTCAGCCCACTTTTCGTCGGCTCCACCATGCGGGCACTGTCGGACCGGTTTCGCATCTCGCGAGAAAAACTCGCCTACATCGCCGATTCCACGTCGGCACCAGTCAGCGTACTGGTCCCTGTTACCGGCTGGGCCGTGTTCATTGCCGGTTTGCTGATCGGCATGGGCCCGGTGGTCGACGCCGCGGATGCCATGCGGGTTTTCGTTGGCTCGATCCCGTTCAACTTCTATGCGCTGCTGGCAGTACTCATGGTCGGCCTCATTGCCGCGGGAATCATCCCGGAATTCGGTCCGATGAAAGCAGCGGAAAAGCGCGCCATCGAGACGGGCAAGGTGCTGCGAGACGGCGCCGACCCGTTAATGGGCGAAGAACTGACAGACATCCAGCCGTACGAAGGGGTGCGAACGAGCCTGTTCTGGAATTTTTTCCTGCCGGTCCTGATCGTCATCAGCGTCGGCGTCGGTTCGTTCATCGTCACCAAGTCGGCATTGACCATGGAAGCTTTTTTGCTGTCCGCCGTTTGTGCCGGCGTGATCATGCGCATCCAGGGCATTCCTTTCGATGACATCATGAAGACAGGAATGGCCGGTATGAAAGGTGTAATGCCGGCCATCATCATCCTGGCATTTGCCTATGCGTTGAACGAACTGTCCGCAACTTTACATACGGCCGACTACATCGTCTCGAAAACAGAGACCTGGCTGACGCCCGGCCTGTTGCCAATGTTGACCTTCCTGATCGCCGGCTTTATCGCGTTCTCGACCGGCACGTCGTGGGGAACGTTCGCAATCATGATGCCGATTGCAGTGCCGCTCGCTTTCAACTTCAGCGGCGACACGCTGGACGTCGTCGTATACGCAACCGTGGCGGCGATCGCCGGCGGCGGCGTGTTCGGCGACCACTGCTCGCCGCTGTCGGATACGTCGATCC
>CAZSDL010000129.1:0-7333 GCA_964605635.1 uncultured Woeseiaceae bacterium
GCCGTGAACCCATCCCTGGGGGCTTCGGGCTCGACATCCCTGTCTCGCACGATCCCTGAACACAGTCCCCTGCCACACCGCTTCCTCCTGTCGTTGTGGGAGCGGCCGACAACCCACGCGTCGAGGGAGGCGGACACCATGCGGCCACGGGCGTTGGCATGGTCGGGGGCTCGTTTGCGGACCGTGCGAGACAGGGATGTCGAGCCCGGAGCGTACAGGGATGTATTCACAGCGTTCCGCAAACGAGCCCCCGACCGTGCCAACGCCTTGCTCGATAGCGCTTCCTGCGCAAAACCGAGCGAACCGAATCCCCGCGCCTTCTGCTCCGTGCGATACAATTGCCGCGCTTTTTTGTGCCCCGCGAGCTAACTCACCAGGCAAGGAGATCCCGCTAGATGTATGTCGACTCGTTGTCCCTTGAAGAATTCGATCCGGAGCTTTTTCAGGCGATTGTTAATGAGGATCGCCGCCAGGAAGAACATATTGAGCTCATCGCGTCTGAAAATTATACGAGCCCGCGTGTTCTGGAGGCACAGGGTTCGGTGCTTACGAACAAGTATGCGGAAGGCTACCCGGGCAAGCGTTACTACGGTGGATGCGAGTTCGTTGATATAGCGGAGACGCTCGCCATTGAACGGGCGATGCAGCTTTTTGGCGCGGACTACGCCAATGTGCAGCCGCACTCGGGGTCGCAAGCCAATGCGGCGGCGTGCCTCGCGCTTCTCAATCCGGGCGACACGATTCTCGGCATGAGCCTGGCGGATGGCGGCCATCTCACCCACGGTTCGAAGGTCAACTATTCGGGCAAGCTTTTCAACGCGGTGCAGTACGGTGTGCATGCGGACAGCGGCTTGCTGAATTACGAGGAAGTAGAGGCGCTCGCCGACGAACACCGACCGAAGATGATCATCGCCGGGTTTTCCGCTTACTCGCGCGTGCTGGACTGGGAACGGTTTCGCACCATCGCGGACAGTGTCGGCGCGTGGCTCATGGTGGACATGGCGCATGTCGCGGGGCTGGTAGCTGCAGATATGTATCCCAACCCGGTACCGATTGCCGACGTCGTGACTACGACCACTCACAAGACCTTGCGCGGGCCTCGCGGTGGCCTGATCCTGGCGCGCAAGAACGACGAGATAACGAAGAAATTTAACTCGCTGGTGTTCCCCGGCACGCAGGGCGGCCCGCTGAT
Source organism: uncultured Woeseiaceae bacterium (assembly GCA_964605635.1). Taxonomy (GTDB): domain Bacteria; phylum Pseudomonadota; class Gammaproteobacteria; order Steroidobacterales; family Woeseiaceae; genus IDS-8. Next base: position 1,193 of record CAZSDL010000129.1, read on the forward strand.
GCACGTGATTGCGGCCAAAGCGGTCGCGTTCCTCGAAGCGATGCAACCGGACTTCAAGGTTTACCAGCGCAAGGTCGTGGACAACGCCCGGGAAATGGCAATGGTGTTCGTCGATCGCGGCCACGCGATCGTGTCGGGTGGCACAGACAATCACCTGATGCTCTTAAGCCTCATTGACAAGGACATCACCGGTAAAGACGCGGATGCTGCGCTCGGCCGTGCCAATATCACCGTCAACAAGAATGCCGTGCCGAACGATCCGCGGTCGCCGTTTGTCACCAGTGGCCTGCGCCTTGGGACACCTGCAATAACGACTCGCGGTTTCGGACTGGCAGAGACGCGTAAACTCACTGGCTGGATCTGCGATATTCTGGACGATCTCGGCAACGACGCTGTGATAGTGCGCGTGCGCGACCAGGTACTGGAGCTGTGCAAACGCTATCCGGTGTACGGCTGACAATTGCCGTTCGCCCACAAGGACACGCGAATTCAAAATCATGTTCTGTCCGTTCTGCAGTCACGAAGAAACCAAGGTCATCGATTCCCGATTGGCCGCCGACGGGCGCCAGATACGCAGGCGTCGCCAGTGCCTGGATTGCAACGAACGATTTACGACTTTCGAGTCCGCAGAGCTGGTGATGCCGAGACTGATAAAGAGCGACAGCAGCCGGCAACCGTTCGATGAAAACAAGCTGCGCAACAGCATGACACGCGCGTTGGAAAAACGCCCGGTGCCGGCAGACGAACTGGAGCAGGCGATCGGGCGACTCATACACAACCTGCGCACCATGGGCGAACGTGAGGTGCCGGCGCGCCTTGTTGGTGAGCTGGTCATGGAAGAACTGCGCAAGCTCGACGAAGTCGCTTACGTGCGCTTTGCATCCGTCTATCGCAGTTTCCAGGACGTAACGGAGTTCCAGGACGAGATCAAACGCCTGCAGGAAATTTCCGATGCGGCGGCGAGTCGCGAGCAGATGTCCCTGTTGCCTGATCTGCCAGGCAGGAAATGAGCGAGTTCTCCACGGCCGACTATCGCTTCATGGCGCGGGCACTGCAGCTCGCGCGAAAAGGCCTGACGAGCGCGCATCCGAATCCGCGTGTCGGTTGTGTGCTGGTCAGAGGTGACACGATCGTCGGCGAAGGCTTCCACGAGCGAACCGGCGCAGCGCATGCGGAAGTGAACGCGCTGGCAATGGCGGGTGCCGAGGCTGCGGGCGCAACCGCGTACGTAACTCTGGAGCCTTGCTCGCACCAGGGTCGGACCGGGCCGTGTACCCGCGCACTGCTGGACGCCGGCGTGGCGCAAGTCATCTGCGCGTTGGAAGACCCGTCAGCGCATGCGTCCGGCCGCGGACTTTCGCAACTTGCCGAGGGCGACGTAAAGGTCGCCAGCGGACTTCTGCGCGCGGCAGCTGAAACACTCAACGCCGGTTTTCTGTCACGTATTCGTCGCGGTCGACCGTTCGTGCGTTCGAAAATCGCCAGTAGCCTCGACGGCGCTACGGCAATGCAGGACGGCCGCAGCCAATGGATCAGCAGCGCTGCCGCGCGGGCAGACGTACAACGACTACGCGCGATGTCAGGAGCGATCCTGACCGGTATCGGCACGGTACTGGCTGATGATCCACTACTGACGGTGCGCCCTCCGGAGGCAACGATTCGGCAGCCGCTGCGCGCGGTGGTCGACAGCAAGCTGCGGACACCACCGCGTTCGCGACTGCTGGCGGAATCCGGCCAGACCGCTATTTTCTGCCTGGACGATTCCGGCCGGTCTGCACTGGAGTCGGCCGGTGCCCGGGTTTTTCAGGTCAGCTCAGCCCCGGGCGGCATCGACTTGCCGGCCGTTCTTGCGATATTGGCAGACGAATACCAGGTTAACGACCTGCTGGTGGAGGCGGGCAGCGAACTGGCCGGCAGCTTGCTGGCCGCGGGTTTAGTGGACGAACTTGTCATTTATCAGGCGCCCCATATCATGGGTAGTGAAACCCGGGGCATGTTCAACACCCCGGACTGGACCCGTTTCGGCAGCGGCCCGCCGCTCGAGATAATCGATGTGCGCCGCGTCGGTCCGGACACGAGGATCACGGCGCGGCCGCGAACCGGGAATAAAGCCTGAGGCAGCATGTTCACTGGAATCGTCAAAACCATCGGCAGCATTGCCGGTATCGAAGCGCGTCAGGGCGACCGGCGACTGCGCATCCATGCGCCAGACCTGCCATGGCGTGAGTACGAGACCGGCGAGAGCATTTCCGTCAACGGCGTCTGTTTGACGGCTATTCACTTGCACGATGAGGGATTCGACGCGGATGTTTCGCGGGAAACGCTTGCGGTCACTACCTTGTCGACGCTCGAACAAGGCAGTCCGGTGAACCTGGAACCGTCGCTGCGGCTTACCGACCGCCTGGGCGGCCACCTCGTCAGCGGGCACATCGATTGCATCGGCACGGTGTCCGGGCAGCGCCAGGATGCCCGTTCATTGCGCTTGCAGATCGACCTGCCGGGCGAATTCAGCCGCTATGTGGTGCGCAAGGGCTCCATTTGTGTCGACGGCGTGAGTCTTACCATCAACTCGGTATCCGGCACGTCCTTCGCCACGAATATCATTCCGCACACGGCCAGTGCCACAATACTCGGCACATACCGCGTCGGCACACAGGTTAATATCGAAGTCGACCTGATCGCACGTTACCTGGAAGGCCTCATTCGCAACGACGGCGAGCCGGGCATCAGCAAGGACTTTCTCGAGGCACATGGCTATGCGTAACAACACAACCTTGCACCCGGCAGCGGCAAGCTCGGCATTCAGCAGCATCGACGAGATCATTGCCGATATCCGGCAGGGCAAGATGGTGATCATGGTCGATGACGAGAATCGCGAAAACGAGGGCGATCTGCTGATGGCGGCCGAAAAAGTACGGCCGGAGGATATCAACTACATGGCCCGCTACGGTCGCGGCCTGATCTGCCTGACGATGACGCGCGAGCGCTGCGCGCAATTGCGCCTGCCGCTGATGGTCGACGACACTGATCGACGGCATGCAACCAACTTTACGGTCTCCATCGAAGCAGCCGAAGGCATTACTACGGGGATCTCGGCGCACGATCGGGCGCGCACGGTACAGATTGCAGTGGCGCCGGACGCGAAGCCGGAAAACCTGAGCCAGCCCGGTCATATTTTTCCCGTTATGGCGCAACCCGGTGGTGTGCTGACCCGTGCCGGCCATACGGAGGCGGGTTGCGATCTCGCACGCCTCGCGGGATTCGAGCCGGCCGCGGCAATCGTGGAGATTCTGAACGAAGACGGCAGCATGGCGCGCCGCCCCGATCTCGAAGCATTCTCACGCCATCACGGCGTGCGCATCGGCACTATCGCGGATCTCATTCGCTATCGCCTGGAGAAAGAGCGCTACGTCGAGCGCATCGCCGAGAAAACTGTGCAAACGGCGCACGGCGAGTTCGAGCTGTTTTGCTATGACGACCACGTTAACCGCGCTGTGCATGTGGCGCTGGTCAAAGGAAAAATCGACAAAGAAACCAATCCGCTGGTCCGCGTGCACATCCAGGATACGCTCGGCGACGTTCTCGGTGTACAAAGTGCGACGCTGGGCTGGCCCCTGCAAAGCGCCATCGAGCGCATTGCAAACGAGAAGGCCGGCATTGTGGTGGTATTACGGGAACGCGAATCGTCCCGTGAATTGATGGAAGCGGTGGAGAGCCTGTCGCTGGCACCGAACGAGCTCGCCGAGCGACGCAGCGGCGAAGCCGTTCTCAAAACCTATGGCATCGGTGCGCAGATTCTGCGTGATCTCGGCGTGCAGCGCATGCGCGTGTTGTCGGCACCCAAGCAGATGCACGGTATTTCCGGGTTCGATCTGGAAATCACCGAATACGTGGAAAGCTGAGGAACTATGGACAAGATCAAGACGATCGAGGGTGACCTCATGGTCCGCGACGCCCGGATAGCAATTGTCGCGTCGCGATTCAACGATTTCATCGTCGAGTCCCTGATCAAGGCGTCCGTTGCCTGTTTGAGGCGTCATGGTGCCAACGACGCCGCCATCGAACTCGTGCGTGTGCCCGGCGCCTGTGAATTGCCGCTGGTGGTTGACAAGATCGCCGCGTCGCGACGCTGCGACGGAATTATTGCATTGGGTGCCGTCATTCGTGGCGCAACGCCGCATTTCGATTACGTCGCCGGGGAGTGTCTGCGCGGTTTGGGTGCCGCGAGTCGCACTCACGGTGTGCCGGTTGGCGTCGGCGTACTGACGGTAGACACTATCGAGCAGGCTATCGAGCGCGCCGGTACGAAGGGCGGCAACAAGGGCGAGGAAGCAACGCTCGCCGTGATCGAAATGATCAACGTGCTTCGCCGACTCGATTGATCGGGTCGAGCATCAATCATGGCGCAGTCATCCGGGGCACGCAGCCGCACACGCGATTTGCTCGTGCAGGCACTGTATCAAATGCAGATCACTGGCCACGATTGCGCCGAACTGCAAAAGCAGTTTCGGGAACGACGCGACTACGAACGGGTTGACCAGGCTTACTTCGATACGGCGCTCAGGGCCATCCTGGATTCCCAGGAAGAACTGGAAAAAAGCGTTGCCGACCTGGCTGACCGGCCACTGGCCCAACTCGACCCGGTCGAGCGGGGCATCCTGTTGCTCGGTGTGCACGAGTTGAGTTCGCAACCGGAGATCCCGTATCGCGTCATTATCAACGAAGCTGTTAATCTCGCGCGACGCTTCGGATCAGTCGACGGCTACAAGTACATCAACGCTATTCTCGACCGTGCGGCGACTCAATTGCGCCCTGCGGAGAATCGGCAAAGTACAAGCTAGCCGTGGATGAGTTTGAAATCATTCGCCGCTTTTTCGTGCGCTCGAGTGACGACGAGTCAGTGGTACTTGGTATCAAAGACGACGGCGCCGTGCTTTCGCCCGCCGCGGATCGCGAACTCGTCTGCGTCGTCGATACGATTGTGGACGGCGTGCATTATCCCGCAGGATTCCCTGCCGCCGACATCGGTTTTCGTGCGGTCGAAGTCAACCTGTCCGATATCGCGGCGATGGGCGGCCGACCACGCTGGATGACTCTTGCACTTACATTATCCCGCAGCGACGAACAATGGCTCAGCGAGTTTGCCAATGGGCTTTTCGAGTCAGCAACTGCGCACGATGTATCGCTGGTGGGTGGCGATACGACACGCGGTCAGCAGACCGTGATCAGTGTGCAACTCATCGGCGACGTTACGGCGGGCACGTACATCACGCGTGCCGGCGCGACAGCCGGCGAGCACATTTTTGTGACCGGAACCCCGGGCGATGCGGCCGGTGGACTTGCACTTCTGCAGAATGGTAAAGACGACTCTGCGGATGCCCGTTACCTCATACGCCGCTTTTCGCGGCCGACCGCCCGCGTTGCATTCGGAAAGGCTATCGCGGGTTTCGCCAGCGCCGCGATCGACCTGTCCGATGGCTTGTTCGGCGATGCGCAAAAGCTCCTCACAGCGAGCGGGGCGGGCGCTGAACTGGACCTCGATCGGCTGCCGTTGTCAGCACCACTGCGTCGTCATTTCGGAGACGAACGTGCTCTGCAGTTTGCGCTTGGCGGTGGCGATGACTACGAACTCTGTTTCACGGCGCATAGCCGTCACGAGGCAAGATTCCAGGCCATTGGCGAAAAGCTGGGGCTGCCGGTAACCCGTATCGGTTCGGTGACATCGGGATCGCAACTGATCTGCCGACGTGACGGCCAGGAAGTCGAGTACGAGAGCGGTGGCTACAAGCACTTCTGAATTGCAACGCGCCGTACTGCGCAACCCGGTCGTGTTTGCGGCATTCGGCTTTGGTACCGGGTTATCGCCGTTCGCGCCGGGAACTGTCGGCACACTGCTCGGGGTGCTGGCCGCCTGGGCCGTCCTGCCGCTGGAGTGGCCGTTCAGGCTGGCGATCGGCGTTGCGCTGGTGCTGGCGGGCATCTGGATCTGTGCCGAGGCGGCGCGGCGGGTCGGCGTGCACGATCACCCCGGAATTGTCTGGGACGAGATCGCCGCCATGTACCTGGTGCTGCAGGCGCTGCCACCGTCGCCGGGGCTGTGGGCCTTGGCATTCCTGCTTTTCAGGCTGTTCGACATCCTCA
>CAZSDL010000130.1:0-7122 GCA_964605635.1 uncultured Woeseiaceae bacterium
TCGATTCGGCGCTGTTTTCCAATCTCAGTCGCGACCACATCGATTATCACGGGAGCATGCACTCCTACGGCGAAACCAAGGCAGCGTTCTTACTGCGGCAGGATGTACGGCATCGACTGGTCAACATCGATTCCACGTTCGGACGGAACCTCGCGGCACGATGTGGCGATGACGTGACCGTGGTTACCACCGACGCGCCGCTGTCCCGCCGGTCACGATCCCAGGTAGCACTAATACCGCGACGGACGGACGAGCAGGGGACCGTCGTGAACGCAGAAACCAGTTGGGGTTCGACGGAATTTCACCTGCCGCTGGTCGGCCGGTTCAACGTCGGCAACGCGGCCCTGGTACTCGGACAGTTACTTGGCTGGGGCGTGCCGATTGCCGATGCCACAGGGGCATTGAGCCACGCGACGCCTCCCCCGGGTCGCATGCAACGGGTATGGGTGGGTCGCGAGCAAGCCGGTCCCGCCGTCTACGTCGATTATGCGCACACACCGGCCGGGCTCGAAGCGGTCTTGCAATCGCTGCGAGAGCATTGTGCCGAAGAACTGTGGTGCGTGTTCGGTTGCGGTGGAGATCGCGATCGCGGCAAGCGCCCGTTGATGGGAGAGGTGGTCACGCGGCTCGCCGATCATGCGGTAGTCACCAACGATAATCCGCGTAATGAGCCGCCGGGCGAGATCATTGCCGCCACGCTCGCGGGCATGGACGGGCGCGCACAGGCCATCGAGGATCGCGCCACGGCGATTGCATACGCCATCGACAAGGCCAGCGACCGGGACGTGGTGTTGATCGCCGGCAAGGGTCACGAAAATTACCAGCTGATCGGCGGTCGCCGGCTGCCATTTTCCGACTACCAGGCTGCGCGCACGAGCCTTGAGGCCCGCCGCGGGGCCGCGGCAGGCAAGCAATGATCGGAGACACGCTGGTGAATGCTGCCACCATTGTGCAAGGAACGTTGCAAGGAACGTTGCAAGGAACGCCAAGCGGGGAGTCCGCTCGCTTTAAAGGACTGAGCACCGACACGCGCACCCTGCGGGAAGGGGAGCTGTTTTTCGCCCTGCAAGGACCGAATTTTGACGGCAGCACGTTTCTGGCCCGCGCAGCCGAGTGCGGCGCAGCCGGTGCCGTTGTGCAGTCGCGGGTCGACACAACACTTCCGGTTATCACTGTAAGCGACACGCGGCGGGCGCTGGGTCAACTCGCAGCGTCCTGGCGCCGCCGACTTCAGGTCACTGTCATCGGGCTTACCGGCAGTAACGGCAAAACTACTTTGAAGTCACTGATTGCGAATTGCCTGTCGAGAGTCGCGCCGACTTTCGCAACACGCGGCAACCTGAACAACGATATTGGTTTACCACTGATGTTATCGGAGCTGGCGCCGGAACATCGCTACGCCGTTCTTGAAATGGGCGCCAATCACGCGGGCGAAATCGCCGCCCTGACATCACTGGCCGAACCGGAAATAGCGGTCATTACCAACGCCGGACCGGCGCACCTGGAAGGATTCGGCAGTCTCGATGGCGTAGCAAACGCGAAAGGCGAAATCCTGGCGGGCAAGGTACGTCCGCGTTGCGCCGTCCTGAATGCGGACGATCGGTATTTTTCCTTGTGGAGCACGCTTGCCGCCGATATCGACATCGTGAGTTTCGGCAGCAGCGAACAGGCCGATGTACGTGCCGTGGACGTGCAACTGAATGACTCCGGCTCGACGTTCAAAATACAGATGGGTGCCGCCGATGCCCGGCCGGTTTCATTGCGCTTACCTGGCAGGCATAACGTCCTGCATGCCTGCGCCGCGGCCGCTGTTGCCAGCAGGCTAGACATCGATTTCGAGATTATTCGCCAGGGACTCGAGTCCGCCGAACCGGTTGCCGGTCGCCTGCAGCCGGTCCCCTGTCCTGGTGGGGCAATACTTTACGATGACAGCTACAACGCCAATCCGGTCAGCGTGATCGCCGCCGCTGAGTTCCTCGTGACCAGGCCGGGACCCAGCTGGCTGGTGCTGGGCGATATGGGTGAACTCGGGCTCGACCAGGAGGCGCTGCATCGCCAGGTGGGTGCCGCCGCGCGTGCGGCAGGTGTTGCGCGTCTTCTTGCTACCGGCCCGTTATCGCGCCAGACGGTGCAAGCCTACGGCGAACACGGCGAATGGTTTGCATCCGTAGAAGCGCTTATCGACGAACTGACGCGGTCCGCGACCAGCGGCGTGAATATCCTCGTGAAGGGATCGCGAGCCGCACATATGGAACGTGTGGTGGATGCATTGCGCGCTGACTCGACTTCACGGCGGCGGGCCTGACGATGCTGCTCTACCTGACCAGCTACCTGTCGCAGTTCGAAACGGGCTTCAACGTTTTCAACTACCTGACTCTGCGCGCCATTCTGGGCGCACTCACCGCGCTCGTATTGTCATTTGTCATCGGTCCACGAATGATCGCTAAGCTCAGCCTCAACCAGGTCGGTCAGCCGGTGCGCGAGTTCGGACCGGCAAGTCATCTTCCGAAAGCAGGCACGCCGACAATGGGCGGCGCATTGATACTGACAGCCATCGTGGTCAGCACGATTCTGTGGGCCGATCTCGAGAACCGGTTTATCTGGATCGTGCTCTTCGTGACGCTGGCGTTCGGCGTAATCGGCTACGTCGATGACTACAAGAAACTCGTTTTGCGGGATTCGGCAGGCCTTTCTGCGAAGAAGAAACTGCTCTGGCAGACGGCCGTTGCCCTCACGGCCGCCGTAGCGCTTTACCTGATGGCCACCGACGATATCAGCACCTCGCTTCTTATTCCGTATTTCAAGGATCTCGCGATTCCACTGGGCGCCTTCCAGATCGTCGTAACCATTCTTTTCATTGTCGGCTTCAGCAATGCGGTGAACCTGACCGACGGTCTCGACGGGCTCGCCATCATGCCTACCGTGCTGGTCGGCGGTGCCCTTGGCGTGTTCGCGTATGTCACCGGCAATTTTAACTTCTCGGGGTATCTCGGCATCCCGTATGTTGCCGGCACGGGCGAGATACTGGTCTTCTGTGCGGCGCTTTGCGGTGCGGGCCTGGGATTCCTGTGGTTCAACACCTATCCCGCACAGGTGTTCATGGGCGACATCGGCGCGCTGGCGCTTGGCGCGGCGCTTGGCGTGGTCGCGGTCATTACGCGCCAGGAAATCGTGCTGGCCATCATGGGTGGTGTTTTCGTCGTCGAAACCGTTTCGGTCATCATCCAGGTCGTGTCGTTCAAGCTTACGGGGCGGCGTGTATTTCGCATGGCGCCGCTGCATCACCACTTCGAACTGAAAGGCTGGGCAGAGCCGAAAGTCATCGTCCGTTTCTGGATCATCACCGTCATCCTGGTGCTGATCGGACTTGCGAGTCTGAAGATCCGATGATGGCAGCGCAGCGAAAACAACCGGGTGGAAAAAGCGCGATGCCGCTGAAAAAGGCCGGCCACAAGGACCTCGTCGTCGGTCTCGGTGCCACCGGGCTATCGGTCGCACGCTTTTTGCAGCGCAAAAAGCGAACGGCGAGGTTCGTCGACAGCCGCAAGGAACCACCGGGCCTGCAGGAACTGGGCAGCATCGACTCCAGGGCGGAAGTCGTCGTTGGTCGGCTGCCGCTGCAAGCGCTTGAGGGCATCGATCGCGTCATAGCATCGCCGGGAGTTGCCGACCGGGAGCCGCTGTTGCGCGCTGCGCGCAATGCAGGGATCGAAGTGGTTTCCGACATCGAACTGTTTGTAGCCGAGGCGCAGGCGCCGTTTGCCGCCGTAACCGGGTCAAACGGCAAGAGCACGGTAACTACTCTGCTCGGCCTGATGTGTGAAGCGGCCGGGAAAAAGGTCCTGACCGGTGCGAACCTCGGCAGGCCCGCGCTCGACTTGCTCGAGAGTGCAGTGCCTGAACTGTATGTGCTCGAGCTGTCCAGTTTTCAGCTCATGAGAACCCGTCATCTCCCGGCGTCTGTCGCCGTGCTTCTGAACGTGTCACCGGATCACCTGGACTGGCATGAGAGTGAGTCCGAATACCGCGCCGCGAAGTACCGTATTTTTGCCGATGCAAAATACGCGGTCTTTAATCGCGATGACAGCGACGTGCAACAGCACATACCGGACGGCGTTCCGCGAGTCAGCTTCGGTCTCGATGCGCCTGCCCGTAATCAGTACGGCTTGATACAGGAAGAGGAAGGCGTGTACCTGTCTTGCGGTGAACAGGCGTTGCTGTCAGTCGCCGACCTGGCACTTGTCGGTAGCCACAACCAGGCGAACTCACTCGCTGCGCTGGCGGCCGGACGCGCACTCGGCCTCGAGTTGTCGCCGATGTTGCAGGTACTGAACGGGTTTCCCGGGTTGCCGCACCGTATGCAGTTCGTCGCACGCAAGAGTAAGGTGGACTACATCAATGATTCGAAGGCCACCAACGTCGGCGCGGCGATTGCCTCGGTCAACTCCGTTAGCGGCCCCGTCATCCTGATCGCGGGTGGCGACGGGAAAGGCGGCAACTTTGCAGATCTCGCGCGCGCCATTCACCAGAAACTGCGCGCGGCGGTGCTTCTAGGTCGCGACGGACCTGCTATAGCTGCGGCGCTGAAGGGACTGGCACCGGTTTACCAGGCCGCCGACATGCAGACGGCCGTGTCGGTTGCAGCAAGTATTGCAAGTGACGGGGACACGGTACTCCTGGCGCCCGCCTGCGCGAGCTTTGACCAGTATCTCAATTATGCAGAACGCGGCAAGGACTTCTGTCGTTTGGTGGAGGCGATCGCAACATGAGCCTGCACAGCGCAACGATGCCGTTCCCGGTGCGATTGAAGACGCCGATTCAGATCGACGCGGTGCTGTTGCTGATCGGGGCAACGCTGTTACTGGGCGGACTGGTGATACTTGCATCTGCCTCGATAGCGACCTCCGACAACCTGGCCGGCGATCCGTTTTTCTACGTTGAGAGGCAGGCAGTTGCGGCGCTGATCGGCGCCGCGGGCGGCATCTTGTGCCTGTTCATACCGATGCAGACCTGGCGCAGTATCGGACCCTTGCTGCTGCTCGCTGGCATTGCGCTTCTCGCCGTCGTGCTGATACCGGGAGTGGGTTACGAGGTCAACGGCGCCAGGCGTTGGTTGCGCATCGGCTTTATCAACTTGCAGGTGTCAGAACCCGCCCGGTTGTGCCTGATACTGTATCTGGCCGGTTACCTCGTGCGACGAAACAAGTCGCTGCGCGAGGAATTCGGCGGCTTCCTCCGTCCCATTCTCCTGCTGAGTCTCGCCTGCGGACTGTTGCTGGCTGAACCCGATTTCGGTGCCGCCATCGTGCTGCTGGCGACAGCACTGGCTATGCTGTTTGTCGCCGGCGCGCGTCTGCGCGACTTCTGCCTGTTCTTTGGCGTTGCCGTCATCGCGATGGTGGCTCTCGCAATCACGTCACCGTATCGCCTGCAACGCCTGACGGGTTTCCGTGACCCGTGGTCTGACCCGTTCAACACGGGATTTCAGCTGACACAGTCGCTGATCGCCATCGGTCGTGGCGAATGGTTCGGCGTCGGTTTGGGCAACGGCGTGCAGAAGCTTTTTTATCTGCCGGAAGCGCACACCGATTTTGTTTTCGCCGTATTTGCCGAGGAATTCGGACTAGCCGGTTCGCTCGTATTGATCGGGCTATTCCTTGCTCTGCTGTGGCGCATCTTTCACCTCGCCATACGTGCTGCCAGGTCGGAACGCCTTTTCGAAGCGTACATCGCCGTCGGCATCGGCACCTGGCTCGGCCTGCAGTCGTTCATCAACATCGGGGTGAACATGGGTTTGCTGCCGACCAAAGGCCTGACGTTACCGCTCGTCAGTTACGGCAGGAGCAGCCTGATCGTGACCATGCTGTCACTCGGTTTGTTGTTGCGCATCCATCATGAACTTGTCAGCGACGCTCGTCCTGTCAACCGGCGCACGGCCGACGGGAAGGAAGGCCGATGAGTGCCGGTCCGATCATGCTGATGGCGGGCGGTACCGGCGGCCACGTCTATCCTGCACTCGCCATCGCTTTGTCGCTGCAGGAGCACGCGCGAGATGTCGTCTGGCTGGGCACGCATCGCGGTCTCGAAGCGACCATCGTGCCGGCTGCCGGCATACGGATCGAGTGGATAAGTGTCCAGGGGCTGCGCGGAAAAGGCGGGCTCGCTCTCGTGCTCGCGCCTGTGCGACTGCTTGTTGCCGTACTGCAATCACTGGCAGTTATGCGCCGGCATCGCCCGGCAGCGGTGCTCGGCATGGGCGGATTCGTCAGTGGTCCTGGCGGCGTCGCTGCCTGGCTTACGCGCCGGCCACTCATAATTCATGAACAGAATGCTGTCTCCGGACTGACCAATCGACTTCTGGCGCGTCTTGCCCGGGTTGTGCTGCAAGCCTTCCCGGGCAGTTTTTCCGCGCGTGCCAACGCAGAGACAGTGGGCAACCCGGTGCGACGGGAAATCGCAGAACTTGCGGAGCCAGCCGTTCGCCTGGCGGGTCGCAGCGGGCCGCTGCGTCTGTTGGTGCTTGGCGGCAGCCAGGGGGCACTGTCACTTAACCGGGTAGTACCGGCGGCACTCGCGCGACTGCCGCATGACATACGCCCGCAGGTCAGGCACCAGGCAGGCAGCCGGACACTCGATACAGCCCGGGAGGCCTATGCGGCTCACGGCCTGGACGTTGAGCTGATACCGTTTATCGCCGACATGGCCGGCGCATACGGCTGGGCTGACCTGGTCGTATGCCGTGCCGGTGCCCTGACAGTAGCCGAAATCCAGGCCGCCGGTCTCGCGGCCATCTTCATCCCGTATCCGGCGGCTGTTGACGACCATCAGACTGCCAACGCCGCAGGACTGCGCGCTACAGGTGCCGCGGAAATAGTGCAGGAAACCTCGCTCACTGACGAGTCGCTGGCCGCGTTGTTGCAAACATTTCTGTCGAGCCGTGAAGAGCTTCTTGCGCGTGCACTGAAAGCGCGCGCAATGGCCAAGCCATATGCACTGGAGCGCATTACGAACATTTGCCTCGAGACCGCCGGGGTGAAGACATGATCAGGCGCATGCGCCGCATCAACTGTGTGCACTTTGTCGGCATCGGCGGCTCCGGCATGTCCGGTATTGCGGAAGTCA
>CAZSDL010000131.1:0-6941 GCA_964605635.1 uncultured Woeseiaceae bacterium
CGCAGAAAGCTTCAGCATTGAACACGATTCGCAGCGTACCGAACTGGGTTAACGGAGAGCGAAAATCGTCCAGGACGGGTCGCTCCGGAAAAGTATTCGATTCGGCAACCGGCAAGCAATGCGCCGAAGTCGCAATGTCAAATGAGCAGGACGTGGCCGACGCGGTGTCCGCAGCGAGCGAAGCGTTTGCAAGCTGGTCTCGCACATCCGTACTGCGCAGGGCGCGGGTCATGTTTCGGCTGAAGGAACTGATCGAACGCGACCGGGCGGAAATAGCTGCGCTGATCACACAAGAGCATGGCAAGGTGTTGCACGACGCCGATGGCTCAATACAGCGTGGCCTGGAGATTGTCGAATTCGCGTGTGGTATGCCGCATCTTATCAAGGGCGAATTCAGCGACCAGATTGGCACGGGCGTCGATTGCTATTCGATGCGCCAGCCGCTGGGAGTATGTGTCGGCATCACGCCGTTCAACTTCCCGGCCATGGTGCCGTTGTGGATGTTTCCAATGGCGATTACCTGCGGCAATACGTTTATTTTGAAGCCGTCCGAGAAAGACCCGAGCTGCTCGCTGAAGTGGGCTGAGCTGTTGGCTGAGGCCGGCCTTCCACCGGGAGTTTTCAATGTCGTGCAAGGCGACCATGTGGCCGTCAATGCATTGCTCGCCGATGAACGGGTGGCTGCTGTCAGTTTTGTCGGCTCGACGCCGGTCGCGGAACACGTTTACCGGACAGCCTCGCACAACGGCAAGCGGGTGCAGGCACTCGGAGGCGCCAAGAATCATATGGTCGTGATGCCGGATGCCGACATGGAGCAGGCCGCCGATGCACTGGTCGGCGCCGGGTACGGCTCTGCCGGGGAACGTTGCATGGCCATATCGGCAGTGGTTACGGTGGGCGATGCGGCAGAACCTCTGCTCGAGAAACTGCTGCCGAAGATTGCAGCGCTCAAGGTCGGCCCCGGCACCGACAACAATAATGATATGGGCCCGCTTATTACGGCTGAGCATCGCGACAAGGTGCGGTCTTATATCGATCTCGGCGAGCAGGAAGGCGCAAAGCTGCTGGTTGACGGCCGGACCCACGAGATTACAAAGTCGGCCGGCTATTTCCTCGGTCCGACGCTGTTCGACCATGCAACCGCCGACATGCGCGTGTACAAGGAAGAGATTTTCGGTCCGGTGCTGACCATCACGCGGGCAGCCACGTTCAGCGATGCGATGCAACTGGTTAACGAGCACGAGTACGGAAACGGCACGGCAATTTTCACCCGCGACGGCGATGCCGCGCGCGAGTTCGCGTCTACCATCCAGGTCGGCATGGTCGGTATCAATGTGCCTATTCCTGTGCCGCTTGCGTTTCACAGTTTCGGTGGCTGGAAACGTTCCCTGTTCGGCGACACGGCGGTGTACGGAATGGAAGGCGTTCGCTTCTATACTCGTCTCAAGACGGTGACGTCGCGCTGGCCGACCGGCATCCGGGCCGGAGCCGATTTTTCCATGCCAACCCTGTAACGAAGCCTCCCGGGAACACGGATTTGCAGCCCCGCCTCCGTAGGGCTAAGGTGGGCGTGTCGTTACGTGACTGGGTGCCGGCTCGCGGTTTGCGCCACGTTCCCGATTGAACTGATAACGCCGCTGCGGGGTAGATGTGCCCGAAATAAACAATCCGTTTCGTCGCTCGCTGGAGTCGGGGCATTTTGCGGTCACGGCAGAGCTTACGCCACCGCGCGGCATCGGCCTGGAGTCCTTGTCTCGCGCCGTCGAAGACTTGCGCCCCGTGATTTCGGCGATCAATCTTACCGATGGTGCCGGCGCTCGTGTCCGTATGTCCAGCCTTGCTGCGGCGATTCATGTGCGGCAAATGGGCGTCGAGCCGATCCTGCAAATGACTTGTCGCGACCGCAATCGTATTGCGCTGCAAAGCGACTTGCTCGGCGCCGCCGCGTTCGGCATCGAAAATGTCCTTATGCTGTCAGGCGACGGGGTCGACTCGGGTGACGATGTAGCGGCCAAACCAGTATTCGATCTCGATGCACGCTCGCTGATCGCGGCGTCGCGCACAATGAGTGTCGATGGTGTGACGATGTCCGGCAGTGAACTGACACGAAAACCGGATTTTTTCGCTGGTGCCGCCGATGTTCCCATCGATCCCGGCATCGACTGGGTGCCGTCCGCATTGCAGAGCAAACAGGAAGCCGGGGCCCGTTTCGTGCAAATGCAATATTGCTTTGACATTGAACTGCTTGGTCGTTACTTCGATCGCTTGCGCGAGCATGGCCTCACGGAAAAACTGTACTTCCTGGCGGGACTCGGTCCGTTGCGATCCGCCGATTCGGCGCGCTGGATGCGGGACAACCTGTGGGGCACAGTAATGCCGGATGGCATCGTCCGGCGCATGGAAGCCGCGCGTGACCCGCGCCAGGAAGGCGTTTCGATTTGCGCCGAGATGATCGAGCAGGCGCGTGACATTGCCGGCGTGTCCGGCGTACACCTGATGGCACCGGGTCAGCATCAGGCCATTGTCGAAACCGTGCACCTCGCTGGTATGGTGTAAGTCATCGAAATAAAAGGAGAATATCGCATAGCGAGCGACCGGCAAACCGTGTGGGACGCGCTCAATGATCCGGCTGTGCTGCAGCGCTGCATTCCCGGGTGTGAGTCGCTGGAAAAGCAGGGCGAGAATGAATACAGCGGGAAAGTGGCCGCAGCGATCGGCCCGGTGCGGGCGAAGTTCGACACGCGAATCTCGCTGGAAAATCTCAATCCGCCGGAAAGCTATACGCTAAGCGGCGAAACCAAAGCAGGCGCCGCCGGTTTCGGCCGCGGCAGTGCGCATGTGCACCTGGCGGAGCAGGACGGTGCCACGCTGCTGACGTATTCGGCCGATTTCAAGGTCGGCGGCAAGCTCGCACAGGTCGGATCACGCCTGGTGCTCGGCGCAACTCGCAAGACGGCGGACGAATTTTTCGGCTGCTTCTCCCGGGAGCTGGACAGCGGCGCAGTAAAAGTCGCGAGCGCACCGGCCGCGGAAGCCGGCGGCCAATCACGGAAGTGGGTTGTCGCCGCGGTAATCCTTGTGGTGTTACTAACAGGCTTGTTTCTGGTAGTGTCCGGGGATAACTAAACAATCGTGGCTGTGGCAGCCGGCGCTGCGGCAGTCGCGCTGCGTCTTATTACCAGGGGACGCACCATTTTCCTGGATCGGAGGTAAGTCTCGATGTCGAAAAGAGTTTCCTTTGTGCTGAACGGCAAACCGGTGCACGCCGAGGTTGAGTCGCGGACGCTGCTGGTCGACATGCTTCGTGACAACCTCGGTTTGACGGGAACGCACGTGGGTTGCGATACGAGCCAGTGTGGAACCTGTGTCATTCATTTGGATGGACGATCGGTAAAGAGCTGCACGATGCTTGCCTTGCAGGCGGAGGGCCGCGAGATAATGACGATCGAGGGCGTTGCGAAGAACGGCAATCTGCATCCCATGCAGGAAGCCTTTCGCGAGCACCACGCTTTGCAATGCGGTTTCTGCACGCCCGGAATGATCATGAGCGCCCTGGACCTGGTGCAGCAGAACCCCGAGCCGGAGGACAAGGAAATCCGCACCTGGCTCGAAGGCAATCTGTGCCGTTGCACCGGCTACCAGAACATCGTCAAGGCAATAAAGGCGGGGGCCCGCGCGATGCGTTGAATGTCCGCAATGGGTTGCGAGTAAAGGTTGCAGGTTTTGCGACAAGCAGGGGGCAGAGATGACAAAGAACGGCATTGGTGAATCGGTACGGCGCAAAGAGGACCGTCGCTTCATAACGGGCGGCGGACAGTACACGGACGATATCAATCGGCCCCAGCAGTTGTACGCATCGATCGTGCGCTCACCGCTGCCACACGCCCGCATACTCGACATCGCAACTGATGCGGCCGAGAATATGCGTGGTGTCGTCGCCGTACTGACCGGAAAAGACATGGCAGCGGATGGCGTTGGCGGTCTGCCGTGCGGTTGGGGGATTACCAGTAAGGATGGCACTGCGATGGCCGAACCCGGTCATCCGCCGCTTGCCGTTGATGTTGTGCGTTACGTTGGCGACCAGGTAGCGGTCGTGTTAGCGGAGTCGCGCGCGCTCGCCCGCGATGCTGCGGAACTGGTTGAGGTCGAGTACGACGAGCTTCCGGCGGTGACGGACCTGGCAGCGGCCTGCAAAGCCGATGCGCCGCAGGTCTGGGATATCGCGCCCGGCAATACTTGTTTCGACTGGCACATCGGCGATGCAGGGCCGGTCGACAAGGCCTTTAGCGCCGCCGCGCACGTCGCGAAGATCGATATCGTCAATACGCGGCTGATACCCAATGCGATGGAACCGCGCGCGGCTATCGGCGACTACGACGGCGGCAAGGACGAGTACACGTTGTACACGACCAGCCAGAATCCGCACGTCATTCGCCTCCTGATGGGCGCCTATGTATTGCATATCCCCGAGCACAAGCTGCGCGTTATCGCGCCCGATGTCGGGGGCGGTTTCGGTTCGAAAATTTTTCACTATGCCGAGGAAGCGATCGTCACCTGGGCATCGCGTCGCGTCGGTCGCCCCGTGAAATGGACGGCAGAGCGCAGTGAGTCGTTCATGAGCGACGCGCACGGTCGTGATCACGTTTCGCACGCCGAGCTGGCCCTCAGCAAGGAGGGCGACTTCCTGGGCTTGCGAGTCAGTACCCACGCCAACCTTGGCGCCTACTTGTCAACATTTGGACCGTCGGTACCCACCTACCTGTATGGAACGCTCCTTGCGGGCCCGTATAAAACGCCGGCGATCTATTGTGAAGTGAAGGGTATATTCACACATACCGTGCCGGTCGATGCGTACCGGGGCGCCGGGCGGCCGGAGGCAAGTTACCTGCTGGAGCGCCTGGTCGACGTTGCGGCACGCCTGACGGCCATCGACAAGGTCGAGTTGCGACGCCGCAATTTCATTTCCCCGGACAGCTTTCCCTACCAGACTCCGGTCGCGCTGCAATACGACAGTGGCGACTATCATGCCTGCCTCGACAAGGCGCTGGAGTTGGCCGGGTACGCCGATTTCGGCCAGCGACGCGAGGCTTCGGCGAAAAACGGCAAACTGCGCGGCATCGGCTTTTCCAGCTACATCGAAGCCTGCGGGCTGGCGCCCTCCAATCTCGCCGGTCAGCTGGGGGCGCGTGCAGGCCTGTACGAGGCCGGTACTATTCGCGTCAACCCTACCGGCTCCGTGACGGTGTTGACCGGTTCACACAGCCATGGCCAGGGACACGAAACGACTTTTGCACAGCTTGTTACCGAAGCACTGGGTGTCGATTTCGACAACGTGGAAGTCGTGCACGGCGATACCGGCAAGATTCCGTTCGGCATGGGCACGTACGGCTCGAGGTCCATGGCAGTCGGCGGCATGGCGCTGCAGGCAGCGCTGGGCAAGATCCGCCGCAAAGCGAAAAAAATCGCGGCTCACCTGTTGGAAGCAGCCGAAGCGGACATCGAGTTCGCAAACGGTACACTGACTGTCGCGGGAACGGATCGCTCCGTCAGCTTTGCTGACGTCGCATTGTCTGCCTATGTGCCGCATAACTATCCGCTCGATGTTCTCGAACCGGGACTCGAGGAAACGGCGTTTTACGATCCCAAGAACTTCACCTATCCTTCCGGCTGTCATATCTGCGAAGTCGAAGTCGATCCCGAGACCGGGGTGGTCGATGTCGTCAGTTTCGTGGCAGCCGATGACTTCGGTCGCATAATCAATCCGATGATCGTAGAGGGCCAGGTACACGGAGGTGTAACACAGGGAATCGGCCAGGCGCTGTACGAGCAGTGCGTCTACGATCCGGAATCCGGACAGTTGCTGAGCGGTTCCCTGATGGATTACTGCCTGCCCAAAGCGGGCGATGTTCCGGACTTCAATGTCGCGACCAACGTCACCCTGTGCACGCACAATGAGCTCGGAGTAAAAGGTTGTGGTGAAGCAGGCACGATCGGAGCGACGCCTGCCGTTATCAATGCCGTGCTCGATGCCCTCTCGAAATATCAAATAACCGACATACCGATCCCGGCGACGCCAGAACGCGTCTGGCGGGCTATTCAGTCTGCAACCGCCTGAGCAGTACCGACACGGAGTAGCGAATATGTACGAGTTCAGTTATCACCGCCCGTCCTCGCTCGATGAAGTGCGACGCCTGCTGCAGGAACACGACGAGGCAAAAATCCTGGCCGGCGGCATGACTTTGTTGCCGACAATGAAGTTACGACTCGCGCAACCATCGCACCTGGTCGATTTGACCGGCATCGAATCCTTGCAGCGCATCGACGATGAAAAGTCCGCCGTCGTTATTGGCGCCATGGTGCGTCATGCAGCCGTTGCAGAAAGCAAGGTCGTGAGGTCACGCATCCCGGGGCTCGCCGACCTCGCCGCAATTATTGGTGACGCACAGGTCCGCAACCGCGGCACGCTCGGCGGTTCAGTTAGTAACAGCGATCCTGCTGCCGACTATCCGGCGGCACTGCTGGCGCTCGCAGCGAGCGTCAAGACCGACCGGCGCGAGATCGCAGCCGACGATTACTTTCTCGGCCTGTTCGAAACGGCTTTGGAGCCCGGCGAGATTGTGCAATCGGTGCGCTTTCCTGTTGCGAAGCGCGCTGCGTATGCCAAGTTTCGCAATCCGGCGTCGCGTTACGCGATTGTCGGTGTCATGGTCGCCGAAACGAGCGATGGCGTGCGCGTGGCTGTTACCGGCGCCGGTGCCTGCGCGTTCCGTGTCAGGAAGTTCGAGGAGGCGCTGACCAGAAAGTTCAGCGCCGCATCGCTCGACGGAATGTCAATCGCTGCCAACGATCTGAACAGCGACATGCATGCAAGCGCCGAATATCGTGCTCACCTGGTGCGCGTCATGGCGCAACGCGCGGTTTCCGGCGCGGGTGGCTGACGA